>NZ_JAMYMF010000004.1:0-298232 GCF_040318415.1 Mesorhizobium sp. M1163 | reverse complement strand
CGAGCGGCCGGGCAAAGCTGGCATAGAGCTCCAGGCATCCGCGATTGCCGCACCGGCAAAGGTCACCGCCGGGATCGATGCTGATATGCCCGAATTCGCCGGCGCCGCCGGCGATGCCGCTTACCAGCCGGCCATGCTGGACAATGGCCCCGCCGACCCCCAGATCGACCTTGAACAGCACGAAATCGTCCTGGCCTACGGCAGCCCCCCACATCAGCTCCGCAATGGCCGAGCAGTTGCTCTCATTGTCGGCGAAGATCGGCTGTTCGAGGACCGGCCCGAACACATCGCGGATGTTGACCCCGGCCCAGGTCGGAACGATACTCGCGCGCAGCACCACTCCTTCGCGGCTGACTGGGCCCGAGACGGAGACCCCAACCCCCAGGAGCCCCGCCATCGGCAGACCGTTCTCTTCATAGCATCGGGCAATTACTGACTTGGCGAGCTGGGCCGCCTGCTGCGGCTGGTAGTCCAGTCCCATGGGGATAGTTTGTTCGACAATGAAAGAATGCGAGACGTCGGCGACGACGCATCGCATTTCGTCGAGGCCCAGATGGATGCCGACGCAGGTGCCCGCAGCGGGATTGAGCGTCAATGCCGTGGCAGGCCTGCCAATACCCCTGGCCGCGTCATGATGGGCCGAGGATTCGATCACCATCCCCGATTTTCTCAAGCCATTGAGCGCGGTTGAAACCGTCGACCGCGCCAAACCGGTAATGCGGGTAATTTGCGATGCAGAAAGCACGCCGCGCTCACGCAGGCATCGGACGATCAGGCTCTCCGGCGACGCGGACGGCCTGTCGATCAGCCAATTTCTAAGCGAAGGTTTGTTCATGATGAGCACAAAGGACGTTGACTGATAGCCCAAATATGTCATCTTGGAAAGAACGGAGATTACTGCATCTCACCGGCCACGATCTCAAATCGCGGACCACAAGCGGTCGATACGAACCGTGCATCACATATGGGAGTGAAACGATGAAATATCTGAGGACGGCCTTTGCGGCCGCTACCGCCTTCACCTTGCTTACCGGAACAGCACTCGCGGAGCCCAAGACCAACCTCTTGCACCAATGGGCGACCGGATCGGACGCCCAGGCTATCGCCAAGCTCGGCGAGATGTTTACCGCCAAGGGCGGCGCCTGGCAGCAGACCTCGATCGCAGGCCATACAGCCAACACATTGGCCAAACTGCGTGCCGATGTGATCGCCGGCAACGCACCTCCCGCTGTGCAGCTCAAAGGCCCCGAGATCGCCGAATGGAACGAGACGGGCATGACAGCCAATCTCGACGACCTGGCGAAGGCGGAAAATTGGGAGAAGGTCGTCGCTCCCGAATTGCTGCCGGTGATGAAGCCGACCGGGAATTGGGTGGCGGCGCCGATGAACATCCACCGCATCAACTGGCTGTGGGCATCGCCGAAGGTCATGAAGGACGCGGGCGTCACCGAGATGCCGAAGACATGGGCGGAATTCAACGCCGCCTGCGACAAGATCGTGGCCAGCGGCAAGATCTGCATTTCGCACTCGACCGCCGACTGGACCGACTCGACGGTTTTCGAAGTTGTCGTGTACGGTCAGGACCTCGATCTCTACAAGAAAGCTTTCGTCGAGGGCGACGTCGATGCCATGCGCAGCGACGGCATGGTCAAGGCCTTCGAGCAGTTCCGCACCATGACCTCGAAGTACATGGACCCCGGCATGAATGGGCGTGACTGGGATACCATGTCGCACCTGGTCGGCCGCGGCGAGGCCGCCTTCCATATCATGGGCGACTGGACGATCGGCCTGCTGACGGCTGGCGGCTTCAAGGAGGGCACTGACTATGTCTGCGCCCAGGCACCGACCGATTGGGGCAAGCCTGGCTTCATCCTGAATTCAGACTCAGTCGTGTTCTTCAAGCAGAAGGACCCGGACTATATCGAGGGGCAGAAGCTGCTTGCCAGCATCATCCTGTCGCCCGAGTTCCAGACCATTTTCAATCAGACAAAAGGATCCATCCCGGCCCGCCTCGACGTCGATCTTTCGAACGGCTTCAATCCCTGCCAGCAACTCTCGCAAAAGGATCTGCAAGCCTCGATCTCCGCCGGCACGCTCGTGCGTTCGATGGCGCACAACATGACTGTGCCGCAAAAGGTCCGCGGCGCGATCATGGACAGCATCACCGAGTTTGTAGCAACGCCGGACATGAGTGCGCAGGACGCGG
Organism: Mesorhizobium sp. M1163; assembly: GCF_040318415.1. Classification (NCBI taxonomy): domain Bacteria; kingdom Pseudomonadati; phylum Pseudomonadota; class Alphaproteobacteria; order Hyphomicrobiales; family Phyllobacteriaceae; genus Mesorhizobium; species Mesorhizobium sp. M1163. The sequence goes on along the minus strand of NZ_JAMYMF010000004.1, from coordinate 296,026 downwards.
CCAATGCGATGGCGGATGCGGCCGAAGCGCAGAAGTGACGCTGCCGATGATGGCCGGGGGCGAAGCGCCCGGCCAGACCTCGCCGGAGCAGCCCGATGTCCACCCATGACCTGATTGTACCGGCCGCAGCCGCCACGACCCGTCCGTGGCGCGAGCGCCTTGGCACGATGGCGCCCATTCTGGTGCTGGCGCCGTCGATAGCGGCGAGCTTCGTCTATGTTTTCGTCTTCACGCTCTGGACGCTCTACATCTCGCTGTCCAATTCGTCGCTGTTGCCGACCTATGGGTTCGTCGGCCTCGACAATTACGCTTCGCTCTGGGCAAACCGGCGCTGGAACATCGCCTATACGAATCTCTTCCTGTTCAGCGGCTTCTATATCGTTGGCTCGATGGCGGTTGGCCTGCTGCTCGCGATCGCGATCGACCAGCGCGTCCGCGGCGAGGCGGTTTGGCGCACTATCTTCCTCTATCCGTTGGCGGTGTCCTTCATCGTCACCGGTACGGTGTGGAGCTGGCTCTATAACCCTGTCGACGGTATCCAGGCCTTCGTTCGCGGGCTTGGCTGGACCGACTTCAGCTTCGCCCTGACGGCCAACCGCAACACGGCGATCTATGCGGTGATCATCACCGGTATCTGGCAGTCGTCCGGCTTCGCGATGGCACTTTTCCTGGCCGGTCTGCGGTCGGTCGATCCGGATCTCGTCAAAGCCGCGCAAATCGACGGCGCGTCGGTTTTCCGGACCTATCGCAGGGTCATCCTGCCCACCATCGCCCCGATATTCCTGGCGGTGGCGGTCATTCAGATACAATTCGCCATCAAGACCTTCGACCTGGTGGCGGCGTTGACGCGGGGTGGGCCAGGCGTGTCCACCACCTTCCCCGCCATCTATGTCTACGACCTGATGTTCCAGCGCGGGCAAATCGGCGAGGGTGCCGCCGCGGCGATGATGATGCTCGCGGCAGTCGCGGTGGTGCTGGTGCCGTACTCGTTGTGGATCGTCTGGCGCCGGCGGGCGGAGGGCCGCAATGGCTGAAATTGCCCCCAATGCCAGCTTTGACCCGGCCCGCCCCAATCCGACCGGCTTTGATCCGGAAGCTGCCGCAGCCACGCGCCGGCATTTCTGGAGCCGCTTCCTTGTTTATGCCGTGCTGGCGCTTTTCGCGATGGTCTATCTCGTGCCGTTGCTGGTGGTGATCTTCAACTCATTGCGCGAGCAGTCGGAGATTGCCCGCAACGGCCTCATCTCCGTACCTCGCAGCTTCCGGTTCGATGCGTGGGCGCAGGCCTGGGGATCCTACTGTGTCAGCGGTACCTGCGAGGGCATGAAGCGCAATTTCTTCAACTCGCTGGCGATGACGATCCCCGCCACAATCATCTCAACCATTCTCGGCGCCATGAACGGCTACATCCTCTCCAAATGGCGCTTCAGGGGTTCCGAACTGATCTTCAATCTGATGCTGCTCGGCGTATTCATGCCCGGCCAGATTTCGCTGATGCCGTGGGCGTTCCTGCTCGGCAAGCTCGGCCTGACCAATTCCACATATGGGCTGGTGTTGATCCACGTCGTCCAGGGCATCTCGTTCACCACCCTGTTCTGCCGCAATTTCTACGTCAGCATACCGGACGACCTTATCAAGGCGGCGCGCATTGACGGCGCCGGCTTCTGGCGAATCTTCCGCAAGATCATCCTGCCCCTGTCGCCGCCCATTCTGATTGTCACCGTCATCTGGCAGTTCACCGGCATCTGGAACGAGTATCTGTTCGGCGTCGTCTTCACGTCGGGCCAGCAGCAGCCGATTACGGCGGCGTTGGTCGCGCTCACGGCCGGCGGCACGACTGCACGTGCTTACGATGTGATGAGCGCAGCCGTGCTGATCGGCGCGTTGCCACCGCTGCTGATCTATCTGTTCGGTGGCAAATACTTCGTGCGCGGCCTCACGCAGGGCGCCATCAAATGAGGCGTCGCCCATGTCCGCGTTGATGATCCGCAACCTTCACAAGAGCTACGGCTCGCTCGAGATTCTTTCCGGCATCAATCTCGAGGCTAAGACCGGAGAATTCGTCGCGCTTGTCGGTCCGTCGGGTTGCGGCAAGTCAACCTTGCTCGCCATGATTGCCGGCCTGGAAACCGTCACGTCGGGAGAGATTTGGATCGGCGACCGGCTGGTGAACTCGGTGCAACCCAAGGACCGCGACATTGCGATGGTGTTCCAGTCATACGCCCTCTATCCCACGATGACGGTGCGCCAGAACATCACCTTCGGCATGGAAAGCCGCGGCGTGCCCAAAGCGGTGCAAGCGGAAGCTGTCCAGCGCGTTGCCGCACTCCTGCAGATCGAACAGCTGCTTAAACGCAAGCCTGGCCAGCTCTCGGGCGGCCAGCGGCAGCGCGTTGCGATGGGGCGTGCCCTCGTCCGCGACCCGAAGCTGTTTTTGTTCGACGAGCCCCTGTCCAATCTCGACGCCAAGCTGCGCGTCGACATGCGTACCGAAATCAAGAAGCTCCACCATCGCGTCGGCAAGACCACGGTGTATGTCACCCACGATCAGGTCGAGGCGATGACGCTTGCATCCCGCATTGCGGTGATGAACCAGGGCTCGGTACAGCAGTTCGACACGCCGAAGCGGATCTACGACCGGCCGACAAACATGTTCGTTGCCGGTTTCATGGGATCGCCGGCGATGAATTTCATCCCGGCGCGGCTTACCGGCTCGACCAGCATCTCGGTACGCGCCGCTGACGGCAGCGACGCCAGCCTTGCCCTTGCTGCGCCGATGCCCGCCGGTGCGCCAAAGGACGTCGTGCTCGGTATCCGGCCGGAACACATCTACCGTTTCACGACCGACCTGAAGTCGCGCAAACCTGCTGTGGCGTCCATGCAGGCGCCGGTCGAGCTGGTCGAGCCGACCGGGGCCGAGACGCTTGCCGTGCTCAGGCTGGGTGACCTGGAGATCACCGGCCGCTTCGAGCCGGACGACGCTCCCGTCATGGGCGAGACGATAACGCTGGGCATCGATATGTCGCGCGCCTGCCTGTTCGATCCAACAACCAAGGCGCTTCTGTAATTTGATGTCCGTACAATTCGCAACCTATCCGAGCTTGGCCGATCGGGTCGTGCTGATCTCCGGCGGCGCCTCCGGCATCGGCGCCGATATGGTCCGCGCCTTCGCCTCGAATGGCGCCCGGGTAGCCTTTCTCGATGTGCAGGACGAACCAGCGGAGGCGTTGCTGCGCGAGCTCGGCGGTGCCGCCGGGCGGGCTCCCTTATATCTCCATTGCGACGTGACCGACGTCGATGCGTTAAAGGCGTCGGTAGAAGGCGTGCGCGCGCGGCTTGGTCCGGTCGCCGTCCTGGTGAATAACGCTGCCAATGATCAGCGCCATCCCATCGACGCAGTGACGGCCGAATATTGGGACCGCAGCTTCGACATCAATCTCCGGCATCACTTCTTCGCCGCTCAAGCTGTGCATCCGCATATGCAGGAACTCGGCTTCGGCTCGATCATAAACTTCTCCTCCATTGCCTGGCGTTTCGGAGCGGACCAGATGGTGGCCTACGCCACCGCCAAAGGGGCTGTGGTGGCGCTGACGCGTGCGTTGGCGCGGTCGTTCGGACCCGACAACATCCGCGTCAATGCAGTCGAACCCGGCGCCGTCATGACCGAGCGGCAGCGCGAGCTGTGGTTCAAGACGCAGGAGGCAGTCGACCAGACGGTGCAGCGGCAATTGATCCGTCGCGTCCTCCTGGGCGAGGAGATTGCACGGACCGTGCTCTTCCTGGCAGCGGATGACAGCCGCATGATCACGAAGCAGTCCATCACCGTCGATGCCGGCCTGCGCTAGTGACCCCTCTCCGCCCTCCATTGGAACCGCCAAGCTGATGCTTCGTCTCGGCCTCAACCCCTACGGACTGACCTACTATCTCGGACTGCAGGGCCGTGGCACGCCGCGGCACAATCCGGACGGCGTGGGACTGGAAGGCTTCATCGCGCTGGCGCAGGAACTGGGCGCACGCACGCTCGAGATCTACGAACCCTGGTTGACCGACTTGCCGGATGCCGAAATCGTCGCGCTGCGCAAGCGTATGAGTGCGCTCGATATTGTCCCCGTGGTGAGCGGCGGGCTGCTGGTGGCAGGTCCGCTGGACAACGCATTTCGGGCTGCGCGCCTGCTCGAGGCGACGACGATCCGTATCGCACTGACGCCTGTCCTGTGCGGCGACCGCAACGCCTGGGGCCGGAAATGGAGTGAGTTCAATACGACGATCCGCGCTGCGTTGACAGATTGGGGACCGCGTGCGGCGGCCGAGGGCCGGGTACTCGGCATCGAGAACCATCAGGACTTCGGCAGCGACGAACTGGTCGCGTTCTGCGAGCTCGGCGGACCGGGCGTCGGCATCACCTACGACACCGGCAACACTTTTCCTGTCGGCGAGGCGCCGCTTGCCTTCACGCAGCGGATCGCACCCTATGTCCGCCACGTTCACCTCAAGGACTATCGCGTGCAGTTCACGGATGAGGGCTACCGTCTGGTCCGCTGCGCGATCGGCGACGGCGCCGTGCCTTTTGGCGAACTGGCAGCCATCCTTGGCGAGCACCACGACACGCTGACGGCGGTGCTCGAACCGGGCGCGCTGGAGGCCCGTCACGTTCGCTGTCTCACGGACGACTGGTGGAACGGATATGCGCCGAAGACCGCACGCGAGTTCGCGGCCTGCCTGAGTGCTGCGCGCGCGAACCGTCTTGCGGACGACGCCGACTACCGCACGCCATGGGAGCGCGACAATGACGGCGCGCTCGTTTCGTATGAGCTCGACATGATCCGCCGCAGCGCCGCCAATATGAAGAAGTTCGGTTTCATTGCAATGGAGAGATCAGCATGACCACCCGAGACCTCAGCGGCCTGACCGTCTTCGTCACCGGCTCGGGACGCGGCCTCGGCCGCGTGATGGCCGACCGCTTGGCCGAACTTGGCGCAAACGTCGCGGTCCACGACCTCGATTGGGCCCGGCCATCTCAATATGGTGAATTCGCGGACCTCGGCGACTCTGCCCGGGGCTTGGAGAAGCATGGGACACGGGTGACCGCGGTCACCGGCAATATAGGCGACAAGCAAGCTGTCGCCGAAATGAAGAGGAAGATCGAGGCGGACCTCGGCGACGTGCACATTCTGGTCAACTGCGCCGGCGGCGACATCGGCGCCAAGGGCGTAAAGCCCAGTCCCAACAACGCACTCGACATCGACTACGACGACATCAAGGTTCTAACCGAGAACAATCTCATCGGCACGATGTTGGTTTGCCAGGCGTTCGTTCCGCCGATGGTCAAGCGGGGCTCGGGCTCGGTGATCAACATCGCCTCGGCGGCAGCGCATATCGGCTGCTCACCCGAGGTGGTCTACTCAACGCTTAAGGCGGCCGTCGTCCATTATACGCGCTGCCTCGCCAAGGAATTGATCGACGATGGCGTACGCGTCAATGCGGTAAGCCCTGGCGCCACCAAGACGGCACGGTTCCAGGCGAGTCGCGTGGTCGATCCGCAGCGCATGGATTCGAGCAAGAAATCGCTGAACCGGTATGCGGAGCCTGAAGAGATCGCCGAAGCGGTGGCCTTCCTCGCCGGTCCGCGCGCGCGCTTCATCAACGGGCAGGTAATCCGTGTCGATGGCGGTTTCACAATCTTTCCAGGTTAAGCCGCAACCATTGCCGGTTTCGGATGAGTATTTGATCGTGCCGTGACCCGATAAAACTGTTATCGTGCCCTCGCGTCGGGGGCGAAACCATGCAGATCGAGGGAATGGGTTCGGGCAGCATCGGCCGCTGTTTGGCGGTTGTCCGTTGGCAGAGGCGTTACGCTGATGGCGCCAGTGCCGCCTCACAGCGCTGCAACGGCGCTAGCCTCCGGATCCGCGGCAAATGACGGATAATGCCAACGTCCTTGATGCAGTAGTAGTCGGGGCCGGCTGGGCCGGTCTGGGCGTCAGCTATTCGCTGGCTCGGCAAGGCTTGCGCCATGCCGTATTGGAGCGCGGCCGCATCGGAGAGACCTGGCGCACCCAGCGGTGGGATTCCTTCCGGATGAATACGCCCAACGTGCAGACCGTCATGCCCGGCGACTGCTATGACGGTTCGGATCCGTTCGGTGCCCTGACGCGCAACCAGTTCGTCGCCCTGCTTGAGGATTTCGCCAGGCGAAACGAATTGCCGGTCGAACCGGACACTGTGGTGACCGAGCTCGCCGGCGGGCACGAGAATGGCGGCTATCGGCTGATCACCTCGCGCGGAACACTTTTGGCACGCAACGTGGTGATCGCCAGCGGCAACTTGAATTGTCCGGTGCGCCCAGTTTGGGCCGCTGCGTTGCCGCCGGGCCTGCGCCAGATCGATGCTTCTGATTATCGCAGCGCCGCTGATCTCCCGGCTGGAGCGGTGCTGGTGGTCGGAAGCGGCCAGTCCGGTGCCCAGATCGCGGAAGAACTGGCGGAAGCAGGCCGAACAGTCTTCCTTGCCACCAGCCGGGTCGGGCGGCTCTCGCGGCACTACAGAGGTCGCGACATCATGCTCTGGCTCGTCGAAAGCGGATTTCTCGACGTGCGTCGAGACGAGATCATTCGACTTGCGCGGCGCATTCCACCTCGTGGTCTGCTTGGGGTAGAACACACGATAAGCCTGCAAGGGCTCGGCGCCCAAGGTGTCGTGCTGCTGGGGCGGTTCGCAGGCGTCGAAGATGACGGCCGTCTGTCATTCGCCGACGATCTCGAAGAGCATGTTCGTTTTGCGGATGAGGCCTCCGCCAACGTCAAACGCTATATCGACGAATACATCAGCCGCTCCGGAATCGATGCCCCCGTTTCGGAACCCGACCCAGCGGAGACTGTCGCAGCGCAGCTGCCGAATCCGGCTGTCCGTTCTCTTGATGCTGCCGAGTCCGGCATCACGACCGTGGTGTGGTGCACCGGATTCAAGGGCGATTTCAGTTGGGTGAGGCTTTCCGGTCTGCTCGACCCGGAAGGACAGCCTGTTCACGAGGATGGCGTGGCCGCCCTGCCAGGCATCTACTTCGCCGGGTTGGATTTCGCCTCCACGCGCAAATCAGGCATAATATTGGCGATTGCCGAGGAGGCCCATCGCCTTGCGGAACACATCGTGCGGCGTTCGTGACGACCTGGACACCGTCGGCAGGTTTCTAAACCCCCAAGCGGTGAACGGAAGCCGTCACGCCGCCTATCACAGCTTCCTGCAAGCACGCGGCCTTCCGCTGCGAGATGACCTTGTGATCGGCGGTGCAGAGGCGCGCAAGGCTGCGTTTGCCAATGTCACGGCGCTGGCCGCCCGCATGGACCGGCCGACCGCGCTTTTCGTCGAATCCGATCTTGCCGCCGTGACCGCCCTGCACGCATTCGAGGAGGCCGGGCTCTCCGTGCCGGGCGACATAGCGGTCATCGGGTGTGGCAATATCGACGAGGGCGAATTCAGTCATACGGCATTGACGACGATCGGTCCTGAAACGGCCCACTACGACCATTTTGCCGATCATCTGATCTCATTGATTTCGGCAACACCGGGCGCAATACCTACCCTTTTCAGCGTTTCGTGGCAGTTGGTCCGTCGCACGTCCGCATGAGCAGGATCGCCGCTATTTGACGCCTACGCTTTCAGGCCAGAGCGCCTGGATTTCCTTTGGCAGCGCATCTCGCACCTTTGCCGACTGGCCAAGGTCGATATGCCGTGCAAGCACGCGAAATACCGAGCGTACTGCATCCTCGGGATCGACAGGACGGGTCGATTTCAATTCATCGGCGATGTGTTGCAGGAACTCCTCGAGCGAGCGTGTCTTGTCGGGCATGTCGGCGGGCCGATAGCGATCATAGTAGGCGCCGCGCACGAGCAGCGGCAGTTCGGCTCCCAATTTGGCCGCCAGTCCGATCTGTAGCCTGTCCCGCAGGGTTCGCAGAACGGCGCCCAATGTGTGCCAGGCGACGTGGCGATCTGGACCAAGATCCGCCATGATCTCGTCGAGCCAGATGTTTGTTAGTTGCAGCGTTTTGTCAAAAACGTCCAAGCCGGTTGTGCTCATCGTCGCCTCCTCGAAAGGTTCTGCGGGCGAAACGGCGACCGGAGACAATTGTTTCGTGGTCCTGTGAAAATAGCCTGGCAAAGCGATGGAAGCCGGTTTAGGTCGGAGAGCCTCTTTGCGTCAGGTCTGCTCTTGGCGCTTCGGCTTCGCTGCCGACGAGCTTCGCCAGCTTCGGTGAGCGCCGTCTCGAGGCGCGCAGCTCTTCGAACGTCAACGGCGCGCGCAACCTTCCCATGGTCGTATCCGGCCATCTGCGTTCCGATCATGAAAGCCGTCTCTGCTGATCCGAAATGCGTCTTTGTCCCCCTAACTGGGCTTGCGCTCATCGGTTCCGAACGCCTCGCCGTCTAGGCCGGCAATGAGACCAGTCCTCACGTTGCCCGAACCGGATATCTCTTGCCGGACATCTCTTGACTGAATGAGCGGCCCGCGCCGACAATGGCATTGGGAAGATGGCGGATGTCGTCCACGGTGTTCGGCACCACTTGCCGATCAAGCTGCGAAAGGCCTGTCATGGATTGGAAGCTGGAACTGGTCCCGGTCCCCGTATCGGATGTCGATAGAGCAATCGCCTTTTATGTCGGCAAGGTCGGCTTTCATCTCGATCACGACCACACCGTAAGCGACGAGATACGTTTCGTGCAATTGACGCCGCCCGGTTCGGCCTGTTCGATTGCCATGGGCAAGGGCCTCGTCGACAGCCCCCCGGGATCCATAAGAGGCCTGCAACTGGTCGTGCCCGATATTGATGAGGCACACCGGCACCTGGCAGCTCAAGGTATCGTGGTCAGCGATATCAAGGATTTTCCCTGGGGCAGATTTGTCTTCTTTGAGGATCCCGACGGCAACACCTGGTCTGTCCAGCAACTTCCACCTCGCAGCTGAGGCGGCGCGCTACGGCAGGGTCGCGCCCCGACGCAGATAGCGCGGGATGCACGCTTCAACTCGAACGCATCCCGGCCTAACGCCTCTTCTCGTCGAAGGCGGCGTTCCAATTGTGATAAGGCGCGCGAAAGGTGGGGATGCGGTTCTCGACATCGGCAAGCTCTTCGAACGGCTTGTGCGGTTCCGCCTGATACCAGAAAGCGACCGACGAGATGTCGTCAGAGCGGCGATTGGCGTGACCGTGCTCGATGGTCACCCGGATGCGTTTGTGAAAGATGACCGGGTCTTCTATGTGCCAGCGATAGAGCGTAACCGGCTCGGTCCAGTTCGGCCCGCCGGCGGCGATGATGCCGTGATAGGACGCACTGTAGTCCTGTGTCGGGCACCATGCCGTATTGAAATAATCTTCCGTGCCGGTGCCGTGCAGCGTCGGCGGCCATGCGTCGTTGGCGCCGGGGCTGGTCTCGCCACGATCGCCGACCAGTTCGGCCTTCGGGCCGATACGCGGATCGGGCTTGCGCACCGCATCCGGCACGGAAATGCCCGGCTCGCCATCGACGAAGATCATGTCGTCGCCCTCGCCATACCAGTCCCATAGAGGGGAACGGCGCCGCGAATAGACCGAATAGAGCAGGCCGACATAGTGGCCGTGACCCTCCGCCTCCAGGATGGTGTAGTTGCCGTTCCCGTCGGTATTTTCCCCGCCAAACAGGACCTGCTCGTTGGCCAGCCCCGTCTCGTCGATGCCATCGGGTCGCTGCTGCCTGTATTGGGCGTGGAAGCGGCCCAGGCCTTCCTCGAGTTCCTCATGCAGTTCGAGATCGACATAGTAATAGAAAAGCAGGTCGTCCTCAGCTTCATTGGTGACGGTGAAGCGCATATGGCTGGCAAACGGCATCGGAAAATAGCAGTTGAAGGCCTTGCCATCCTCTGGACTTGCCTGCACCGGCAGGCTGGCAAAATTGCGGGTGCGGGCATGGCCCATGCCGAAGAAATCGCCGATCGGTGTTTCGATGCTCGGATGTTCTTCACCATCCCAATAGGCGCGCAATACGATCTTGCGCAGGAAGTCCTCGCTCTTGCAGGCGAGCGTCGCCCAGATATGCGTGATGATGCCGGCACCATAATGCTCGGCAATCACCAGCGTCTGGCCAGGTTCAATATGCAGCCGGTCGTCATTGCCGCCGGTGCGGTCGTAGCTTGAGAACCGGCGGGTTTTGGCATCGCGCAATTTGGCGAGCCCGCGAAGCGGCGACAGGCCGGCATTATCCATGTGTTTCTCCTCTTGCTTCAGCGGTTATTTCAGGCCGCTTGTCTTGATGGATTCCATGATCTGGCGCTGGAAGATCACGAAGAGGACCAGCATCGGCACGGCGACGATGGTCGAGGCGGCCATGACATAATTCCAGGCGGCGGCGTACTGGCTCTTGAAGTTTGCGATGGCAACCTGCACCACCCAGAGGTTGAGGTCCGATGTGATCGTCAACGGCCACAGGAAAGCGTTCCAGTTGGCGAGAAAGAACAGGATCGCCAACGCCGACAGGATCGGCCGGCTGAGCGGCAGGATGATGCTCCAATAGATGCGCCAATAGCTGGCGCCATCCATGATCGCCGCTTCTTCCAGCTCCCTCGGCAGCGACAGGTAGTATTGCCTGAGCAGGAAGATGCCGAATGCGTTGAAGATCGCCGGAATGATCAGCCCGGCATAGCTGTCCAGCATGTGCAGCGTCCGCGTCAAAATGAACAGCGGCACGATGATCACCGGTAGCGACACCAGGAACGTCGAGAACATGGCGAGGAACAGGATGTCGCGGCCCGGAAAACGCAGCCGTGCGAGCGAATAGCCGGCCATCGAATGGAAGAACAGCGCAGCGACGGTCACCGTCGCCGACACGAAGAACGAGTTGAAAAGGTAGCGCAGGAACGGCACCTCGGTCAGCACATAGAGGAAATTGCCGAGCGTCGGCTGTTCCGGAATGAGGCTCGGCGTGAAGACGTCGCTCGCCGGCTTGAGCGAGATGACCAGCATCCAGACAAGCGGGAACACCGTCATCAGGCCAAGCGCCGCGGTCGCCAGCATCCAGGCAAGCCTCGCCGCTCGTATCTGCGAACGCGTGGAAGGAGTTCGGCTGTCAGTCATGCTCGAAACGTCCGCCGCGCGTCAGCAGGAAGAAGAACACCGTGACCAGCATCAGCGCCAGCACCAGCAGCGATGCCATTGCCGATGCATAGCCGAAGGCGCCGAACTGGAACGCCTGCTTGTAGATGTAGATGATCAGCACCGAGGTCGAATTGACGGGCCCGCCCTTGGTCATCACATAGATCAGGTCGAAGACCTGGCCGCCGGCGACAGCCGCGACCAGCGAGACCAGGAGGACGAAGAAGCTGGTCGGTTTGAGCAAGGGCAAGGTAATGTACCAGAAGCTTGTCACCGGCCCGGCGCCGTCGATCTTTGCGGCCTCGTAATACTCTGCCGGGATGTCCTGGAGCCCGCCGAGGAAGATCAGCATGTAAAAGCCCATCAGGAACCAGACGCTGACCAGCACCAGCGTGAACAGCGCCAGATTTGGATCGCCGAGCAGCGAAATTCCGCTGAGGCCGACGAGCGGCGCCAGCCGGCTGACGATGCCGACCTTCTCGACCAGCATGAGTTGCCAGACGAGCGCCACGACGACCAGGCTGACCATCTGCGGCGCAAAGAACATCGAGCGCATGACCGCGTTGAAGCGGTTGGTCTTCTGCACCAGAAGCGCCAGCCCCAGCCCGGCGGCGTAGAGCGCCGGCACCAGCATGACGGCATAGGCCACGGTCACCTTCACCGACGACCAGAACAGCGGATCGCTCCACATGCGCCGATAATTGCCGAGCCCGACGAATCTATAGCCGCCGAAGCCGTTGACCTCGAAAAACCCGACGGCGAGCGACAGCAGCATCGGCACGCCGACGAACACCAGCAGTCCGAGCGCATCGGGCAGGACGAACAGCCATGCGGCGTAGCGTTCCCTTTGCTTGGCGGTAAGGCAGCGAGCGGATTTGGCGCCCGCGGCCGGCGATTTCATCTCGTCTGCGTGCATGCTGGAAGGGGACCTAAAGGATCGGCGCGCCGGAATAGGAAGCGAGGAACGCGTCGAGTTGCTGACTGGCTGCCGTCGCGGCCTGCTGGGCATCGACCCCGCCAAGCTGTGCCGACTGGATGGCATCCGAGATGATCTTGTAGGCTTCAGGCGGAACCCGCGGTTCGGCACGCGTTCCCGGGTGGATTTCCTTGGCGAAGGTGCCGAACTTACCCGTGCTGAAGACATCGGCGCCGGCCTTCAGTGCGCTGTTGCGCGGCGGCATGTCGCTTTTGGCGACCGTGCACCAGTTGACGACCCGGTCGATCGATCCCTGATCCATCGAGGCCAGCGCCCAGGCGCAGAACTGGGCGGAAGCATCCGGGTTCTTGCCCCCGGCATTGGCGACGAAGGCCCAGCCACCGCCGACGGTGACATATTTGCCATTGGCAGGTGTCGGCAATTTGAAGATGCCGTAGGGCACGTCCTTGGCGTTGTTGTCCATCGCCGAAATGCCCCAGATGCCGCAGTTCTGCATGGCGCACAGCCCTGCCCCGAGATTGGCGACGATGTCGAAGCCGCCGCCGACCACCTGACGCGGCGCCACACCGGTATTGATAGCATCCTGCCAGAGTTTAAGCGCCTGGACCGTGGCCGCCGAATCGAAGGCGCTCTTGCCGTCCTTACCCTGGAATTCGCCGCCGCCCTGCCACAGAAACGGATACCAGGTGAAGTTCTGGTAATAGCCAGGCGTCGTTTCGAACAGCACGCCATAACGGTTGGGCGTCGTCAGCTTCTTGGCAACCGCCAACAACTCGTCCCAGGTCTTCGGCACGTCGTTTTCGTTGAGCTTTGCTTCCTCGAACGCTTTGACCGAATAATAGAAGGCCATCGGCTCGACCTCCATCGGCACGCCGTAGATCTTGCCGTCGACCATGCGGTTGGCGATGACGCTTTCCGGGAAATCGGCTTTGGCGGCATCCTCGATATGCGGCGTCAGGTCGGCCAGTACGCCGCCATTGTAATAACGCAGGAAATCGCCGGGGCTGATGAGGAAGATGTCGGGGCCCTCGCCCGACGCGAAGGCCGTCGCCAGCTTGGAGCCGGAGATGTATTCGCTGTTGACGACATATTCGAGCTCGACCTTCTGGTCGTGGCCGTCGTTCCAGTCGGCCACCAGCTTTTCGAACCACTGGACCTGTGGCTTCACGTCTCCGCCCGGCGCATAGAACTGCCAGAATTTCAGCGGCGCTTCCTGAGCGCGCAAGGCCATCCTATTGATGAACGGGAAGCCTGTAAGGCCGGCGGCGGCGAAAGTGGCGCCGCCCTGGATCAGCCGACGGCGGTTGAGGGTCGTTTTGTCAGTCATCATTTCCTCCCTGGGTGTTGTTCGGTCGAACGTTGGCGAAGGACCTCCGTTCCCTCTGCCGGCATTTGGCGTCATGCGCTGTCGGATGGGCTCAACGCGCATGGGATCACTTCGGTGCGCGGCGCGCCCTCGACTTTGCCGCCCAGGCGCTCGAGCAGCATTTCCGTGGCGCGCTTGGCGAGCATTGTCGGGCTGTTGCCGACACGGGTCAGCTTCGGCCTGACATATTCCAGTTGAGGCAGGTCATCGAAGACCGCGATGGCGATATCCTGAGGGATATTAATCGCATGGTCGTAGAATTCAGTCAGCGCACCGGAGGCCATCAGATAATTGGCGAAGAACATCGCCGACGGCAGGTTTCCGCCGTGCTTGTCCAGGAGCCAAGCGACCGCCTCCCGTCCTGACGGGGCAAGATAGCTTCCCTCGAACCGAAGATCGGCGGCGATTGGCACGCCATTGTCGGCAAGCCCTTTCTCGAAGCCCGCGGCACGCGCCATCGCCTCCTTGAAAAAGGATGGCCCGGTGACATGGGCGACGCGGCGATGGCCCCTCTTCGCCAGATACTCGCCCATCAGATAGCCGCCGCCGAAATCGTCCAGCTGGACGCTGTCGACGGCTTGATTGGGGAGATTGCCGATGAAGACGGCGGGCAGATCGAGGTTGAGCAGCTCGCTGTGCATGCCGTGCAGCGCGAAGTCGGCAACGATGACGCCGTCGACCCGCTTGCGCCCGATCTGGCGCAAATACTCGCGGCCGTGATCCTGTGAATGTCCGCCCGGTACGTCGGTGTTGAAGATCAGCATGTCGAGGCCGACCACTTCGAGCGTCGACTGCGCCGTCTTCACCAGCTCCGGGTAGAACGGGTTGCGGATGTCGGGGATCAGCATCGCGATGATGTTGGTGCGGCCGGTGCGCAGACTTTGCGCCTGCGGGTTCGGCGTGTAGCCGAGTTCGTCGATCGCCGCTTGCACGCGTTCACGCAGCGATTTCGACACCCGGTCGGCATGGTTGATGACATGCGACACGGTCGTGCGCGACACGCCCGCTCGCGTGGCAACCTTGGAAATCGTGCTCATGGTGACAGGTTATGAGCACATGAATGCATTTGCAAATCGATTTTACCGACGCCTCGCAGATTCGAGTTGTCCGGCGGATTGCTGCACAAATGACCAAAAGAAAAAGGCCGGACTGTTAAGTCCGGCCAAGCGTGAAGGTCTATAACCTCCAGAGGGGAAAGGGAGCGGTGGATCGCAGCTGCCAGTCGGATACAAAGGTTGCCGAATGCAAGGCGGGGTCCATTGCTCCTGGCATAGGGACTTCAGTCTGTAAGACTGTCGACCAAGGACCTGCACGGCCAAACTTTGGTCCGAGGCTGCTATCGCAAAAGCCCGAAATGCGAGAGTTTCAGGAACTGAGTTCCAAAGAACCCCGTTGCGATGCCGACTGGTACAGGAGGCCGCTATGGACCCGAGCATTCATCAGGCACGTTGGCTGCTTTTTCCGTTGTTTGGCCTGTGTTTCGGGATCGCGGCCATTGGATTTATTGTTGGCTGACGGTGGGAAGTCGGCGCTATCACCGAGAGACGCAACCAACGGAAGGCAAAAGACTTGCGCAGTAAATAGTCCCTTCCTGCGCCAGCGAGACCCACCAGTTACCATCGTGGGACTGGTGGGTCTTGACGTCCCGGATACAAACCATTGTTTTAAGCATGACACGAAGTCGAACAGGAGGCAGCACGACAGGTCCGTATGATTAAGGGGATTTGCGACATGCGACTGGCAAGTTCATTGATGACGACCCGGAGACGAAGGACCAGATCTTCACGAGGACGTCGTGTCCGTATTTCCGTAATCGTGTTGACCTTCATTCTCGTCGTAGGCCCGTATCGCGTCATGTTCGACGGACCGTCGCCGACGCTCGGCCTGCAGGCCGCCTGTGCCAAAGACGGTGGGAACGGCAACGGCAATGGCGGAAACGGGAACGGGAACGGGAATTCAGGCAATTCGGGTGGAAACTCCGGCAATTCAAACTCGAACGCTGGAGCCGGCAAGGGCAAAGCAAAGTCGCAGGACGACAATCCCCCTGATCCCGCCCCTTTGGTAAACCCCGACAGCAAGCCAAAACTCTTTGTCAACGCGACCACAGGAGACCGGGTCGAGGTGCGTGGGCCGAGCATTGGCGTGGTGCATTCGAACGGCCTCAGCGAACGCATCGACAGCGGCCAATATGAAATGCGGGATGCCAAGGGCCGCACCATCATTCGGCGCCTGGCGACGCGTTCCGATCGGGACAGATTGCTTGAAATGATCAACTGAGGGCCAGTTCACATAGCTGCGCTGTGCGGCAATTTTGGCTCAAGCATGATCGCGAACAGGCGGATGCTGGCGCTCAGTCGCGTCGCGCAACGTCATTGCGGCTTCGGTCCTGTTGCTGACGTTGAGCTTGGCCAGGATTCGCGTCATGTGGTGCTTTATCGTTTTCTCATGCAGGTTCAGCCGAAGCCCGATCCGCTTGTTGCTCAGTCCCGCGGCAACCAGCGTCAGGATCTCCCTTTCGCGGCTGGTGAGTTCGGCAAGTCCGTCAGCTTTCGCCGGCTCTTTTGATTGAGCCGACAGATCGGCCAACAGGCGCGCCGATAATTGTGGACAGACATATCGTTCGCCCGACGCTACCGTGCGCAGGATCGCAGCCAACGTCCTCGACCCGACCCCCTTCAAAACATAGCCCCTTGCCCCGCTCTGCAACGCGGTCATCACGTGCTGGTTTTCTTCCGAAACGGTCAGCATCACGATTTTCAATGCCGGCTGCCGCTCCAGGGCCGGTCCGATCACACCAAGGCCACCTCCGGGAACCGAGATGTCCATCAGCAGAATGTCGGGCCGCTGGTCTTCGATTATCCGCAGGGCGTCATCTCTGCTGCTTCCTTCACCGACTATCTCGAATCCGCCGATCTGATCGAGCGTGCGCACAACGCCTTCCCTGAACAGAGGGTGGTCGTCGACGATGGCAAGCTTGATGGCTGCGGTCATGTCTGCCCCATTTCAACGATGTTGAGAGCCATTTTCACGATCGTGCCACTTTGTGAGGAAGTCACGGTAAACTGGCCCCCGAGGCTTTCCACCCGCTCGCGCAGCCCAACGAGCCCCAGCCTCTCGGGACGCACGATTTGTGGGTCAAAGCCAGGGCCGGCGTCGGACACTTCGATACAAACGCGCTCGCCGTCGAAATGTTTCTCGACCGACTGACCTTCACCTCCGGCATGGCGAAATCCATTGTTCAGCGCCTCCTGGACGAAGCGGAAGATGCAGATCTTGGCCGCCGGCGACAACGTCGCATGGCCGCCGGTCATCGATAGCGCCACTTTGGCGCCGGTTCGTTCTTCGTGCGCTTGCACGGCAAGCTCGAGAATTTCGGCCAACTCGGCATGCTCGATATGCGGCAGGACAAGGCCCTTGCTGATGCTCCTGATCTCGCGCATGGCATCGTCCAGATGTGCTTTCACAGCCAGCAATTCCTGTGCACGCTTCGGTTGCGGCGTAGCGGGATCGGCAATGAGGGGGCTGTCGATCCCCAGCGCCGCGAGAGCAACCAGTTGGGCCGGCCCATCGTGCAAGTCCGCACCGATGCGCCTGAGATAGCGTTCGTTGAGTGCGGTGGCGCGCTGCGAGGCACGCTGCACCTTCAGCCTCAACAGTCTGTTTTGAGCAAGCAGGTCGGAGAGTTCAGCAATGCGCTGCTTCAACGAGCGGCTCTGCGAACTGATCGTGCGGCTGCCACGGAACACGATTGCCGACAGCCCGAGAAAGAAGGCCGCTGTGACGGCGGCAACGTCCAGCCAGGTTCGAATAAGTGCCTGATGCAGGTTTCTTTCGAAATCAGTGGCGACCTCGTAGAATTCCGAAACGGCCACCACTTCCCCCGACCATGGCTGCAGCACCGGGTTGTAGATCTCGAGGAGATGCAAGCCGCTGGCTCTTTCGGCCTCGCTGTCCGGATCGTCGAGCTTGTCGAACTCCGAAACCATTTGGCCTGCAAACGCCGCGCGGAGATTGCCGCTGGGTTCAAAGCGCTTGCCGATCAATGTCTTGTCGGTCGAATACAGGATGGTTCCGTCGCGACGCCAGAGCTTGAAGGATTCGAGCCTTGTGCCGAGTGCCCCTTGTCCCAGCGTTTCATCGAGCGCGTGGGCGACGCTCTCGTCGAGGACTTCGCTCTTGCGCATATCCGGAAGCAGCGGCGCGATAACGCTGTCCACGTAAAGAGCCGTAGCGGATGCCGAATTCTGCGTGACCACGGCTTCTATGTGGCTCGTGACTGAAATCCCCACCACCACCATGGCCGACAGGGAGAATAGACCACCCGCGAGCAGGAACTGCGTGGCCAGCGACAACGCGTTCCAGCGGCCGACAAGGCTTGTCACCCAGTGTGGCCTAGTGTTCCGAGTGGCCCGCTCGGCAACACGCCGCATCAGTGGCGCGATTCTGGAGAACCGGCTAATTTGCTGTCGAACGTCGCTAAAAGACGCCATCCTTGGTGTGTAACCGATCAATTGCGATGGAACTAGGGCCTGATGAGAGGGCGAACAGCGCATCCGGCGCTTTTTTGCGCAACTGTCTCATTGCGTCGTTCGGTAAAGCTCGGACGCGGCCTGCTTCAGTGCCGCCCGTCCATCCGGCCTCAGATACATCATGTGCCCGCCTTCCAGCACCTCGGCGCGAATGGGCTTTGCGCCGGCAAGCGAAGGAATTTGACCAAGCAGGTAGCGCGAGCCCATGTACGGCGTCACCAGGTCGCTGTAGCCGTTGACGATCAGCACGCCGAGATTGGGGTTCAGCGTGCGTGCCTGCTGAAGGTCGTCCATGACACCCGCATAGCCCTGACGCGTCGGGCTCGTTCCATAGTCCCAATTGCCGCTAACTTCGCGGTTGAGAAGCCGATAGCTGATATCCGTACGGAAGTTCAATTCATCACGCACGTAGCCGACGAAAGCAGAGGTGAGCGCCGGCACGCTTCGGTCGAGCACCGGATCGGGACCCTCGACTCCCAGGCTCTCTGGCGCCACGTCCGCCGTCGCGATGTTGCCGTCATAGGCGCTGAGAACATTGCCCTTTGCCCGTGCAAACTCCTTGGCAAAGAGCCCTATGGGAATGCGTGCAAAGTGCCGCTGGACAAGGTTGAGCGGCAGACCGGTGATTTCGGCGACACGCTGGCTCGCCAGCCGTCCACCTTGCTCCAGTCCACCGGCTAGCGCGGCCAGATAATCGCCGAGCGCATAGTGTTCGACTTCTGCCAGCCGCTCCTGCAGAGCCGGGCCGGAAACGCCTTCGCTGTGCAGGCGCACTGCCGCCAGCGACGGCAGTTCCAGCGCCCAGTGGAGCGGCTGGAACTCGTCCGGGCGCACCAGCGTGAATTCGAGCGCCGGCGAAATCAGCACGACGCCGCTCGGGCTGATGCCGATGTCTTCCTGAAGCTTCCTGGCGAGCAATGCCGCCCGAAACCCGCCATAGCTTTCGCCGGCAAGAAACACCGGCGATGCCGTGCGGTTGGTCTGCGCCAGATAGAGCCGGATGAACGCGCCTATCGACGCGGCGTCCTGACTGACGCCCCAGAAGCTGTGTGCCTCCGTGCCGGGCGCTTCACGGCTGTAACCGGTTCCGACAGGGTCCACAAAGACCAAGTCGGTCATGTCGAGCCAAGTGTCGGGGTTATCGAACAGCCTCTGTGGCGGCGGCAGGAAACTTCCATCGGCCGCCGTCGCCAGGACCCGCGGACCGAGCGCGCCGAGGTGCAGATAGGCGGAAGCTGCTCCCGGACCGCCATTAAACACGAAGGTGATCGGACGCCGCGGATCCGGTCCCGTTTCTTTTCCGGGATGCAGTGCATAGGCGACATAGAAAATCTCGGCGGTGATATCGCCTTTGCCGGACGGCAATGACAGCGTGCCGGCCTTGGCCTCGTAATCGAGCGTGCGTCCGGCGATGACGATCGAATGATCGGAAGTCTGCGGCGGCGGCAGGAGCGAGAGAACCCCGCCTGTGGGCGGCGGCCGCTGGGCCGCCTCCGCATGACTGGCCCCAGCGCCGGCGACCAACAGCAGAAGAGCGAGGGCGATTTCTTGCAGCTTGATAAGCATGACGTCTCCGGAGCAATTGGCTGGAAACTAGCACACCGTCGGCCGAACCAAAGTCACAGCACCGTGCGCCAGTACATCTCAAGAAGGGGTCGGGTTGAGAAATCCGATGCCCAGGCGGAAGATAGGGCGCGAGGGACACGGCAGCAGCCTCAACCCCTTGCAGCAGATGCGTGGCGGTGGCGTACCAAACGACTTCGTGAATTTCTGCCGGTTGACTCGATTGGCTCACTTCCTAGGTTGGCATTCGGGGCTCCCATGCAATCCGAAGTTGGTATGACATCTTTCCACACACGAAAGCTTGCCCTTCTCGTTCTGTCCGTAAGCGCCGCCATCCTGTCCTCCTGCGTCATGCCCGACGACACGTCGAGCACTGCGAAGGAGGACGCCACGGCGGCAGCAGCCCGCAAGGAGATGGTCGGCCTTAGCGAAGCGGATGTTCGAATGTGTGCCGGCTTTCCGACAGCCACCGCCGATGTTGGCAGATCCGGCCAGATCTGGACCTATCAGCGCGTCGTTCAACGCGGCAATCTCAACATTGTGGTTCCGACCGTGGCCATTGGCCCCGTCCCGGCGCTCGGAGGTTCCGTCAACGTCGCCCCCGGCGGCTATTGCAATACGCAAATTCGAATGGTTGACGGCCATGTTGCCGAGGTCGCCTACGCCGGCGACAACAACCTGCCGAACAACCGCGACGGACTCTGTGTCAGCACGGTGGACGCCTGTGTCGCCTATGCCCGTCAGCGCCATCCAGTCAAGGCGATGGGTCGCACGCGGTAACCGGGATCAGACGCGCCTCTGATTGATTTGCCGGCTAATGGATGCTGCCGGATTTCGATTTGAGCACCAACGACTTACCTAAATTTCTGCTCTCAACCGCCGATCCCATCACGAATGGCGCAGAAATAGCGGTCGGTTCCGACCTGTCCGCCCTTGAGGGCAATTTCCAGCCCGTCAATCGCCTCGATGCGCGAATGCGCGAGACAAAGCGGCGAGCCCGGCGATGCCGGCAGCGGCATTCGCACCGTCAGCGCATCGACGCCTATCTGGCCAAGTGCGTGGCTCGACGTATCGCCGCCGGCGATGACCACGCGCAGTAGCTTCTCTTGAAGCGTCAATTCGCGGAGAAGCTCGCCAAGGCCGCGGCCAAGCTTATGGCGGGCGCCTTCCCGGAGATCGATTTCAGCACCGCGGTCGGCCGCCGGTCCGAGCGCGGTGTAGAGGATGACGCTGCGCCCGGCCTTCAAGCTGGAGCGGCCGGTTGCAACCGCGCGCGCAATAGCGTCGTCGGACGCCTCGGAAACCAGTTCGACCGGGTCGATCTCGATCCCGTCGAAGCCATCGGCTAGAGCATGCCGGATCTGCCGTTCCGTCGTCGGCGAGCAGCTCCCCGAGACCACGGCGATCCTGTCGGCAGCGCCCGGCGGCGAAAACGCGAGTTTGGCATCCACGATCCGGTTCGATGCCCATTCGGCCAGCAAGGCATATTCGATGCCTGAAGAGCCGACGACGAAATAACCGCCCGGCCTGCGAGCGCGCCATATCTCCTTGCCGGCAAGCGCCTGGGTTTCCAGGCTGTCGGCATCGAAGAGCACGATGTCTGTGCCATTCTCCACAAGCCGGTCGAATGCTTCCGACCGCGACGCCGATTGCAGCGTCGCCAGGTCGACCAGCCCCGAGCTGAGGTCTGTCTGGCGCGACAGATGGATCAGCAGGTCGGATTCGTCCATTGGCGTGGTCGGATGGCGGCTCATCACGGGATGGCGATCGATACGGAAATATTTGTCGCGGTAGGCCGCGAAGAGATGACCGAAGGCGGTGTAGCGCTTCAGCTGCGGCGCGCCGACCACCAGCGGCACGCCGCCTTGCCGGAAAACCGAGCGGCCGATCTCGATCGCCCGGCCGATGCTGCCGATTGCCGGGCTGGAATCGAAGGTCGAGCAGACCTTGTAGTGGCAGATCTCGGCGTTGACAGTCTTCAGCCAGGCGAAGGCATCTCGCAGATGCGTGTCCATCCACTGCGGCGTCTCGCTGCGGCTGGTGCCGGCCAGCCCAAGGGCGCGGCAATGCGCAAATTGCGAAAGCAGCGCCTCGTCCGGCTGGCGCATGAACAGCACGGTCGGCACGCCGCCGAGCTCGAGCGCCTCCATAACGTCGGTCGAGCCGGTCAGGTCGTCGCCATAGTAACTCAGAAGCAGGTTTTGCATGGCGTCAGGCCGCCTCGCCGCCGCCGAACTTCTCGATCGACCGCGCCAGCTCGACATGGCTCAAGGCATAATCCGCCAACGGAATGTCCTGGGCCGCCGCCTGCCAGGCCTGCTGCACGGCGCGCACGCCGGCGCCCGGCCCGTCCGGGTGGCTGACGATGCCGCCACCGCAGAGATAGAGAAGATCGACTGTCCGGCCGGTTCGCTGGAACGTTTCAGGCGCCTGCCCGCCCCACTGGCCCGAGCCGGCGACCGGCAATGCGCAATCGGCCGGCGAAAAGATC
Organism: Mesorhizobium sp. M1163; assembly: GCF_040318415.1. Classification (NCBI taxonomy): domain Bacteria; kingdom Pseudomonadati; phylum Pseudomonadota; class Alphaproteobacteria; order Hyphomicrobiales; family Phyllobacteriaceae; genus Mesorhizobium; species Mesorhizobium sp. M1163. The sequence continues at coordinate 274,020 of NZ_JAMYMF010000004.1, read as the reverse complement.
GGCGTGGTCACCGCCTTGAAGGATTCGACGAAGGACCAGTCGGGTTCCCAGTATTTCGAGGCGATGCCATTGATCTGGAATTGGTCGACGCCGAGCAGCCGCCAGAACTGCTGCCAGACCTTGAAGTCCATGCCGAGGCCAGGATGACGGGTGAGAATGTCCCAGCCATTGCGGTGGGCATGGAGCACCAGGCTGGAGCGCTTTCGGAGGTAAGCCATGCCGCCAAAACCGATCGAATTGATGTTGACCACAGCACAATTGCCGCCGGCCTTTGCCACCAGGTCGTGGTTTCGCATCATCTCGTCGGGATCGGCATGTGAGATGCCAAAGGCATACATGACCTTCTTGCCGGTCTTCTGCTCGTGGTCGAGGATCAGCGGCATAATTGCCCTCACCCGCTCCGACAGTGGTGAATAGGCCGGGCTCATCAGCTTCTCGTCGTCCTTGATGAAATCGACGCCGGCGGCAATCAGCTCTTGCACCATCGCGGCCGTCTCGTGCGGGCGGAGTCCCAGCGCCGGCTTGACGATGGTCCCGATGATCGGACGATCCGCGACACCGGTCAGCCTGCGGCTGCCCGTGACGCCGAATTGCGGGCCGGGATGCGCGCCCCGGTACTCCTCGGGTAGCTTCATGTCGACCACCCGGATGCCGGATAGGCCCTTGATCGAAAAGGTGCCGCCGATGGCGATGGTCATCAGCGCCGACAGGTCGGTGCCGATGGCGTCCAGCGGAAAGGCGATGTCGACGTCGGCGCGCTTGACCGGGCCGTTGCGTGCTTCGGGGCTGGCTCCGGGACCGGTTTCGGGAAGAGACGGCCGATCCGCCTCCGGCAGATGCCGTATCGCCAGGACCCGCGCCGCGACCCTGGCCTTGAGCTCTTCGGTCTCGCCGGCCAGCGCGACGAAGGTTCCGGTCGACTGGTCGCTTGCGATCTTGGCCGCCAGCGCCTCGATATTGCCGCGTGTTTCGATGCGATAGGTGAGAACAATCATATCCGCGCGGCCTGCCGGGGTGGTTCGAAAAAGGTTCCTTGGCCCTCGAAATCTGGTATAATGAGTACATAAGCATTGCAAGCCTTATCCGGCTTGGCAGGTAAAGGCGGGCGGGCTACAGGCGTTCCGGAATTCGTGGCGGAAATGCTAGATAGAGGCCGGTCATAGGAGTGATTCGCGACGATGAACCGTTCGGAGCCGATCGTCCGGCGCAAGCTTTCCGACGAAGTATTCTTGAGACTGAAGCGCCTGATCACCAGCGGCGAATTGCAGCCGGGCGACGACATGCCGTCGGAGCGCGAACTGATGGAGCGCTTCGAGGTCGGCAGGCCGGCGATCCGCGAGGCGATGCAGGCGCTGAGCAATATGGGGCTGGTAGCGATCTCGCATGGTGAGCGGGCCAAGGTGCTGCAGCTGACCGCCAAGTCGATCATCAAGCAGGTCGATGGCGCGGCGAAGATCATCCTGTCATCGTCGAAGGATACGCTCGAGCACCTCAAGAACGCGCGCATCTTCTTCGAGCGCGGCATGGTAAAGGAAGCTGCTGAAAAGGCCACCGCCGAGGACGTGCAGCGGCTGCGCGCAACGGTCATCGAGCAGCGCAGCTTTCGCGGCGACTCGGAAGCCTTCATATCCGCCGACATGAAATTCCACACCCAGATCGCGGTAATATCCGGCAACCCGATCTACGTCGCCGTCAGCGAGGCAATGCTTGGCTGGCTAAAGGAATACCACACCGAAATGCTGATCTGGACCGGCAAGGAAAAGTTCACGCTGACCGAGCACGAAGAGATCATCGAGCGCATCGAAGCCAAGGATGCGGATGGCGCCGAGAAGGCGATGATCAAGCACCTCGAACGCTCGCGTGCGCTCTACGTGATGAATTCCGGCAACTGAAAATCAAGCGCAGGTCTCTACCGGCGTCGCGGTCGGGACTGTGTTCTCGGCCTACTGACTGACCACAGGTCAGCCTGAGTCGGGACCGGCGCAGTTTGCTGTAGCCGTTTGAATCCGATGTATGTGCCGCATTGTTTTCATTCAGCGATTTCAGCATTTGCATCTTTCCAGCCATGGATTTCCGCGGCCGCTTTCGTCAGCGAGCCCGTATACGGCCATCCTGGAGGCGCCGCTCTTTTTCTAGAATTGGCAATTTTGACAAAGACTATGCTAGACTTGCCATCCGACGAGAACGACACCGGGAGTACCGCAATGGCTGTCAGGAGCCTCCACGTTGTGATCTGGCTGCCGTCGAATTTCTATTCGGCCGTTGTCTCGACTCTGGTCGAAATGTTTCAGCTTGTGAATGACGTCTGCCGTTCACAGGTTCTTTCATGTGAGTTCGTTTCAAGGGGCTCGCCGTCGACATCAAGCACCGGAATTTCCTTCCCGACAAAGGTTCGACCATCGCGAAAAATGGATGTCCTGATTCTCATTGCGATGCCGGGTGTCGAGATTCCGGAGCTTCTGCGCTCGCTCGACGAGGAGAGTGAGCATTCAAAACCGCTGATCGCGCTCGCGCAGCAGCAGGAGGCAATCATCGCAGCACATTGCGGCGCATGTTATCTGCTCGCCAATTCAGGATTGTTGGACGGCAAGCGCGCAACGATATCCTGGTGGCTGAAGAACGAGGCAAGCCGCCGGTTTCCGCAAGTGCGATGGGACGCTTCCCGCCTGCTCATTCGTCAGGACCGCCTTTACACATGTGGAGGCGGGTTTTCCGGACTGGAACTCGCCAGGGCTTTGCTGATCGATCTGGGCTTCTCGAAGGAAGAGCGGATCATTCGAAAACTTCTGGTTCTTCCTCCGCCGCGCACATTTCAGAGTCCCTACGAATTTCCTCTCGACGAAATATCGAACGAGGCCAGCCCATTCGAGAACAAGCTGCGCGAACTCTCGAAAGACAAGATGTCGGAAATCGATTTGAACTTTCTCGCAACCGAATTTGCGATGTCTTCGCGAACCCTCTCTCGCAGGTTTTTCGACGAGTTCCAGACAACGCCGGGAAAATGGATCCAGGAAAGGCGGCTGGAGTTGGCAAAATCCATGCTTGAGGAAACGAAACTGAGCGTTTCAGAAATTTGCTATCGGGTGGGATATCAGGACGTCGCCTCGTTCAGCCGTCTTTTTTCCAGGACGACTGGAATGGCACCAGGCGAGTTTCGAAAGCAAATCGGGTGACAAGCCGGCAGCGGACATGCTGCGGCTAGGGGCAACCGTTGCGGAATTGCGGCGATTCATGAACCCCGGCATATGACTTCAGCCGATCCGGACAATTGCGTAAGGCGTCATCACAAGACGGTCTCGGCCCGACGCGTCGCGCTGAATCTGGCGTGACGTTCGTCCATCCCAGATCTTCAGAAAACCCTGATCGGAGCCGAGCCCGGAAACATCGACTGGAACGTCGACCGGGGTAAGGTTCGCCAGCCAGACGATGATCTTACCTGTCTGGGCGCGGCCGGCCAGTCCGAGCACCCGCGTCTCATCGGTCGTTGTTGCCGCCATATGCGCATGGCCGGCCAGTTCGCAAAGTCCTTTCACCGCGTGGAAAATCGGCCGGCGCGTACCTTCTTCGACCGGTTCATCCGACAAGGCCAGCACGCCGAATGGCCCGGTGAAGCTGCAGAGCGTGAGCATTTCGAGCCCGGCAGGGGCGAGGCGTGCGGCATAGCCGATCGTCCATGCGGCCCCGAACAGTCCGGCATGGCGCGGGTCGCGGTCGGCCATGGCAATGCGCTGACTGTCGGGATTGGCCTTGGTCGCGCCGCCATAAGGGTTCTGGCGCATGGCAATGGTCGACGGCCCGATCCGATAAGGTTTTGTTCCGAAGATCGCCCGTGCAGACGCGGTGATGAAAGGCAGCACCTCCAGCGATTGCATGACGCTGAGATCGTCAGCGGCATGCACGATCGGGCAAGTGCAATGCGTGACGAAATCGAGCGGGTCGGCCGGCACACGCTTGCGGTTGAGTTCGGTGAAATAGCTGAACATGCCGCCGCCGAGGCGGGTGTCGGGAAAGGCACGCCGCGCCGCGGCATAGACATCTTCGAGCGGCGGGCACTGCGGCCATGCGCTGCCCGGCGGCGTCGACTGCCGGTCGACCGAGGGCGAAACGGCAATGGCCGAGAGCTTGAGCCCGGCCTTGCGCACCCTGTCGGCGACACCTGAAAGCTCGACGTCGAGATCGCCGTCGCCGGCAATGACACATTCGAGCGTTGTCCGAGCCGGATAGGCGGCGGCCAGCCTGGCGTAGGACCGCAAGGCGTCGAGCCCGTGGCCGCGCGTCGGGTCAAAGTGGAACATCAATTGCTGCGGGCCAAGCTCGGACAGCACCGACAGCTTGCTCAGCGCGGCCTCGACCTCATCCGGGTAGATGATAATGCCGACATCCGGCAGCACCGGTCCGGCTTGGCCGAGCGTGACACGAATCGGTTCGGCGGTTGCCGCGGCGGGCGGCACTTTCCCGCCACCCTCCACCCGCAAGCTGATGGTCTGGCGGAAGGGCTTGCCGGCAGACAGCACGTAGGGCCATGGCAGCGCGAGCGGGCGGACATAGGTCTTGTAGGAGGCATCCGACCAGTTGCGCTGGTCTTCCATCTCGAAGGCATCGCCTTCCATACGGCATTCGGCGGTGACGCCCGCCCGGACCTCATGGGTGATCGCCCGCAGATCCTTGAACGGCTGCCAGGGATCGATTAGTTCTGGGAGCCGCGTTGCGACCACGCTGCCGTCGGTATGCTCGACCGTGACCAGGCTGCCGGCCAGGCCGGCAATCGGATGCAGGATGCAGAAGCCACAGCGATTGGTTTCGAAATCGCTGTCGGGACGAGCGCTCACGTCGAAGACCAACTGGCCATCGGCGGAGCTCTTGATGGTCGCGCGGAAGCCGAGTCGACTGCCGTCCGGTGCCTGGCAACTTGCCGAATAGCTGACGGAAAATGCCTCGGCATCTTGCTCGATGGCAAGGTTGGTGAGCGCCGGCTCGTAGGTGCCCCAGTCGCGATCTCTGACGATATAGGCGATGGCGCGCAGAACTTCGGTGCCGCCCTGCCGAATGTTGCGCAGATTGCCGTTGACGAAGTCCGCCGTCAGCGCACCGGCGCGCAGCCTGACCGGTTCGACTTCAACCGCATGCGTGCCGTAAAGGAGGAAGGCGTCGGCTGTCATTTCAGCAAGGCGTCGAGTTGCACCGGTTCGCGGCTTGCGGCGCCGGCATAGGCCGCCTCGACCAGCGCCAATGTCTTGAGGTTGTCCGCGCCCGAGGTCGCGGGCTCGGTTCCGTTGGTCAAGCAATCGACCCAATGCTTTTGAATGGCGACGACGCTTTCCTGGATGTTGTGCCACGGCCGCGATGCCCAGGGCAGCAGCGGCGGCGAGACGTCGCTGACAGCCGTTCCGCTCCTGCCGGTGACGGTGAGCCGGTAGCCCTGCGCCAGCCGGATCGTGCCGTCGCTGCCGTCGATTTCGATCAGCGTCTGCGGAAACGGCTCAGTCGCGAGCTTGCTCGCGTAGCTGCAGTCGACCACCGAAGTGGCGCCGCTCGTGTGGTCCATGAGCATCGTCGCAACATCCTCGCCGGCAATGGCAGGGTTGACGCGCGCCGTTCGTGCAGTGACCGTCGAGACGTCGCCCAGCAGAAAGCGGGCGATGTCGAGGATGTGGATGCCGAGGTCTTCGATAATGAAGTGCTTTCCCGTCGCCAAATAGGGCTGGCCGGAAAACACGTCGTAAGCCGATCGAAACGAGATCCGTCCGAAGAAGGGTGTGCCGATGTCGCCGCTGTCGAGCACGGCACACACCGCCTGGATCGGCGACTGCCAACGAAAATTTTCGTGCACCATCAGCGGCACACCGGCGACGGCGCATGCCTTCACTATCGCCTTGGCGTCGGCAAGCGTCGGCGCGAACGGTTTTTGGCAGATTACCGGCACGCCGTGCTGCGCCGCCATCTCGACGAGGGGACGGTGGCTCGGCGCGGTGGTGGCGATGTCGACGAAATCCAACCTTTCGCCGGCAAACAGTGCTGCCGCGTCGGTATAGCGCCGCGCGACCCCGAACTGGTCGCCGACGATCCTCAACCGGTCCGGATCGCGGTCGCAGATGGCAGCGATCGAGGCACCCTCTATGTCGCGCCAGGCATGCATCTGGTTGACGGCGAAGAAGCCGCAGCCGATCAGCGCTCCCCGCAGTTCCGTCATGTCAGCCGGCCTTTGCCATCTGCATCAGCGTCACCCGGCTCTGCAGCCGGCGCTGTGCCTGGTCGACGACGACGGCGACGATGATGACGAGGCCCTTGATCACCATCTGCCAGAACGAGCTCACCCCCATCATCACCAGCCCGTCCGAAAGAATGCCGATGACGAAGGCGCCGACAATGGTGCCGCCAATGGTGCCGCGTCCGCCCGACATCGAGGTGCCGCCGAGCACTGCCGCGGCAATGGCGTTGAGTTCGAAGCTCTCTCCGGTCGCCGGATGCGAGGCCATCAGTTCGGACGAGATGATCAGCCCGACGATCGCCGCGCAGAAACCGGAGAACATGTAGACGAACATCTTCACCATGTTGACGCGGACGCCCGAAATCCGCGCCGCCCGCTCGTTGCCGCCAACGGCGAAAATGTGGCGGCCGAGCGGGGTGTACTTGGCGAGATAGGCGGCCCCTAATGCAACAACGAGCAAAATCCACAGCGCGACGGGCAGGCCGAGCAACCGGCCGGCGCCGAGAAAGCCGAATCCGGTGGTGCCAAGCTCCGGCTTGCCGACGAGATTGGGGAAGGTGCGCCCGTCGGACGACAGCAGCGCCAGGCCGCGCGCGACATAGAGCACGCCGAGCGTGGCGATGAACGGCGCAACGTTAAGCCTGGTGATCAGCAAGCCGTTGACGGCGCCGATCAATATGCCGACGGCAAGTGTGATCAGCGCGATCTCGAAGACGTTGAAATAGATGGTATAGCCGACCTGCAGGTCGATGCCGTTGAGCACGAGATAGCCGGCCACCATGCCGCACAGGCCGACGATCGAGCCGACCGACAGGTCGATGCCGCCGGTGATGATGACAAAGGTCATGCCCATTGCGAGGAATGCGTTCAGCGCCACGTGCTTCGACATCAGGATAAGATTGGCGGCCGAGAGGAAATTGGGGGCAGCTATCGAGAAGAACAACAGCACGGCGATCAGCGCGATGAACGTCCTCGCCTTCATCAGCGTCAGCAGGACCGAGCCGCTCGAAAGGGAGGTGACCGCCGCCTTGGCTGGAATGTCAGTCATGCGCCTTGCTCTCCGTGCGGGACCGGTCCGTGGCCGAGCGCCGAGGCAGCGACGATTGCGGCCTCTGTCGCCTCGGCGCGGTCGAACATACCAGTCAATTTTCCATTGCTCATCACCGCGATGCGGTCTGACAACGCCATCACCTCATCGAGATCCGAGGTGGCAAACAGGATCCCCAGGCCGTCGCGCGACAGCTTGCGCATGGTGCGGAACACGTCGGCCTTGGCGCCGACGTCGATGCCGCGGCTCGGCTCGTCCATCAGCAGCACCTTCGGTCCGGTGAGCAGCGCCTTGCCGATCACCACCTTCTGCTGGTTGCCGCCCGATAGCGACGAGACTTCCTGCGCCGGATCGGCGACCTTGATCGCCAATTCGCGCACGGTCTGGGCCACCGCCTGTCGTTCGGCGGCACCACGAATGTGGAACAGGCGCACGAAACGCGACAGGCTGGCCAGCGTCAGATTGCTGGCGACGGAGAGGGTCGACACCAGCCCTTCGCGCTGGCGGTCTTCGGGGATCAGCGCCAGGCCGCGGCGGATGCGTCGCGTCGTGTCCCGCTCGTGCACTTTTTTGCCGGCAATGAATATCGTTCCGGTCGAATGGCCGTGACGGCCCATGATGCAGTCGAACAGCTCGCTGCGTCCGGCTCCCATCAGCCCGTAGATGCCGAGGATTTCACCGGCGCGCAGCGACAGCGAGACGTGGTCGACCGCGAGCCCGCCGGTGACACGCGGCAGGCAAATGTCCTCGGCACGGAATATCTCTTCGCCCGGAACATGGCCGTCGGCCTTGGCGAAGTCCTTGGCGTCGGAGCCGATCATCTGCCGCACGATCCACTGGGTATCGACGTCTTTCATCTCCGCCTGGCCGGTGATGCGCCCATCGCGCAGCACGGTGATGGTGTCGCCGATGCGGATCAGTTCCTCGAGCCGATGCGAGATGTAGACGATTGCCACGCCGCGCGCCTTGAGGTCGGCAATCACCTTGAACAGGATCTCGACTTCCGCCGCGCTGAGCGCCGAGGTTGGTTCGTCCATAATCAGGATGCGCGCATCGAGCGAAACCGCCTTGGCGATCTCGACCAGTTGTTGCTGGCCGATGCGCAGATCCTCGACCAGCATGTCGGGCCGGATGCCGGCTTCCAGGCGTTCAAGGAACTCCGCCGCGCGGCGCTCCTGCTCTTTGCGGTCGATCTTGCGGAAGCGGTTGGTGATCTCGCGGGTGGCGAAAATATTTTCGGCGACAGTCAGATTGCCGAACAGGTTCAGCTCCTGGAACACCATGCCGATGCCGCGATTCACCGCATCCCCGGATGACGAGAAGGAAACCTCCTCGCCGTCCAGCAGAATGCGCCCGAGTGTCGGCTGCTCGACGCCCGCGATGATCTTCATCAGCGTCGATTTGCCGGCTCCGTTTTCGCCGACCAGCACGTTGACCGCGCCCTTGCGCACCTCGAAATTCGCGCGCTTGACCGCGACGGTGCCGGAATAGACCTTCGAGACATCCTCCAGCTTCAGGATGACATCTTGATCGCCGCTCATGGCTTCGGCCCGATCTCTGCCTCCGCCGGCGTCACCAGCGGCAGGTCCTGGCCACTGCCCGGCGTATAGGCGCCGAGGATCTTGACGCTGCGGCCCTCGAGTGCCTCGCGCGGCAGCTTGGAAAGTACGGTCTTGTCGGCATAGGCGTTGAACGACTTGCCGAACTGGGCGAAGTCGATCTGATTGGTGAAATCGTTGAACTGGATGAAGTCGAGGCTGTCGCGCAGGGCGGTCCCACGCATGGCGGGGCCGATCTGCACCCGCGCATCGGCCTTGCCGTCGCCGTCGGCATCGACATCCATCGTCGCCGCACGTGACTGTGTGTTGGCTGCAACGACCTTGCCCTCGAGCCGAACGGCGAAGGTCCACGGCGAATTCGCCTGCTTTTTCGGGTTGCCGTATTTGGCGCCGGCAGCGGCGGGATCGGCCTTGGCCAAGGCATGCACCTCGGGAAACGGCCCGGCCTTCTGCTGCAGATAGGGTATCACTTTCGCCGCCCAGATGTCCTCGACCATCTTGTCGGGATTGAACGCGGAGCCAGTGCCGCCGTTTTCCGCCGACGGCGTCGGCAAGATCTTGCAGGCGGTCAGGCTGACTATTGCTGCGAGGAACAACGCGACAAAGATCGGCCGGGTCAGCGTGTTGAACATGTCGGCTCGTTCGGCATGGCGGTGAGGAGCACCCAGAGAAATGGAAGCAAGGGCGAAATGGAAGCAAGGGACGAACCGGAGGCTCGTCCCTTGCTGCCTGATGTTACGCCGGCTCAGTTGGTGAGCGCGAACGTCTCGAGCTTGGCGGCATTGTCGCCATTGACCAGGACGCAGTCCATCAGCTGCTTTTCTTCGGCGGGAGACTTCTTGTTCTTGATGAAGTCGTTGGCCTGCTCGACCGCCATCTGCGCCTGCGCGAAGGCCGGCTGCAGGACCGTCGCCTTGATGCCGCCGGAGGTGATCGAGTCGCGCACGTCGTTCGACCCGTCGAAGCCGACGACGATGACGTCCTTGCGGCCGGCAGCCGCGAGTGCCGCATAGGCGCCCATCGCCATCGTGTCGTTGCCGGAGATCACGCCCTTGATATCGGGATTGGCCTGGAGGATCGATTCCATCTTTGAATAGGCCTCGGTCTGGCTCCAATTGGCCGACTGCTGCGCCACCATCTTCAGGTCCGGATAGTCGTCGATGACGTCGTGGTAACCCTTGGAGCGGATGCCGGCATTGGTGTCGGATTCCTTGCCGACGAGCTCGACGAAATTACCCTTCTCGCCCATCAGCTTGACGAATTCCTGCGCGCCGAGCTGGGCGCCCTGATAGTTGTTGGAGACGATCTGCGCGACGGCAACGCCGGTGGCATTGATCTCGCGATCGATCAGGAATGAAGGAACACCTGCGTCCTTGGCCTTCTGCACGGCGGCAACGGTGGCGTCGGCGCCGGCATTATCGAGGATGATTGCCTTGGCGCCGCGGCCGATCGCCGTGTCGATAAGTTCGGACTGCTTGTTGGCATCGTCGTCATGGACGAGCACCAGCGCCTCGTAGCCGAGTTCCTTGGCCTTGGCCTCTGCGCCGACAGCTTCCGCCTTGAAGAACGGATTGTCATGCGAGGGCGTGATGATGGCGATCAGATCCGCCGCATAGGCGGGTGCGGCCGTGCCAAGCGCCAGCATGCCGGCGAAAGCCGCAAGCGTCATTCTGCGTGTCAGTTTCATGTATTCCTCCCGTTGAAAACCCGTGCCTTGATCCCAAGGCTATATGCATTCAATTCGTTAGCCAGCGCGGATCGCGGCTCGCGTCAGGTTCACAAGCCCTTTGCCGGCTTCACCTCGATCGATCGTCTCCCCGCCATCCTCCACTCGTCCAGGCCCTGAGCTTGCTGCGAAGCTTGACGGTCCGAGCCATCGAACAGCTAAGCTAACTGGTATGATGAGTCAATGACAATTTCAGGTGATATGTTCCCGGACGACGCGTTGCGCCCTCAGGTAATGCGCTGAATGCTCGCGGCAATCTCCTCCGGCTCGAACACCCGCTTCCAGTCATCGCGCATCAGCACCGGCTTGCCGAACTCTATCGCCTTGTTGCAGGCGTCGGAGAACACGCCTTTGGTCTCGCCGAAGATGACGGCGCCAAGCACGTTCATATGGCCAAGCAGGAAGTCGAGCGCCGCCTGTTTGTCGACCCCGCGCGCCACCACCTCGTCAACGGCCTCCTTCATGACGACGAGCAGCGAAGCGCATACCGTTTCCGAAAGGCCGGGCTCGAGCAGCGCCATCTGATCGACGGTGACTCGATGCGAGCGCATAACCGGGGCCCAGATGATCTTGGCGATCGCCTCACCCTTGGCGAAATCTTCCTCCGGCCCCTGCATCAAGGCGCTGACCATGTGCTGCTTGGCCTTGACGCCGCCGAAATAGTCCTTCTTGGCCGCCATGTCGGTCTCGTCGTTGAAGATCGGCGGATGGCACGGGTGGGTGACGAAATAGGTCAGGTCAGGTCGCTGCGGCAAATGCCCGGCGAAAGGTGCCGCGGCGTCGAGCACGACGACCATCGTGCCTGATGGAAGCTTGCTCTCGATGCTCGCCGCGACCTTGCCGATATGCGTGTCCGGCACCGCCAGGATCACCACATCAGCGCCATCAAGCGCCTCATCGGCGCTGACGGCATCGATGCCGAGGCCCGATTTAAGCCGCTCGCGGCCGGCGTCGCCGACCTCGACATGGCGTACCGTATAGGGAGACCCGCGAAAATTGGTCGACAGGCGGTAACCCATTTTGCCGCCAGCACCAAACAGCGCAATCGTTGTCATTGTCCGTTACTCCTGATTTCCAACGACGGCCCTGCCGATCGTCATCCCATTGACTTGTATGCACATTGCCGCCGGCTGGCGGATTAGAAAAGGCGGGGAGCCGCCGCTCAAATGACGATGCCCTGGACGATGTCTCGGGCGCTCGGATGTCCAGCACAGCGCAGCTATGCGGGGCATGCTACCTCAGGTACATATTATACCAGCATACCAAATTGGCAAGCGGCCGTGGCACGGCTCTGCGCCACCGGCGAGCCGCAGCAATCGCTTGGGTTTGGCCGTCGTTTACCTCCTGTTCAATGGCAATGAGCGATCATCGCGCTGAACTGCCAATCGGGCGGGATGATTCGCAGCGAACAAAGGCCCATGCTCGAGACTTCACTCTACAGCCCGGTCAAGACCTTCCTCGAAGGCCTGGGATTCATGGTCAAGGGCGAGATCGGCGGCTGCGATCTGCTGGCGCTGAGTGCCGACTCTCCACCGATCGTCGTCATCTGCGAGCTAAAGCTGAAGTTCAATCTCGAGTTGGTCCTTCAGGGCGTCGACCGTATGGCGGTGAGCGACGAGGTCTGGCTCGCAGCATGCATGTCGGGCCGTGGCAAAGGCCGTGAGAGCGATGTGAGGTATCGCAATCTCTGCCGTCGCCTCGGCTTTGGCCTGCTTGGCGTGCGGACGAACGGCGAGGTTCAGGTGCTGCTCAGCCCGACGGCATTGGCTCCGCGTAGGGATTCCCGGCGCCGCTCGAAACTAATCGACGAACATCGGCGTCGGCAGGGCGATCCTGTCGCCGGCGGCGGCTCGCGTGCGCCGATCATGACCGCCTATCGCCAGCAGGCCCTGGCATGCGCCGCAGCACTCGCGGACGGCCCAAAGCGGCCGCGTGACTTGAAGCCCAACCTGCCGAACGCGCCCAAAATCCTGCTGCACAACGTGTATCGCTGGTTCGCGCGCACCGATCGCGGGATCTACGAACTGACCACTCAGGGCCGTGAAGCATTGCAGCGCTGGCCGCAGCCCCATCGCAGCCACACCGCTGCCTGAGACAGGCAACGCCGGATTTCGCGCTCGCTTCCGCGACAATCACGGCTTCGGCAAGACTGCAACCTCCGTGACGGAACCATATTTCGACACGAGGGTTGTGTCGTCACCGAATTGATCGTCCCTGAGCAAAACGGAAGGAAAGGCCATGCGGCTATCGACGACAATTGCCACACTCTCGGCACTGGCTCTTGCCTCGCCGGTCTATGCGCAATCCGTGAGACCAGAGCTTGCCCCTGTCCCGCCGACGGCCCCGCAAACCCTGCCAGAGCAAGCCACGCCCGAAGGGGCCACTCCCGACCAGGCTACACCTGACCAAGCCTTCTCCGCCCAGAATTTCACCGCAGTGACAATCGTGGCGATGGAGGATCTGCCTCCTGACATCAAGGCACAGGCGGAGGCCGTCGTCACCCAGACCAGCGCCGAGGATTTGCGTATCCTGCAAAGTTCGATCGACGCATCGCCGCAGGCGGCATCGGCACTGGCGGCGAACGGGCTTAATTCCACGCAAGTCGTGGCCGCCAATATCGACGGCGACGGCACGCTGACGCTGATCATCCAGACGACGACGTGAGCGGCTGAAGGCGGACAAGCCGGCTCCGGCACGGAACCGAAACCCGCCTGATCGCGGAGGACTGTCATGGCCGAGGCTGCAGTTCGCAACTTCACCATCAATTTCGGGCCACAACATCCCTCCGCTCACGGCGTCCTGCGGCTGGTGCTCGAACTCGACGGCGAGATCGTGGAACGCGCCGATCCCCACATCGGCCTGCTGCATCGCGGCACCGAAAAGCTCATCGAGTACAAGAACTACCTGCAGGCCCTGCCCTATTTCGACCGGCTCGACTACGTCGCGCCGATGAACCAGGAGCACGCATTCTGTCTCGCCGCCGAGAAGCTCCTTGAAATATCGGTTCCGAAGCGTGGGCAACTCATTCGCGTGCTTTTCTGCGAAATAGGCCGGCTCCTGTCGCACCTCCTCAACGTCACCACGCAAGCCATGGACATCGGCGCGCTGACGCCGCCGCTCTGGGGTTTCGCCGAGCGCGAGAAGCTGATGGTCTTTTACGAGCGCGCGTCCGGCGCCCGCATGCACGCAAATTATTTCAGGGTCGGCGGCGTGCATCAGGATCTGCCGCCGGAGCTCCTCGACGACATCTGGAATTTCTGCGATCCGTTCCTCAAGGTCTGCGACAATCTCGAAGGGCTGTTGACCGAGAACCGCATTTTCAAGCAGCGCAATGTCGATGTCGGCGTGATCGGCCTTGACGATGCCTGGGCCTGGGCCTTCTCCGGCGTGATGGTGCGCGGATCGGGCGCCTCCTGGGATCTGCGCAAGGCGCAGCCATACGAATGCTATCCGGAGATGGATTTCGATATCCCGGTCGGCAAGCATGGCGACTGCTACGACCGCTATCTCGTACGCATGGAGGAAATGCGCCAGTCGGTCCGGATCATGCGGCAATGTCTGGAAAAGTTGCGCTCACCCGAAGGCCAGGGGCCGGTCGCGATCCCGAACCGCAAGATCACGCCGCCGCCGCGTGCCACGATGAAGCGCTCGATGGAAGCGACGATCCACCACTTCAAACTTTATACAGAAGGCATTCGCGTGCCGCGCGGTGAAGTCTATGCCGCCGTCGAGGCGCCGAAGGGCGAGTTCGGCGTCTACCTCGTATCGGACGGAGGCAACATTCCCTACCGATGCAAGATCCGCGCACCTTCCTTCGCCCACCTGCAGGCGATGGATTTCCTGTCCCGAGGCCATATGATCGCCGATGTTGCCGCGATCATCGGCTCGCTCGACATCGTATTTGGAGAGATCGACCGCTAAAGTGGGTCGAAGGGTATTTGGAGAGATCGACCGCTAGAGCGGATCGAAGGGTGTTTGGAGAGATCGGCCGCTCACCAGGTCGAAGGATCTTCCACGATCGCGGGATTGTTGTCCCTAGCCAGATCGCACATGCCTGGACGGCGCTCGAACGCCCGTCGGACGAAGGCTCTCAATTGCGGCGGGCCAACTCAAATTCTCGCATCAAAGACGGACGCATGGCCGCGACAAGGCGCAGCCAAGCGTCAAGGAGTTTCACAATCTGCGCGGCCTGACGGGCACGAGTCCTTCCAAGTTCGGAAGCGCTCCCCGCAGCGCGGAAAGAACGCGTGTTCCGCCGTTCCTCGTATCGCGTCAATGCACGATCAAGCCCTTCATCCAGGCAACAAATCTGTTGCCGCGAACTATCCCGCGCACCCTGGCAGCGGCCCATCGCGCTTGCATCGTGGCGCCAACGTGGCAATGGCAAACGATTTGGTGCAACTGCCGGTCGCTCAGTTCGAAGAAGCGCTTTGCCTCACCATAGGTATCGTCGTTCAAGCCCATGGCACGCAGAACCGGATCCTCGAAAGCGACAGTGAGCGGCGTCCCAGCGCCACGCGATCTGTCGCGCGCTTCCCTGTTCATATATTCGGTGCCTGGAAGCGCCCCAAGGCATCGCGTCGGGTTTTGCTCGAGAAGTTCTGCCCAACGTTCAATCCGCTGGTTTCGGCTCATCGCCGGATACGCCGCGAAGGACTCAACTTCCGCGACGGCATGCAGTTGGTCGAGTGTTTGATGTTTCATGGTCGGCTCCTGTCGACAGGTGAATTCGCCCACGCCTATATGAGCAATTATCGCGCCGTGGAGCGCTGACAAGGCCGGATCACCGCAACATGAGGCGTACGGATCACCTGCCCGGTGAAGCGGCGCTCGGTTCCAACGCGCCGGCGCCGCTCAGTGGGTTCGACGTCGCCCCGGTAACCGAACCCATTCCGGGCAGGAACTTTTGCGGAAGCTCGCGGTTTGGCTTTGCGTCCGCCCCGGCTGCTGCAATATCAGTCTTGAAAGCCATTCCGTTGGACACGAAGCCTCAAAGCGTCGAACAAGACGTCGAGCCTGTAAATGAAACTCGGGAGCAACCGGCCCGGGTTCGAGAATCTCGTGAGCGATCGGCAGAGCCGCGGCAGGAAAAGCCCGACGGGGATGCCTCGCAACGAAAGGCCGGTCTGCTCGGCTTTCCCAAGCGCCATCCCTATGCGACGGCGGCGGTTGCGCTTGCGCTGTTGCTCGTCGCGGCAGGCGTCGTGATCTGGTGGCTGAACGCTCGCCAGTACGAATCGACCGACGACGCCTTCATCGACGCCCGCACGGTGACGATCGGCGCCCAAATCGCCGGCCGCATTACCGAGCTGGCGGTTAGCGACAATCAGCACGTGCAGGCAGGTGATGTCCTCCTGCGCATCGACGACAGCGACTATCAGGCAAATCTGAAGCAGGCCGATGCCGGCGTCGCCGCGGCCGAAGCCGAAATCGTCAATGTCACCGCTCAGATCGAGGCTCAAAACGCAAAGGTGAACGCTGCCCAGAGGCAGATTGCACAGGCCAAGGCAGCGCTGGATTTCGCCAAGGCAGAGGATCAACGCAATCGCGAACTCCTGGCCAAGGGCACGGCAACGCAGCAGCAGGCGCAGCAAGCGGCATCGACGCTGCGTCAGGATCAGGCCGCGCTGGACAGTGCCGAGGCCAATGTCGCCTCAGCAAAAAGCCAGGTTTCGGTCTTGCAGGCACAAGCCAGGAGCGCCGAGGCGCAGCTCGAACAGGCCAAAGCCAGCCAGGAGCAAGCACGCACGACGCTGTCGCGCACGACCATCACAGCACCCGCAGCCGGGCGGGCAACGAGCATTTCGGCCGCTGACGGCACCTACGCCCAACCCGGCCAGGTATTGATGATGTTCGTTCCCGACGAGGTCTGGGTGAGGGCCAATTTCAAGGAGACGCAGCTCGACCTGATGCGGCAGGGACAACCGGTCGACATCGATATCGACGCGTACCCGAACAAGTCCTTCCATGGCCGCGTCGACAGCATCCAGGCCGGCAGCGGCACCGCCTTCAGCCTCCTGCCGGCTGAAAATGCCACCGGCAACTACGTCAAGGTGGTGCAGCGCGTGCCGGTCAAGATCGTCTTCGACAAGCCGCCCGATGTGCTTCTCGGCCCAGGGCTGTCGGTGGTGCCGACGGTCAAGGTGCAATGAGCGGCGAAGCAGCCAGAAATCAGGGCGAAAGCCGATCCGCCGCCGGGACACACAATCCCTGGCTCATCGCCATTGTCGTTTCCATCGCCACTTTCATGCTGGTGCTGGACACCTCGATCGCCAATGTCGCCCTGCGCAACATCGCCGGCAGCCTGGCGGCCGGAATGGACGAAAGCACCTGGGTCATTACCACCTATCTTGTGGCCAACTCGGTGATCATCCCGGTCAGCGGCTGGCTGGCAAGCGTCATCGGCCGCAAGCGCTACTACATGCTTTGCGTGGCGACCTTCACCGTCGCGTCGCTGCTGTGCGGACTGGCGCCCAACCTGGAACTGCTCATCCTGTTCAGGATCCTTCAGGGCCTCGGCGGCGGCGGCATGGCGCCAAGCGAGCAATCGATCCTTGCCGATACCTTTCCGCCGGAAAAGCGCTCGCAAGCCTTCGCGCTTTACGGCATTGCCGTCATCGTCGCACCAACGGTCGGGCCGACGATCGGCGGCTGGCTGACGGACCATTTCTCCTGGCACTGGATCTTCTTCATCAACGTGCCGTTCGGCATCCTGTCGCTGGCACTGGTGCAATGGCTGTTGGTCGAACCGGACGTACTCGAACGCGAACGCAAGGAACGGCTGAAAGGTGGCCTGAAGATCGACGGGGTCGGGTTCGTCCTGGTGGCCACCGCATTGGGGTGCCTGGAGATCTTCCTCGACCGGGGCCAGCGCTACGATTGGTTCGCCTCGAATTTCATTACGACTTTCGCAGTGATTTCCGCGATCGCGTTCCTGCTGCTTATCCCATGGGAAATCAGTCGCAGCGATCCGGTCGTCGACATGCGCCTATTGTTCACGCGCCAGTTCGGCACGGCCTTCCTGGTTATGATGGCGGTCGGTGCTATCCTGTTCAGCACCACCCAGATCGTGCCGCAGCTGCAGCAGACGACATTTGCCTACACCGCGACGCTGTCGGGCCTTTCGATGATGCCGGGCGGCATCGCCATGCTGATCTTGATGCCGGTGTCCGGATTTGTAGGCAGCATCGTGCAGCCCAAATACCTGATCATGGTGGGCATGTCGGTGGTCGCAGTCGCGCTTTGGCACATGACCTCGCTTACCCTGGACGCCAGCTTCCGCTTCTTTGCCTTTGCCCGTGTCTTCCTGATGGTCGGGCTGCCGTTCCTGTTCATTCCCATCTCGACCGCGGCCTATGTCGGCCTGCCCCCGCAACAGACCAACCAGGCATCGGCGCTGATCAACGTTGCACGCAATAGCGGCGGCAGCATCGGCGTCTCGCTGTCCAACACCGTCATTGCGCAAAGCTCCCAGATCCATCAATCGAATCTGGTTGGCCACACCGTGCAATCGTCGCCCGCCTATCAGCAGGTGCTTCGGCAGGCGACCGAGCATTTCGTCGCCCAGGGTTCGCCGCTGGTCCAGGCGAAGCAGCAGGCGATCGGCTGGCTCGGCCAGTTGATCGCCCGCCAGGCCACGCTGCTCGCCTACGTCGATGTCTTCCGCTATTGCGCGGTGGCAACCGCCCTGCTCGTTCCGCTTGCCCTGCTGCTGCGGTCAGGCAAGTCGGGCAGCAGACACGAGAATCCGGAGATGGGCTGACCCGCAGGCGCGACGGTGTGGTTCCAAAAACGAGGAAGCCGGGAACCAGCTGACCCATTGCGTTGTTCTGCGCCAAGAGGAGATGATCACGATGGCCACTATTCCCACACCCGAGCCAACACCGACCCCGGTACCACCGCCTCCCATCCCCGATCCCAAGCCCGTGCGTGAGCCGGACCCCGACAGGCTCCCCGACGAGGACCCCATTCCCAATCCGGATGAAAACGATATTCCGCCGAAGCGGATGTCTTTCAGCCGGCAGTTGCCGTGATCGTTCTGCAGCCTGTCTGGCGATTGCTTGCGCCAGCGGCGCCGCCTGTCAGATTTCGAGCATGGCGTAGGGGCGGCCGGTCGGCTTGGCGACATGCATGGCAACGTTATAGACCGACGCTCCGCCCGGCGTACGGCCCTCATAGACGCCACGATGCGCATGGCCATGCACCACTGCGCTGACCTGGAACCGGTCTATTGTCTCGGCCAGGCGTGACGAACCGAGAAACGGGAAAATCTCCAGCGGCTCGCCTTCGACCGTCTCGACGACAGGCGCGTAGTGCAGAACGACAAGCGTGCGTTTGGCGCGGACCTGCCGCATCGCGTTTTCGAGCCGCATCGCTTCGTTCACGCTTTCCGCCACCATCAACTTGATCGCCGGTTCGCCAAAGGAGCCGAGCATGCGCGATCCAAAACCGCCAACGAAACCCTTGACCCCAACGAACCCGACCTCGTGAATCTCCGTCGCCTCGCCGTCGAGGAGATGAACGCCCGCCTTACGCAAAATGTCGGTGACCTGCTCGACGGCGCCTGACTCATAGTCGTGGTTGCCAAGTACGGCGACGACCGGGATCGTGCAGGCACGCAGTTCCTCGGCAAGGATTTCGGCCTCCCGAGGCTTGCCGAGATTGGTAAGGTCGCCGGTCAGCACGAGAACCTGGGCTTCGCGCGACATCTCGCCGAAAAGATCGCGGTACGACGCCTGGTCCTCCTTGCCGACATGCAGATCGCCGATGGCGGCGACCTTGAGTGTGCCGCCGTTTTCGGCCTTTGCCGAAGCAGATTCGAGCTCGTCAGCCATCGCTATATTCTCCTTCACCGCCGACGTCGGCAAAGCCCCATTGCTTGACGTCGATCTCATAGTCGGTTCGTGAAAGCATGCGCCCGCGGCAGATCCGCATCCGGGAAGGCGGCAATTCGCGCTGCTTGGCCAGCCGGTCGAGCAACTCGTCGAGCAGCCACGCGGGCACACGGTCTCGCTCCGTCGGATAGATCCATCTGAAGTTCAAGAGATGCATCAGCAAGACTTCCCAATGAACTTCCATGTAGGAAAGCAGCCTTTGCCAGTCGATCTGGTCGTGCGCCTTGAGGATGGTGTGCGCGACGTCGGCGCCATCATGCCGGCCGCGGTCCTGGATGAAGCATTTGGACCAGATAAGCTCGGTTGGGCCGATGATCCGCACGTGGCTGCCCAGCAATTCGGCCTGGCGAGCATGCTCCAGCCACTGGTCGTCGACAGGCATTGTGCCGTTCATCGAGGTGAAGATGACGTCGAAAAAATGCGTGCCCCTGAACACCTTGCCGAGCCACCGGTCGTCCTCGACCACGACCGCATAGCCGATCTGCTTGAAATGGGCGAGGATGCGCGGGCAGTCGCCGGCCTTGCAGAAAATGTCGAGATCCTTGGTCGGGCGGATGATCCCGGTATAGGCGCTTACGGCATAGGTGCCGGCGACGAGAAAGGGGATGCCCGTCGCGACAAGCTCGCGGATCGCTTCGATATAAAAGACCTCCGCTTCGGCATTGCGAGGCGTCGGGGCGGCTTTTGGATCGACCGACGGAACGGATGCCGGGATGGCGCTTTCCGGTGGGGGATTGATGATCATAGCAAATGGCTCCTGGCCCGGCAGACCAGCAGCCGCCTGTATCTAATAGCCAAGCATGCCCGATGGTTCCCGCCGCTGCGTGCCACCGCCGCTCTCGCCTGCTGCATCAGGCGAACACGCCGCGGTGGCGGGCCTTCAAAGCGGTCATGGCTCTCGGCCGCGGCGGCAGCCATAAAGAGACATGTGAGCGGTTATTTTTGGCGTCAAGATCGCAGCGCGCTTCGGCCTCAAGCGCGTCGAGGCGTAGTGGGCCCGCTATCATTCTCGGGTCCGGAAAGGATTGGTTTCAACATGGTTCCCGAGCTGTCGGAGGCGCTGCGCACCCGGCGTAACAGCCACTTGAGCGCCCGTAGCCAAACCGACTCTGTTTTCCGGAACGCTGCAGGCGGCGTGGCGAAAAGGCCATTCTCCATTTTGTAGTTCCTCACTGTCTCAGTCCAATCAGCGTTCTTCAACGAGCAAAACTTGTGTTGGTTCCGTGTCGCCATCGGCGGGAGCACGTGCTGGACAGGCGAAGCCATCATTGGTGGGTTCAAGCAGGCTAGCCTTCTGCCGCGAGATCAGGGGCCTCGGCGATCAAGTCGCGGAATTCAGCCACTAGCCGGCAGGATTCAGCTCTTATCCTGATCCGCCGGCGCTGGACACGACCCGCGAAGGCTGAAATTGTGATCGGTATTTCCAGTTGCAAACTTGGTTGGGCTCGGCGGGGATGGCGCTGGTTTCTGAAGACATTGCCCGCCATCCGGCACTGCGTCGCCACGTCCAGGCTCAGTCGCGGACGCTTCTCCAAACCTATGAAGCGAACCCGCGGCTGGCCTCCGTATTCGCCGCGCAACAGCGTTGGCTGATGGCCCATATCGGCCTTGGCTTGTATTTCAATCGAGAGCCGGACGATCATCGCAAGGGACTTACGTCTGCACGGTTCATGGACGACATCTGCCGGCATTCGGTGGCCAGCCGCAACACAGCCGACGTCTTCCTGAAGGAGATGCTGCATTACGGTTTCATTCGGCATCTGCCGATCAAATACGGGCGCATCCGCCCCTTTGAGCCCACCGCGGGCACTCTGGAGACGGTTGCCGGCTGGGTCATGGCGCATCTGAAAACGCTGGACAGCCTGGACAATGGATTTCGACTGGCTGCATTCGTCGCACAACCGGACCTGCTCGCCAAACTGCAGCCGCTGGTGGCCGACGGCCTGCTTTCGTCGCATGCCGTGCGGGAGCCGAGACAGACCTTTTCCTTGTTCACCTGGCTCGACAATGGCGGCATCGTCATGGATTGGCTGATGTCTGGCGTCGATCCCGATCATGCCGACCTGGACCGAATTCCGACCGGTGTCGTCTCAATCGGAGATTTCGCGAACTGGCTCAAGCTTTCCCGGACCCACCTGTCACGCAAATTGCGCGATGCCGAGGAACTCGGCAGCATTGGCTGGTTGGGCCAGCGGGGTCACTCGGTCATGTGGGTTTCGAGCGAGTTCTATCAGGAATACATGACTGCCCAGGCGGTCAAGCTCGCCATCATCGATGCAGCCTTCGACAATTGTGTTGTAACTTCCGAAGCCAGCTGAACGGCGAGCCAAACGCCGTCGTGGCGGCTTTGGCGCCGCCACCACGACGGTCTGGCATTTCAATCGATGTCGAACGACACGCCCTGCGCAAGCGGCAGCGCCTTGGAGTAGTTCACCGTATTGGTAGCGCGGCGCATATAGGCCTTCCAGGCATCCGAGCCCGACTCGCGGCCGCCGCCGGTTTCCTTCTCGCCACCGAAGGCGCCGCCGATCTCGGCCCCCGAAGTGCCGATATTGACGTTGGCAATGCCGCAGTCCGAACCGTCGACGCCGAGGAAACGCTCGGATTCCTGCAGGTCGCGGGTGAAGATGGACGAGGAAAGCCCCGCGCCGACCGCATTGTGCTCATAGAGCACGGCGTCGAAATCCGAATATTTCATCACATAGAGGATCGGCGCGAAGGTCTCCTCCGTCACCGGCGAAACTTGGCGCGGCATTTCGACCAGCGCCGGACGCACATAGTAGGCCTCCGCATGGCCGTTCTCGACCCGCATTCCGCCGGTTATCTTACCGCCATGCGAAGCCGCGTCCTCCAACGCCTTCTGCATGTTCTCGTAGGCAGCCTTGTCGATCAGCGGGCCGACGAGAGCGCTTGTCTCCAGCGGATTGCCGACCGAGACGCTTTCATAGGCCTTCTTCAGGCGCGGAACGAGGTGATCATAGACGCTTTCATGCACGAACAGGCGCCTGAGCGTCGTGCAGCGCTGGCCGGCCGTGCCCATGGCGCCGAAGGCGATGGCGCGCAGCGCCATGTCGAGATCGGCCGTCGGGCAGACGATGCCGGCGTTGTTGCCGCCGAGCTCAAGCACGGCACGGGCAAAGCGCTTGGCCAGCCGTGGGCCGACATCCCTGCCCATGCGCGTCGAACCGGTGGCGGAGACCAACGGCACCTTCGGATGGTCGACCAGGATCTCGCCGACGGCGCGATCGCCGATCAGCACGGGCGCCAGCCCTTCCGGCGCATCGCCGAAACGGTTTGCCGCGCGCTTGAAGATCGCTTCGCAGGCGAGCGCCGTCAGCGGTGTCTTCTCGGACGGCTTCCACACCACCGCGTCGCCGCAGACCAGCGCCAGCGCTGCATTCCACGACCAGACCGCCACCGGGAAATTGAAGGCCGAAATGACGCCGACGACGCCGAGCGGATGCCAGGTCTCCATCATGCGGTGGCCGGGGCGCTCGGTGGCGATGGTCAGGCCGTACAATTGCCGGGAGAGACCGACGGCGAAATCGCAGATGTCGATCATCTCCTGCACTTCGCCAAGACCCTCGGATGGAATCTTGCCGACTTCGATCGAGACCAACCGGCCAAGCTCGGCCTTGTGTGTGCGCAATTCCTCGCCGAGCAGCCGCACCAGTTCGCCGCGCTTGGGAGCTGGTACCTGCCGCCACGCCAGGAAAGCTTTATGGGCATTGTCGATGGTCGTTGCCG
Organism: Mesorhizobium sp. M1163; assembly: GCF_040318415.1. Classification (NCBI taxonomy): domain Bacteria; kingdom Pseudomonadati; phylum Pseudomonadota; class Alphaproteobacteria; order Hyphomicrobiales; family Phyllobacteriaceae; genus Mesorhizobium; species Mesorhizobium sp. M1163. The sequence goes on along the minus strand of NZ_JAMYMF010000004.1, from coordinate 250,838 downwards.
CGTCGGCCGGCGAGATGGTTTTCAGCGCGGCGATCTGCTCGCCGGTCACCGGGCTACGCACGATGAGATCGCCGCCTGTAAGCGCGCCCTCGGCAACACCCAGTTTCGCCAGAAGCCCGGCCGTTTCCTTCGCAATCGTCATTTTCATCCCTTTCAGATCCCGCCGCTCATATGGCGTCGGTCAAAGCCTTGTGCCACGCCGTCTCTGTGCTGGTCGGCACATCAGGCACTGTCATGGCGTGGCATTACTCGTTTCAGGGAAAAATCGCCACCCCGGCATGGTCTAAGCAAAGGTCAGACCGTTGAACCAGGCGGAGGCGTCGGATCAATGCGCCCTTTGCTTGGCGCCTTCTTTCATCAGCCGGTCGATATGCATGCGGATATGCGCCGCCTCGGCTGCCGTGTTGGCAAGCGCGATGGCGCGGTCGAAAGCGACACGCGCCTCGTCGCCGCGGCCAAGCTGCATCAGCAGGCCGCCCTTGAGGCCGAAGAAGTGGAAATAACCGGAAAGCCTTTGCTCCAGCGGCTCGATCATGGCGAGTGCGGCTTCCGGTCCACGCACCTTGGAGACGGCGACGGCGCGGTTGAGCGTCACCACCGGCGACGGCTGCATCTGCTCGAGCAGCCCGTAGAGCAGGTCGATCTCGTTCCAGTCCGTATCCTCGGGCTTTTCCGCCCGTGCATGCAGCGCGGCGATCGCCGCTTGCACCTGGTAGGGACCGGGCTTGCGATGGCGCAACGCCTTATCGACCAGCGCCAGGCCTTCATCGATCATTTTGCGGCTCCACAGGCTGCGGTCCTGGTCTTCGAGCAGCACGATCTCGCCGTTCTCGTCGAAGCGGGCCGGCGCGCGTGCATGCTGCAGCAGCAACAGCGCCGTCAGCCCCATGATCTCCGGCTCGGTCTGGAATAGTCTGAGCAGCAGCCGGGCCAGCCGGATCGCCTCTTCGCAAAGCGGCGCACGCGCCGACGCCTCGCCGCTGTTGCTGGAATAGCCTTCGTTGAAGATCAGGTAGACCATGGCGGCGACGGCGGCGAGCCGTTCGGAGCGCTCGACCGCTCCCGGCGTCTCGAACGGCACCCCGGCATCGGCGATACGCGCCTTGGCGCGCGTGATACGCTGCTCCATGGCGCTTTCCCCGACGAGGAAGGCGCGGGCGATCTGCTTGACCGTCAGGCCGGAGACGATGCGCAACGCCACCGCGATCTGCTGGGTGGCCGGCAGGTCGGGATGGCAGCAGATGAACAGCAGCCGCAAAATATCGTCGCGGTAATGCGCACCGTCCAGCCGCTCGGCGATGTCGCTCTCGGCATCGTCGAGATCGGAGATCTGGTCCTCCTCCGGCAGCGGCGCCTGCTTGGCGCGCTTGCGCACCGCATCGATGCCGCTGTTGCGGCCGACGAAGATCAGCCAGGCTGCCGGATCGCGCGGCGGGCCATTTTTCGGCCAGTTGTTCAGGGCCCTCAGGCAGGCGTCCTGGAATGCTTCCTCCGCCGCGTCGAGGTCGCGGAAGTAGCGCAGCAATGCTCCCATCGCCTGCGGGCGAGCGGTGCTGATTGCCGTGCTGATCCAGGCAAGTTCGGTCATGCGGAAACCTTGGCGGGATTGAAGAGCGAGACCGGCCGGATCTCGTAGGAGCCGCCGCTCGGGTTGACCTCGGAAAGCTCGCGCGCGAAGTCGACGGCCTCGTCGAGGTCGGCGCATTCGAGCGTGTAGAAGCCGAGGAACTGTTCCTTGGTTTCGGCAAACGGGCCGTCGATGACGATCGATTCGCCCTTGACCTTTCGCAGCGTTGTCGCCGCCGTCGTCGGCAAAAGCCGCGCCACGGGGCCAAGCCGCCCGGCGTTGGCATATTTCTCTTGTACGCCGATAAGTTTTTCCATGACGGCATCGTCCTGCTCCTTGCTCCAGGAGCAGACGACGTCTTCAGAGGCATAGCAGAGGATCGCGTAGAGCATGGGTCGTCCTTTTCTCTGTCAAAGGACGAAACACTAGGACCGATCCCGACATGGCGTCGACAAAAAAATACGCCCCCGGTCCTGCGTCATTCCCTCGCCTTCAGCCATCTCAAGACCAGGGCCTCCTCGTCGTCGAGCCCGGCGATCGAGCGCTTGCCTCTGTTGGCGTCCGCCATTTCGCCAAGCAGCCCTCCTTCGGACCAGGCGCGGAAGACTTCCGGATGGATGTAGCAGCGGCGGCAGACGGCGCGCGTATTGCCGAGCCGCTCGGCAACCTTGTCGATGACGCCGTTCATCGCCCGCTTTTGTTGTGCCTGGCCTTCCGGGCGTTCGGTTTGCGCAAACAGCGACGCCGCGTGGATGGTTCCGCCCCAGGTTCTGAAATGCTTGGAGCTGAACTCGACGCCGGCATTCTCCCTGATATAGCGGTTGACGTCGTCGGAGCGCACCGGATGCCTGTTTCCTTCCTCGTCGAGATACTGGAACAGTTTCTGGCCCGGCAGGTCCTGCGCTCCACGCACGATCTTGGCGATCCGGCGATCGACAAGCTTCAATCTCCATTCCTTGCCGGATTTGCCGATGAAGGCAAAACGCAGGCTCGAGCCCTTGATGTCGACATGGCGGTCGCGCAGCGTGGTCAGCCCAAAACTCTTGTTATCGCGGGCGTAGGCGGCGTTGCCGACGCGGATCATCGTGTTGTCGAGCAGCCAGACGATGGCCGCAACGACGCGTTCCAGCGGCAGGCCGTGACGGCGCAGATCGGCATCGATCTGCCGTCGCAATTCGGGCAGGCTTTCGGCGAAGGCGATGAGGCTCGAGTATTTGACCCCGTCACGCTCCTCCGCCCAGTGCTGATGATAGCGGTATTGCTTGCGCCCGCGCTGGTCCCGACCGGTTGCCTGAATGTGACCGTCGGCATCCGCCGAGATCCACACATCCGTCCAGGCCGGTGGAATGGCGAGCGCCTTGATGCGTGCCAGCGCGTCCTGGTCGACGGCACGTCCGTCGGGCCCTTTGTACGAGAACCCGTTGCCTGAACGCAGCCGGCGAATACCGGGTTCGGTGTCGGCGACATAGTTGAGCGAGGCCCGAACGGCCGAGGCGTGCGCGCCGTTCTCCAGCGCTCCGTTCCGCGGCACCCCGTTCTTTGGTGCAGCTTTCCTAACAGCCGATCGGCCAGACGACGACCCGGATTTGTCCAGCATGTCCTCTCCACGGAATTTCCGTAGATAAGCCGCCTGCTGGCTGCGGGTTCCACCGCCTTTTGATTGCCAGGACAGATTAACGACGACGCCGTGCAACGAGGAGGTGCCGTCACGCCTTTTCGAGCACGACCGGTATGACGTCGACTGCCTGCTCGCCAACCTGCCCGCCCGTGGTTTTCAGCACGCCGACGATCGGCGCCACATCGGAGTAGTCGCGGCCATAGCCGACCGTGATATGATCGTTGCTAGCGCGCATGCCGTTGGTCGGATCGAATTCCTGCCAGCCGGCATCGCGCCCGCACCACACCTTGACCCAGGCATGCATGGCGTCGGCGCCTTCGAGCCGCGGCTTCCCACGCGGCGGGATGGTGCGTAGGAATCCGCTGACATAGCCTGCAGGAACGCCGAGGCCACGCAGGCCGGCGATCATGATATGGGAAAAATCCTGGCAGACGCCGCGCTTCAGGCCGAAGGCGTCGCTGGCCCGCGTCTGCACCGTGGTCGCCTCGCCGTCATAGGTGAAATCGCGGTGAATGCGGTTGCACAGAGCCATGGCCGTGCCGACCGTCGAACTGCTGGCACTGCCTTTCGCATAGGCAGTGATTGCCGGGTCGATGCCGGCATGATCGCTGGCGGCCAGAAAGTGATGCGGCGAAGCCGGCGCCAGCGAGTGCACCGCGCCGAGTTCTTCCCTCAGCCGGCGTAGGTCGGGCGATACGTCGAGCCCGGGCTCCGGCCGCGACACTGAAACACGCGCGCTCATCCTGATGTCGAGCGCATCATGTGCGTCACGAAAGGCGATCGAGGTGACACTGTTGCCGAAAAAGTCGGAAAAGTCGGAGCGTTCGCTGGGCGCCGGCACAAAAGACAGTGAAGCGGCGATGACGCGCTGCACGCCAGGGATGGTCGGCGGCAGCACACGCACCTGATGGCGGCCGCCGCCGGCCGCCGCATCATAGTCGTAACGCAGGTGAAGCCTGATGTCGTAGAGCATGCCGTCTCTACCCGAAATAGGCTTTGGAGAGGCTGTTGTAGAGGCCGCCGATTTCATTGGCGAGATCGCTGAGGGCCTTGGCCGTCATGTCCGAGGGCTCCCTGATGGCGATCGACGTGTTGAGCTGCAGGATTTCCTTGGCCGCCGGCGACATATGGCCTTCACCGCCGACAGCGGGCAGCAGCGCGATTTCGGCCTTCAGCCGTTCGAGCTGGAACAGGATTGAGCGCGGGTTGAGCGGATCGAGCGCCAGAAGGTCGACCACGGTACGCCGTCCCGCCTGCACCGGATATTGCCGGCGGTGGGTCATGACGCTGTCGCCGATCTCCAGCATCATGTCGAGCGCGCCTTCCGGCGCCTCGGCCCTGGTCAGTCGGGCGAGTGTGCGGGCGATCTGGATGCCGCGTTCGAGCCTGCGGCCGATTTCCAGGAAACGCCAGCCGGCAAAGCGGTACATGTTCTCGTGCAGCAGGCCGGAAAACCCGGCCAGCTTGCGCAGGATGACCGTCATTGCCCTTGTCGCGTCGTCGCCCGGCGCCACTGTCACGGCAAATTGATGGATGGTCTTCGACAGATCCTTCAACGCCAGCCAGCCATCGGGCGAGAAGCGGTCGCGGATCTGTCCGGCACTGTAGACGGCGCTGTCCAGCGTGCCGATGAGCCCCAACGGGATTGCCGTCTCGACATCGATGCCGAACGGCGCGAGATAGTCCCTGATGTCGGCGAGCAGCGGCATCTCGGGATCGGATGTCTCGGCCAGCCGCACGTGGTAGGCGCGCAGGATGCGCACCGTGTCTTCCGATCGCTCGATATAGCGGCCGAGCCATGTCAGGTTCTCAGCCGCGCGGCTGGGCAGGCTGCCCGGCAACGTTCGGGTGAAGCTGTCGTGCTCCTGCGGCAGCAACGTCTCACGCTCCACCGGCCTGTCGCTGACCACCCAGACATCCGCCGCCTGGCCGCCGCGCTGCATGGCGATGGCCGTCGGGTCGAGCGAGAAGCCGACACGGGCAAAACCGCCCGGCATCACGGTCCAGCCTTCCGGCGTCCGCGCCAGATAGACGCGCAGGCTTGCCGGCCGCGGCTCCAGCCAGCCGCTGACATAGACAGGAGTGGTCGACAGCGTCACCGCTTCCTGGCCGACAAAGTCGCCGCCGTCTTGTTCGATCCGGGCGACGAGCTCGGCCCGTTCCTCGGCCGACAGCGCTGACCCGAGCTTGGTCGAGCCGTCGTCCTCGAAGGCAAGCCGCGTCGACAGTGCCGGGCCGATCACCATGCTATCGATATTGGCGAGCACATGTTCGCGCTCCGTATCCTGCCCGCACCACCATGTCGCGACGGTCGGCAGCAGCAGTTCCTCATTGCGCAGGGCGCGCGAAATCTTCGGCAGGAAGGCGAGCAGAGCGCGCGTCTCCATCAGGCCGGAACCCAGTGCATTGACGGCCGAAACCGCCCTTTGCCGGACCGCTTCGACCAGCCCCGGCGTGCCGATCTGCGAGTCCGACCGCAACTCGAGCGGATCGGCGAAGGCGGCGTCGAGCCGTCGCCACAAGACGCTGACCGGCATAAGTCCCGAAACCGTGCGCACCATCAGCCTGCCACCCGAGACGGTCAGGTCCTCGCCCTCGAGCAGCATGATGCCGAGATAGCGGGCGATATAGGCATGTTCATAATAGGTCTCGTTCAGCGGTCCCGGCGTCAGGATGGCGACACGGCCGCCGGCTTGCTTGGCCATGCCGATCAGCGCATCGCGAAAACGGCGGAAGAAACCGGCCAGGCGGTGCACATGCATCTCGCCGTAAATGTCGGACAGCGCCCTTGTGGTGGCGACGCGGTTTTCCAGCGCAAAGCCGGCGCCCGACGGCGCTTGGGTGCGGTCGCCAAGCACCCACCAGCGGCCGTCCGGGCCACGACCGAGCTCGAAGGCGCAGAAATGCAGGAAATGGCCGCTGGCAGGCCTGGTGCCGACGACCGGCCGCAAATATTCCGGGCTGGCCGCGATCAATCCAGCCGGCAGAATGCCTTTCTCGACCAGCCGGTTCGGCCCATAAATGTCGGCGATGGTCTCCTCGAACAGATCGGCGCGCTGGACCAGGCCGGCGCTGATGTCAGCCCATTCCTCCTCCTCGATCAGCAGCGGCACATGCGCCAGCGGCCATTCCCGCTCATTGGCGCCGGCCTTGTCGTAGACGCGGTAGTAGACGCCGGCATCGCGCAGGTACTGGTCGGCGCGGGCAAAACGCTGGGCAAGCTTTTCCGGCCCCAGGTCCTCCAGCGCCTCGATGAAGTGCCGCCAGGCCGGCCGCGGATTGCCCGACGCATCGACCATCTCGTCGACGACGCCGTCGATCGGCTGGTAGTGCTCCAGCAGACTGTGGGTTTGCGGCTTGCTGCGTAGCTTTTTGTGATTCCCCTTCGCCATGGCTGATCAGAGTCTTTGCGGCCGCCGAAGGTCAAGGGTCATCGGGAAATCTTCAGAGGCTTCTTCGTTGCGCAGCACATAGCCGGACGGAGTATGGCCACGCGGCTCGAAGCGGGCGAGCCGCCGCGCCTCCGCTTCATTGCCGTTGACCGGGAACGTGTCGTAGCTGCGCCCGCCGGGATGTGCCACATGGTAGACGCAACCGCCAACCGCGCGGCCCGACCAGCGGTCATAGATATCGAAGACCAGCGGCGTGTTGACCGGCAGCGCCGGATGCAGGCCCGACGCCGGCTGCCAGGCCTTGAAGCGAACGCCGGCCACCGCGATCTCGCGGTTGTCGGTCACCTTCATCGGCACCCGGCGGCCGTTGCAGACGACGGCGTGACGTTCCGGGTTGAGCCCCTCGGTCTTCACCTGCAGCCGTTCGACGGAGGAATCGACAAAGCGCACCGTGCCGCCGATCGCGCCTTGCTCGCCCATCACATGCCAAGGCTCCAGTGCTTGCCTGAGCTCCAGCTTGATGCCGGCATGCTGGACCTCGCCGCAGAACGGAAAGCGGAATTCGAGCTGGGCGTCGAACCATTCCGGACGGAACGCAAAGCCGTTCAGCTTGAGGTCGTCCAGCACATCGAGAAAATCCGCCCAGACATAATGCGGCAGCATGAAACGGTCGTGCAGCGAGTTGCCCCAGCGTACGAAGCGGCCGTCGAGCGGGTTCTTCCAGGCCCGGGCGATGATGGCGCGCACCAGCAATTGCTGCGCCAGGCTCATGCGCGCGTTGGGCGGCATCTCGAAGCCGCGGAATTCGACCAGCCCCAGCCGGCCGGTCGGCCCGTCCGGCGAAAACAGCTTGTCGATACAGATTTCGGAGCGATGCGTATTGCCCGTCACGTCGGTCAGGAGGTTGCGGAACAGCCGGTCGACCAGCCACGGCAGGGGTGCCGCGCCCTTGTCCGGATGTGGCACCTGCGCCATCGCGATCTCGAGTTCGTAGAGCGAATCGTGTCGTGCCTCGTCGAAGCGCGGCGCCTGGCTGGTCGGGCCGATGAACAGGCCGGAGAACAGATAGGATAGCGACGGATGCCGCTGCCATTGCAGCACCAGGCTCTTCAACAGGTCGGGGCGGCGCAGGAACGGACTGTCATTGGGCGTGGCACCGCCGACGACGACGTGGTTGCCGCCGCCGGTGCCGGTGTGACGGCCGTCGATCATGAATTTGTCGGCGCCAAGCCGCGTCTGCCGCGCCTCTTCGTAGATCGCCGTGGTCGTCGCCACGCAATCCTGCCAATTCGCGGCGGGGTGGATATTGACCTCGATGACGCCGGGATCGGGTGCGACACGGATGACATTGAGGCGCGGATCGTGCGGCGGGCCGTAGCCCTCGATATGCACCGGCAGGCCGATAGCCCTTGCCGCGTTCTCCGCCGCCGCGACCAGTTCGAGATAATCCTCCAGCGCCTCGACCGGCGGCATGAACACACAAAGCCGTCCGTCGCGCGGCTCGACCGAAAGCGCTGTGCGCACGGCGCCGCCGATCTCGGTAATCTCCTGTTCGACGCGGTCTTGCTGGCCGGTAACGGCCGTGAAGGAGACCGCCTGCTGGCGTCGCGCCATTTCGTCGGCGCCTTCCAGTTCGGCCGGAGCGGGCGAAGAAGCAGCACCGGGCAAGATCGCCTCACGCGCCGGCAATGGTCCGCGCGGCAGCGATGGATCCACCGGTACGATATAGGGGAACTGCGCCGGCGGCACATAAGGCAGCGTGCCGAGCGGCAGGCGGTAGCCGACCGGCGAATCGCCGGGCACCAGGAACAGCCTGCCGCGCCGCGTCTTCCACTTCTCCGAGCGCCAGCGCGGTCCGGAAGCCTGGCTGTTCCAGCGCTGGACGGGCAGCACGTAGCCCGACGGCTTGGTCAGCCCGCGTTCGAACACCCGCGCCATGCGGCTGCGCTCCTCCGGGTCCTCCAGCTTCGAATTGGAGGGATCGACATTGTCCGGCAGCTTGCCTTCCTTGAGCAGCCATTCGGCCGGATCCTCATAGGCTTCGCTGACCATCGTCTTGTCGATGCCGAGTTCGTCGGCAATCGCGGTCAGCAGGCTCTCGGCCTGCTTCGGTCCGACATCCGCCTCGCTCTTTTCACGTGCGATCAGTGACGGATCGCTCCACACCGGCTCGCCGTCGGTGCGCCAGTAAAGCGAGAACGTCCAGCGCGGCAGGCTTTCGCCGGGGTACCATTTGCCCTGTCCGTAATGCAGGAAGCCGCCCGGCGCGAAGCGTTCGCGCAGCCGGCGGATCAGCGCATCGGCCTTTTCGCGTTTTGTCGGCCCGACGGCGGCGGTGTTCCACTCGGCCGCCTCGAAATCGTCGATTGAGACGAAGGTCGGCTCGCCGCCCATGGTCAGCCGCACGTCGCCGGCCTGGAGTGCTGCATCGACCTCGACGCCCAGCGCGTCGAGCGCCTGCCAGCTCTCGTCGGAGAACGGCTTGGTGATGCGCGGATGTTCGGCGATGCGGTCGACCCGCATGTCGAAGCCGAATTCGACATTGGCGAAGCTCGCCATGCCGGAGATCGGCGCGGCATTGCGGAAATGCGGCGTTGCCGCGAGCGGCACATGGCTTTCGCCGGTAAGCAGGCCGGAGGTCGGGTCGAAGCCGATCCAGCCGGCGCCCGGCAGATACACCTCGCACCAGGCATGGAGGTCAGTGAAATCGGTCGCCGTACCGGGCGGTCCGTCGAGCGCGACGAGGTCGGGTTTGAGCTGGATCAGATAGCCGGAGACGAAACGCGCGGCGATGCCGAGGTTCCTCAGTATCTGCACCAGGAGCCAGCTCGAATCGCGGCAGGATCCCTTGCCGGCGGCCAGCGTTTCCTCGGGCGAGAAGACGCCGGTTTCCATGCGCACGATATAGGCGATCTCGCGCTGCAGCCGCGCATTGAGGTCGACGACAAAATTGACGGTATTGGTCGCACTGCGGTCGATGGTTTTGAGGAACGCCTGCAACAGTGGCCCTGCCGGTTCCGGCGTCCGGTAGATGGTCAGATCGTCCCTGATCTCTTCCGGGTATTCGAACGGAAACGTCTCGGCCGACGGTTCGACGAAGAAATCGAACGGATTGTAGACCGTCATGTCGGCAACGAGATCGACCTCGATCTTCAATTCCGTTACCGGCTCGGGGAAGACGAAGCGGGCAAGGAAATTGCCGTAGGGGTCCTGCTGCAGATTGACGAAGTGGTTTGCCGGCCCGACCTTCAGCGAATGGCTGAGCACTTTGGTGCGGGAATGCGGCGCAGGCTGCAACCTTATGACTTGCGGGCCCAATACGACCGGCCGGTCGTATTTGTAGTGGGTCAGGTGATAGACGGCTGCCAGAATTGCCATGGTGCCCCTGAAGTCGGCGTTTCAAAAGGAGTTCGCTGAACCCTGACACGAATGCTGACCATTCTCCAAGCAGAGATGTTGCGCTGCACCTAAATTAAGCAGCCTTCACAGCCTCACAAACGGAGCGCCGACCCTGGGATTCCGCAGCGTGGCGGCAGACGTTGCAACGCTGCAGAGCCGAAGGCCGGTGGGTCAGCACCGGGCACTGTCCCGCCGATATCGATGATCGGCAACCCGCGCAACGCTTGGTCGAAAAGAGCTGAAAAGAAAACCCGCCTCGGTGGGCGGGTCGTCGGTGCCAATTAGCACCATAGCCAAATTAGTAGCATAGCTGCCGGCACAAAGCAAGAACAAAATGTGGCACCGTCGGCGAAAATTACCGATCTGCCGCTTTGCGAGGGAAGATGCGAAGCAGTGGCGTCCTGGAAGCGGAGGACATCTGCCAATGCTAAAAGAACGCCTGCAACCCGGTCTGCGCCCGTCCGAGGATCAGCGCATGCACATCATGCGTGCCCTCATAGGTGTTGACCGTTTCCAGGTTCTGGGCGTGGCGCATGACGTGGTAGCCGATCTGGATGCCATTGCCGCCATGCATGTCGCGGGCCTGGCGGGCGATGTCGAGCGCCTTGCCGCAATTGTTGCGCTTGACGAGTGAGATCATCTCCGGCGCCATCTTGCCTTCATCCATCAGCCGCCCGACGCGCAGGCTGCCCTGCAGGCCGAGCGCGATCTCGGTCTGCATGTCGGCGAGCTTCTTCTGGAAAAGCTGCGTGCCGGCCAGCGGCTTGCCGAACTGCTTGCGGTCGAGGCCATACTGGCGGGCGCGGTGCCAGCAATCCTCCGCCGCGCCCATGGCGCCCCAGGAGATGCCGTAGCGCGCGCGGTTGAGGCAGCCGAACGGCCCCTTCAAGCCCGAGACATTGGGCAGCAGCGCGTCCTCGCCGACTTCGACGCCTTCCATCACCACTTCGCCGGTGATCGACGCTCGCAGCGACAGCTTGCCGCCGATCTTCGGCGCCGACAGCCCGTTCATGCCCTTTTCCAGGACAAAGCCGCGAATCTCGTTGTCATGCGCGGCCGATTTTGCCCAGACGACGAACACGTCGGCGATCGGCGCGTTGGAAATCCACATTTTCGAGCCGGAGATCCTGTAGCCGCTCGCAGTCTTTTCGGCCCGCGTCTTCATGCCGCCCGGGTCGGAACCGGCATCAGGTTCGGTCAGGCCGAAACAGCCGATCCATTCGCCTGACGCCAGCTTCGGCAGGTATTTCTTGCGCTGCTCTTCCGAGCCATAGGCGTGGATCGGATACATCACCAGCGACGACTGCACGCTCATCATCGAGCGATAGCCCGAGTCGATCCGCTCCACTTCCCGCGCGACCAGCCCATAGGTGACGTAGTTGGCGCCGAGCCCGCCATATTCCTCGGGAATGGTGATGCCGAGCAGACCGGCCTCGCCCATTTCGCGAAAGATGCCGGCGTCGGTCTTCTCCTCGAGATAGGCTTCCTCGATCTTCGGAGCGAGTTTGTCGGCGGCAAACGCCGCAGCGCCATCACGCACCATGCGCTCGTCTTCCGAAAGCTGGTCCTCGATCAGGAAAGGATCGTCCCAGACGAATGCATTCTTATCGGCGGCCATGGCTCTCGGTCTCCCAAACTCATGCATGTCGCCCAAAGCTTGCCCACGGGCCTGACCCGAGGGTGTTCGGCAGCTTGGGGATAACGACATGCATCAAACAGAAATCTTGAAACGCGCGGCTTATCGGCTTCCGTCCCCAAAAAATCAAACGAAATAGCTTCGCCGATCCATGAGCATTGGTGATGGATCATCAATGTCGAGCGCCGCCTTCTGACCTGGCGGCGCAGCCCGGCTCGCGAAATTACTTGCGCTTCAACGCATCGGCCAAAGCGGCGCCGAACGCGCCCTGCTGCGCCGGCCGCTCCGGCTGGCGTTGGGGCGTGGGCGCGCGCGGCACCGGCCTGTTGCCATTGTCGCGCGGCTTCGGTGCGCCACCGTCGCCGTCCTTGCGCATCGACAGACCGATGCGCTTGCGCTTGATATCGACGTCGACGACGCGCACCTTGACCACGTCGCCGGCCCTGACCACCTCGTGCGCGTCCTTGACGAACCGATCCGCCAGTTGCGAGACGTGCACCAATCCGTCCTGGTGCACGCCGATATCGACGAAGGCACCGAAGGCCGCGACATTGGTGACGGTGCCTTCAAGCTGCATGCCGGGCTTCAGATCCTTGATGTCGTCGATGCCGTCGGCAAAGGTCGCGGTCTTGAAGCCGGGGCGCGGATCGCGGCCGGGCTTTTCCAGCTCCGACAGGATGTCGCGCACCGTCGGCAGGCCGAAGCGTTCATCGACGAAGACGCGCGGATCGAGTGCCTTGAGTGCGGCGCTGTCGCCCATCAGCGAGCGGAGGTCGCGCCCGCAGGCGGCGACGATCTTTTTCGCCACGCCATAGGCCTCCGGATGCACGGCTGAGGCATCGAGCGGTTCGCTACCGTTGGGAATGCGCAGGAAGCCGGCGCATTGCTCGAACGCGCGGGGTCCGAGCCGCGCCACCTTCAACAGTTCGCGGCGGCTGGCGAACGGGCCGGAGGCATCGCGATGCGCAACGATCGCTTCGGCCAGCGATGTGCCGAGACCCGAAACCCGCGCCAGAAGCGGCGCCGACGCCGTGTTGAGATCGACCCCGACGGCGTTGACCGCATCCTCGACCACCGCTTCCAGCGAGCGGCCGAGCCGGTACTGGTCGACATCGTGCTGATACTGGCCGACGCCTATCGACTTCGGCTCGATCTTGACCAGTTCGGCGAGCGGATCCTGCAGGCGCCGCGCGATCGACACCGCCCCGCGCAGCGACACGTCGAGGCCGGGAAATTCCGCCGCCGCCGTTGCCGACGCCGAATAGACCGAGGCGCCGGCCTCGCTGACGATCACCTTGAGCGGCTTCGGCCCGGACCCGGCCGGCATATCAGCCAGCATGTCGGCCACCAGCCTTTCGGTCTCGCGGCTGCCAGTGCCGTTGCCGATCGAAATCAGCTCGACCTTGTGCAGCCGGATGAGCTTGGCCAGTTCGGCCTGCGTGCCGCGGACATCGTTCTTCGGCGGGAACGGATAGACCGTTGTCGTCGCCAGCAGCTTGCCGGTGCCGTCCACCACCGCCACCTTGACGCCGGTGCGAATGCCCGGGTCGAGGCCCATCGTGGCGCGCGAACCGGCGGGGGCTGCGAGAAGCAAATCCTTCAGATTGCGGGCGAACACATGGATCGCCTCCTCCTCGGCTCGCTCGCGCAAGTCCCGCATCAGATCGAGCGTCAGGTGCAGCGACAGCTTTATGCGCCAGGTCCAGCCGGCGACCTCCATCAGCCAGCGATCGCCTGGCAACTGGCGGCCGATGGCGTAGGCGTCGGCGATCATCCGCTCGACCGGTTTCACCGGCGAGGCATCGTCGGCACCGACCTCGATATCGAGCGACAGAACCTCCTCGTTGCGGCCGCGCAGCATGGCCAGCGCGCGATGGCTGGGCACGTTGGCCCAGCGCTCGACATGGTCGAAATAGTCGGAGAATTTCGCGCCGGCCTCCTGCTTGCCGTCGACGACGCGCGAGCGCAGGAAGGCGCGTTCCTTCATGTAGGCACGGAGCTTGCCGACCAGGTCGGCATTCTCGGCGAACTGTTCGGACAGGATATCGCGTGCACCTTCGAGCGCTGCCTTGGTATCGACCACGTCTTCGCTGATGTAGGCCAGCGCCAGCTCGGCCGGCACGGCCGCACGATCGGCCAGGATAGTTTCCGCCAGCGGTCCCAGTCCGCGCTCGCGTGCGATCTCGGCCTTGGTCCGGCGCTTCGGCTTGTAAGGCAGGTAGATGTCTTCGAGCTCGGCCTTTGTGACGGCCGCAGCGATCTTTGCCTCAAGCTCTTCCGTTAGCTTGCCCTGCTCGCGGATCGAACCAACGATGGTGTCGCGGCGCGCGTCGAGCTCGCGCAGATAGGCGAGCCGCTCGGCGAGGTCGCGCAACTGCGTGTCGTCGAGGCCGCCGGTGACCTCCTTGCGGTAGCGGGCAACGAACGGCACGGTCGCACCGTCGTCGAGCAAGCCGATCGCCGCCGCGGCCTGTTCGGGCCGGGCGCCGATCTCGGCGGCTATGATGGTTGGGATGCGCTTGATGTCGGATGCCATGTCGATCCTGCTCTTCGTCGAAAAGAGACGCGACCATAGGCGCAGAGCACCGATGCGCCAACTGCGCCATTTTCAACCCGGCGAGAGGTCCACAGGAAAGGCGCGGCTGTCTGGATCGGATCAGACCATCCGGCTCAGCGCCTCGAAGAAAGAAATCATATCCAAATCGAGCGGATCGTCGACCGGTACCGGCTGCGACGACATCTTTGCGATTACCATTTCGGCCTTCGGATTGACGTAAAGCCACTGGCCGTGGATGCCGATGCCGCAGAAGGCGCCGCTTGCCGCGCCCGTCTGGTACCATTTGTTGCGATAGCGGCCACGCGGAAACAGGAACGCCATCGTGCCGCGTTGCCAAGCCTCGGCGTCACCGCCAGTTTCGGTCGTGTCGCGCACCCAGCTCTCCGGCACGATACGGCAGCCATTGGCCATGCCGCCTTGCCGCATCATCTCGCCGACCCGGGCGAGGTCGCGCGGCGTCACCGAAATGCCGCCGGCCGTACGCGCCGTGCCTTCCATGTCCACGGTTACCGAAGCTTCGCTGACAGCGCCGAGCGGCGCCCATAATTTCTCGCGCATCAGATCGGCGAAGCGCCGGCCCGACGCACGTTCGAGCAGGATGCCGAGCAGGTCGGAATTGGGCGAACGGTAGCGGAACGTCCGGCCATGCGGCTCGGCCAGGCCCTGCAGCGTCATGAGGAAAGTGGCCAGGCTCTCGGTGCCCCCGCCTGGATTCCACAGCATGGCGCGGCGATAGCGGGCGAAGGCGCTTTCCGGATCGAGATAGGCCTCTTCGAAGTCGAGGCTGACACTCATGTCGAGCACGTGCCGCACACTCGCATCGCCATAGGCCGAGCCGGCAGCTTCGGGCAGATAGCGGCTTACCGGAGCCTGCGGATCGAAAATCCCCTCGCCTGCCAATATCCCGGCAACAATCGCGGTCAGCGACTTGCTGATCGAAAAGACGATGTGGCGCGCCCCGAATTCCATATGCGGTGCGAACCAGTCGCCAACGAATTTGCCGCTTTTCATGATCGTCAGCGCGTCGGTATCGGAGCGCTTGAGAAAAGCTGCGACAGTCTCCGCGCCGCCTGCAAGAGCGACCTTTTCACCAAGTAGCTCGCCGAAATCCCGCGCCGGCGCCTCGCTGCTGCCCGGCTTTGCCGCCACGGCAGCGCTCGGCACCAGCTCGCCGGCATTCTGGAACGACCACCGGCTGAACGGGCTTTCCCGCCAATTGCCGAGCAGCACCTGGTTTCGGGCAAAGCCATATCTGGTTTCGAACGCGGTCTTGCCGGCCATGGCGCTTCCTTCCGGATTATTGTTGTGCCCTAAGCGAGCACCGCGTCGATGCCGTGCACGGCCGATCGCCGGAAAAACCCGGCGGCAATGCCGCCGGGTGGGCCGGGTTACTTCTGCAATTCGGTCCAGATTTTGCTGTAGATGTCCTGCACCTCCGGGGAACACAGTCTCTGCAGCTCGCCACGCGCTTTGACGGCTTCCGGGATAATGACCTCCGGCGCGTCCTTCATGTCGGCCGGCATGTACTTGTCCGAACCGACAATGCCGTTGGCATAGCGGTGGAAAGCCGACAGGCCGGCGGCGTTCTCCGGATCCATGATGAAGTTCTGGAACAGCTTGGCGTTCTCGATGTTCTTGGCATCCTTCAGGACCATGACATTGTCGCTCCAGAGACCAAAACCTTCCTTGGGATAGAAATAGTGGATCTTGGGGTTCGCCAGCCGCTGGCGCAGAGCCGAGCCGTTCCAGTCGCTTGTCGCCTTGAAATCGCCTGCGCCCATCTTCTCGATTGTGTTGTATTCCATCGCGATCCAGTTCGGCTTGGCCGCGACCAGCGTGTCGCGCACTTTCTTCAGCGTTTCCTTGTCGCTGGCGCATTGCGTGCCGCCGACATATTTGGTCGCCGCGAACATGACGTCGTTCATTTCCGGCACGACGTTGACCTTACCCTTCAGCTCGTCGGGCGTGTTGAAGATGATGCCCCAACTGTCCGACGGCCCGTTGTAGACATCGGTGTTCACCACTATGCCCACCGTGCCCCAGGCCCAGGGCACGGAATATTTGCGGCCGGGATCGAAATCGGGATTGGCCCATTCCGGCGCCACGTTCTTGAAGTTCTCCATCTTGCCCGGATCGGTTTCCTGAACGAGGCCTTCCTTGATCCAGATCGGCACGAAGGTTTGTGAGGGTACCGCGATGTCGAAGCCGGTGCCGCCCTGGCGAACCTTGGCCAGTGCCGTGTCGTTGGAATCGTAGTCGGTGATGGTCACCTTGACGTTGTATTTTTGCTCGAACTTCTTGATCACGTCGGGGCTGGTGTAGTTGCCCCAATTGTAGATGTTCAATTCGCCGTCGGCGCGAGCCAGGCTCGTCGAGGCGAGCAATGCCAACCCGATGGCGGTCGCTGTTGTCTTCCAGTTCATGTTCTAACTCCCATTTTCATGCTCAGTCCCGTTTCCTGCTGATGAAGAAAAACAACGTCACGATGGCGACCGACAAGAGCAGGAACACGGTCGAAATCGCGTTGATTTCAGGCGTTATGCCTCGGCGTATCTGGCCGAGCATGTAGGTTGGCAACGTGTCCTGGCCGCCGGATTTCACGAACTCGGTGATGACGACATCGTCGAGCGAGATGACGAAGGCCAGCATCAGTCCGGCGAGGATGCCGGGCCACAGCAGCGGCAACGTGATGCGACGGAACGTCCGCCACGGCGTCGCATAGAGATCGGCGGCAGCGCGCTCCAGCGTCAGGTCCATGTTCTCCAGCCGCGCCCGGATCGGCAGATAGGCAAAGGGAATGCAAAAGGCCGTATGCGCGGCGATTAGATAGCCGAGACCCGAATAGCCGGTGAACATCTTTATGCGCGAAAAAAAGATCAGCAGCGCCACGCCGGTGACGATCTCCGGCACCATCAGCGGTTGGTTGATCGCCGCATATTTGAAAGTCAGGCCCGGATAGGCTGCCGTGCGCGTTGTCGCGAGCGCCGCCATGGTCGCCGCGATGGTCGCAAGGGTTGCCGCGATGGCGCCGATCTGGAAGGAACGCAGCGTGGCGTCGATCACCTGCGTATTCTGCCAAGCCGACTGGAACCATTTGAGCGAGAAACCGCCCCATTCGGAGGTCGAAGTCGCGGCATTGAAGGCATAGACGACGAGTATGACGATGGGCAGATAGAGCACGACGAAACAGGTCGCGGCGATCGCGGTGAATCCTGGCTGATGCTTGATTGCGAAGCTTCTAGCCATGGCGCATCTCTGAGCGGCCGGCGTTACGCACATAGGCAAGCAGCGCCACCATGACGATGATCATGACGGCGATCGACAGGGCCGAGCCAAGCGGCCAGTTGCGGCCTTGCCCGAACTGCATCTCGATCAGGTTGGAGAGCATCATGGTCTTGCCGCCGCCGAGCAAGATGGGCGTGACATAGGCGCCGAGCGCTGGAATGAAGACGAGGATCGAGCCAGCGATCACGCCGGGCTTGACCAGCGGGAAAATGATGCGTCTGAGCACCTGAAAGCGTGTCGCATAAAGATCGTAGCCGGCCTCGACCAGCCGGAAATCGAGCTTCTCCATGCTGGCATAGATCGGCAGCACCATTAGCGGGAGATAGACATAGGCCATCCCGATAAGGATCGCTGTGTCGGTGAAGAGTATCTGGATCGGCGCGGAAATGATGCCGAGCTTGAGCAGCACTGTATTGATCAGACCTTCATTGCGGATGATCTGCAGCACGGCGAAAGTTCGGATCAGCAAGTTGGTCCAGAACGGTATGGTGATCAGGAACAGCCAGAGATCGCGCGTCTTCTCGCTGCGCGTTGCCATGAAATAGGCGGTCGGAAAACCGAGCGCCAAGGTGGCGAGCGTGGTCGCGATGGCAAGCTTGATCGAGCGCCAGAAAATGGTGACGTGGGCGGCGGCGAGCGACAGCGTGTCGTCAAAGATGTCGCGTTCCATGAACACCGAAATCCAGGCCTCCGGCGAAAATTGCCACTTCACGTCGCCATAAGGACCCGGCGTCAGGAGCGAATAGACCAGCACGATCAGCAATGGGCCGGTCGCTGCCAGGAAGATGATCAGCAGGGCCGGCGCCGACAGCAGCCAGCGGTCGCGGATGTCGCGCCGTTCGGCCGCCTTGGCGACTTCTTCCGCGCTCGCCATCAATCCCTCAGCACTTGCGCGGCGTCGTTGCCGATCGAGACGCCGACCTTGTCGCCCCGCTCGAAACCGCAGCCTGCGCTGCGCGTGTTCTGCTGGCGCACGGTGAAGGCTTCGCCGCTGTCCAGTTGGACATGAATATGCGTGTCGGTGCCGAAATAGACGATGTTTTCGACGGTTCCGGAAAGATCGCCTTTGCCGCCGGTCAGCTTTGCGTGTTCCGGCCTGACCACCAGGGTGGCATTCGCCTTCGGCTGGAAGCCCTCAGCCACGGTCGCGTCGATCGTCGCGCCGGACTTGAGTGTCGCACGCGCCTTGCCGTTGTCGATGCCGGTGATGGCAGCGGTCAGGAAATTGGTTTCGCCGATGAAGTCGGCGACGAAGCGCTCGGCCGGCTTGTCATAGATGTCCCAGGGCGTGCCGACCTGCAGGATCTTGCCGGCCGACATCACGGCGATGCGGTCCGACATGGTCAGCGCTTCTTCCTGGTCGTGGGTGACGAAGATGAAGGTGATGCCGGTCTGGTGCTGCAGCCGTTTCAGTTCGATCTGCATTTCCTTGCGCAGCTTGTAGTCGAGCGCCGACAGTGGCTCGTCGAGCAACAGCACTTTCGGCTGCGGCGCCAGAGCGCGCGCCAGTGCCACGCGCTGTTGCTGGCCGCCGGAGATCTGGCTGGTGCGGCGGGCGCTCAGCGCCTCCATCTTGACCAGCTTCAGCATCTCGGCGACGCGTGCCTTGATTTCGGCCTTCGGCTTGCCCAGCATCTCCAGCCCGAAGCCGATATTCTCCGCCACCATCATGTGCGGGAACAGCGCATAGGACTGGAACACGGTGTTGACCGGCCGCTTGAACGGCGGCAGCGGCGCGATGTCCTGGCCGTGCAGCAGGATTTCGCCTTCGCTGGGGAAATCGAACCCGGCGATCAGCCGCAGCAGCGTCGTCTTTCCGCAACCCGACGGCCCCAGCAGCGTGAAGAACTCGTTCTCGCGGATCGACACCGAAACCGTGTCGAGAGCGGCGACTTGTGCGTCCCCGGTACCGAACACCTTGCGGACGCCGCGGACCTCGATTGCACTCTTACCCGGCTGATCCGGCACGCATTACCCCATTTGTCATGTCCGCTCTTGATGGCGGATCCAGTTCCCATTCGATTGTCAGCATATGCCGGTCGGCTTGGCAACCATGCATCTGAATCTCGGTTCAGAACGCAAGCTCCGTGCCATCGTCAGCGCCACCATCAAACCTGATAAGTGATCTTGCCGCCGCAGATGGTGCTGACCGGATGCACCTCGTGTAACGAAGCCGGTTCAGTTGTCTCGATATCGGCCGACAGCACCACCAGATCGGCCAGATAGCCTGGTTTCAGCCGGCCTTTGCGGTGTTCCATGAATTCGGCATAGGCACCTTCGACCGTATAACCGGCAAGCGCCTCGATCAGCGAGAAGCTCTGGTCTGGATCGCCCTCTGCCCAAGGCTTGCGCAGCACCGCCGCCTGAATGCCCAGGATCGGGTCGACCCGCGACACCGGCCAGTCGGAAGCGAAGACGACATGCGCGCCCGCCTGTTTCAGTGTCCGCCAGGCATAGCTCAGCCGCCATCTTTCGCGGCCGATGCGCGAAAGCGTCGGCTCCAGCGGGAAGTCCATGGCGCCGGGCGGGTGCGGCGGCTGCATCGAGGCGATGACGCCGAGTTCGGCGAAGCGCGGCACGTCGGCGGCAGTGGTGACCTCGATGTGCTCGACCCGGTGCCGGCTGTCGCGCCTGCCGTTCTTCCGCTGCGCCGCCTCGTAACCGTCGAGAACCGCGCGCACCGCGCCGTCGCCGATCGAATGCACGGCGATCTGCAGGCCGCGCCGGTCGGCCTCCAGCGCCACCTCGGCGAAATGCTCGGGCGTAAACAGCGGCTCACCGCGCCAGCCCGGCCGGTCGGCATAGTCGTCGACCATGACCGCGGTCCAGCCTTCCAGCACGCCGTCGTAAAACATCTTGACCATGCCGGACGACAGCCATTCCGATTGGTAGGAGTTGGCCATGCTCGATGCCTTTTCCAGCACGTCGAGCGTCATGAAATTCTTGAAATGAAAAGGTATCTTGGTGCGGCAGAGCAGCCGCCCTTCCTGTTCCAGCCCGGCTAGCAGCTGGAGCTGGTAAAAATTGCCGTCCATGTTCTGGATCGAGGTGATGCCGTGGCGGGCGCACCATTCCAACCCGCGATGCATCAGGTCGCGATCGGCAGCGACTTCGGCGGCGGAAGGGTACGGCTCGGGCTCGCCGCCTGTCGCAAGGCCGAGCCGCACGCGGTTCTGCCCGGAAAGCTCGAGGATCGGCCCGAACGCCTCGCCCTCGCGCAATTCGCCCGCCGCCAGGCCATCCGCTCCCATGACGATCTCGTTGCCGGGACCGAGTTGCTTGCCGTGCAGGATGCCAGCCAGTTCCAGCGCCTTTGTGTTGGCCCACATCGTGTGGTGATCGGAAGCCGACATCGCGAACGGCCTGTCGGCGATGATGCGATCGAGATGATGGCGGGTGACCGGCTCTTCCTTGGAAAGGATAGTGTAGTCGACGCCGGCCCCCAGCAGCAATTTGGCGTTCGGCCGTGCCGCCGCGTAGGCGCGGATCGCGTCGCTCAGCGCATCGAAGCCATGCACGCCCTGAAGGTGCAGATTGTCGAGTTCGGCCGCGCCGCCGAAAAGATGCATATGCGCTTCGATAAAGCCCGGCACCACCGACCCGCCTTGCGCATCGATGACCTTCGTGGCCGGCCCTTTCAGCGCCTCGATCGTCCGGCGATCGCCAACCGCCAGGATGTTGCCGTCCTTTATCGCCACCGCTTCGGCCGTCGGATTGCCTTCATCCATGGTCAGCACGCGGGCATTGGTGACGATCAGGTCGGCATTTGAACTCATGATTTCCCACGGTTTGGTTGCGCTGCCGGCAGGCTAGACGACCGGCTGCCGTGCCAGCAAGCCATGGCTGGTTGGCCCAGCGCCTTGTGAAGGGCCATGCAGGACGGTTAGGGTCGCCGCGTCTCACCACGGAAAGATTTCATGAAGACTGTTTTTTCGCCTCTCCATGCCGGCCATTCCGGCAATGTCGAACTGATCGCCGGCGCCATCGTGCCGGCTTTTGAAAAGCCCTCGCGCGCCGAGTTCATCAGGGCGCGGGTGGAGAGCGAAAAGCTCGGTCCGATCCTGTCACCGGAAAGTCACGACCTCGCCGCCGCCAAGAAGGTTCATGCCAGCGACTACATCGATTTCCTGCCGACCGTGTGGCCGCTCTGGGAAGCGTCGGGCCGCACCGGTTCGGCCATTCCCTTCACCTGGCCGACGCGCGGCCTGCGCGGCGACGTGCGCCCGAAAGGCATCGATGCGCTGCTCGGCTTCTACTCCTTCGACGGCGGCGCGACTTTTGTCAAAGGCACATGGGACGCGATCAAGTCGTCCTATGATGTCGCGCTGACAGCCGCCGCGCTGGTCAAGGCCGGTGAGCCTTCCGCCTTCGCGCTGTGCCGCCCGCCGGGGCACCATGCAGGGGCGGCCTTCATGGGCGGCTATTGCTTCATCAATAACGCCGCCGTCGCCGCGCAATGGTTTCGCGACCATGGCGCCGGGCGCGTTTCGATCCTCGACATCGACTATCACCACGGCAACGGCACCCAGGAGATATTCTATCGCCGCGGCGACGTGCAGGTGCTGAACCTGCATGGCGATCCGATGACCGAATATCCGTTCTTTCTCGGCCATGCCGACGAACGCGGCGAGGGCGACGGCGAAGGCTTCAACGACAATTATCCGATGCCCTTCGGCACCGGCTGGGACGTGTGGAACGCCTCACTCGAGGAGGGCTGCACGAGGCTTTCGGCTTATGCTCCTGACGTCGTCGTGGTTTCACTCGGCGTCGACACTTTCGAGAAGGACCCGATCAGCCAGTTCAAGCTGAAAACGGAAAACTATCCCCGAATCGGCCGCCGCATCGCCAGGCTCGGCCTGCCGACGCTGTTCGTCATGGAAGGCGGCTACGCCGTCGAGGAGATCGGCGTCAACGCCGTCGGCGTGCTGACCGGCTTCGAGGACCGCTAGAAGTGCCGCCGGTGCCGGCAATCATGTAGCGGCGCTCGGCGTGGCAAGCGGTGCGGCCTGCCTGCGCGAGCGGCCAAGATAATAGACCGCCGCCGCCGCGATGACGCCGGCGGCCAGGATGCCTGCCGCCAGCACCGGCCGGTACCAGAACCAGGCGATCGCCATCGTCGTCGTGCCGACCAGGATCGCCAGGAAAAAGGCAATGATGCCGGTGCCCATCCGCGCCACGCTGCCGAGCAAAGGAATAACGTCGAGGACGACGCCAATCGGGCTGAGCAGCAGGGCAAAGCCGATGGCCAACAGCAGCAGGCCGGCGGCGCGCAGCAGCCAGGTGATAAGCGTGTTCTGGCTGACCGCGTCGGCGAACATCTTTTCCGCCGGCACATTGCCGATGTCGACCATCAGCAACTGGTCGCCGGCCTTTGTCTGGTAGGGTTCGAACCCGCCCGCTGCCTGGCGCGCGACGACGCTGACCAGGCCGAGCGGCGCCAACTCGTAGCCAATGCGATAATCGCCCAGCGCCGGCGACGTGGTGTTGAAGCCGAGATAGATCTTTCCGTCGACGATGTTGACCCGCTTGGTGCCGGTATAGGCGGCATCGATGGTAGCCGACTGGTCCGGTGACAGTGAAAATTCCTTGTCGCCGCCGATCAGGTCCAGCACCGGCCGGTCGAGCGTGAAGGCACCGAGCTTGCCGTCCGGGATCTGGAACCTCTTGCTGTGTATCTCCATCGGCGGATTCTCATGGCCGTCCGGCTTCTTGAACTCCGACGAGTTGATCTGGCTGTCGTCCCACACTTTCGAATAGCTGTAGGTTGTCACCGTCTCCTCGCCGCCACCAAGCTTCTTCGTCGTCTCGGATTTCTCTTCTTCTTTCCACTGGTACATCTCGGTGCTGCGCGACAGCCGCAATCCTTGCGCCGAAATGCCAAAGTCCGGATCGGCAAGGCCGCTGCTCGCCGTCACCGCCCCGGTGACATGGACAAGCTTGCCGTCATTGCCAGCATCGATGCTATCGGCGCCAACCGAGATCACCGCGCCCGATCCCTCGGCCAGCGAACGCGCCGTCTGCACGGCGCGACCCTCGTTCCAGAACAGGCCGATCACCATCAGCACGATCAAGAGCAAGCCGAAAACGATCCCGCCGACCGCGCGCTTGATCCGCCCGAACCACGAGACGGACGTTATTTCCTGAATTGAATCGCTCATTGTTTCCCCCAATTCCCCAAAGCCAGTTTCACGAATCCGCGCTCTGTCGCGCAGTGGCATGCAACCGGCGTTACCCCAAACCGAGACAGACGCCCCATCCGTCCCGACAGCAGGAGCCTATCGCAATCGACGAACTGCCGATACGGCACACTTGCAGTTGGATCCGGCCGCCGCAAAGCACACGGGCGCTTCGAAAATGTACCCTCGGAGCGCCTCGACCGATGGAATTCGTTTCAGTCAAATCGCGTTTGATGTCGGATTCGTCTACGGTTAGATTGTAGCCGAATCAGCCGTTCCTCGGGGGGCGCGGCGACCACCAAAACCTCATGTTCCGGAACCATTCCGGAGCCGGATTCGCGCTCCCTGCAACAGGTGCGATTTTGTGCGCGGCGTCGCGTGGTGGTGTCCCTTCGTGAAGTGGTGCGTATTCGGCAGCTGGCGATGCCAGCATCTGGATCAAATCTCGCAACTCGATCTGTTGAGTTTCCTGACCTGACAACGCCGACGGAGCGGTAGAGCAGCAACGATGTATCAATTCCCCCGAGCCGAAATGCAGACCGCTGCCGGGGCCAGGCATCGGCAGCTTCTTAGCCGTTCGATCGACATGCTGTTGGCGGCGGTGATGATTGGCCGTGATTCGCTGGAAGCGGCCGAGGCCCTGCATTTCACCAGTCGCGTCTGGACCGCCTTCGTCGAAGATCTCCGCTCTGGCGACAGCGCCCTGCCCACGGAACTGCGCGCCAATCTCATCTCGATCGGTTTGTGGCTGCTGCGCGAAACCGAAGACATCCGCCAGGGCCGCACCGACAATTTCGAAGGCTTGATCGAAGTGGCGGCGATCGTCAGGGACGGCATGCAGTGAGCCCGCTATGGCGCGCGCGGACGGGCTCCGCGCTCGCTATCTTGTTGTTGGACCATGATCTTTCTCGAGAATGCGTTCGCCCTTTGCGCTGTGATGTTCTATTTTTTGAATCCATGGCTTGAGGGGCCGATTCATCGCAAGAACAAACGCATTTGAGCCCGGGAAAGCATCGATGAACGACGACACACCGGAAAGCGAAAGCGCCTCGGCGCTGGCGCCGTTCCGGCACGGCATCTTCCGGGCGGTGTGGTCCGCCAGCCTCGTCTCCAATTTCGGCGGCCTCATCCAGGGCGTCGGTGCCGCCTGGATGATGACTACGATCGCTACCTCGTCCTACCAGGTCGCATTGGTCCAGGCCTCGACCACTTTGCCGATCATGCTCTTCGCGCTGCTGGCCGGCGCCATCGCCGACAGTTTCAACCGGCGCAAAATCATGCTGATCGCGCAGATCTTCATGCTCGCCGTCTCGGCTCTTCTCACCGTCTTCACCTATCTCGACCTGATGACGCCGTGGACGCTGCTCGCCTTCACCTTCCTGATCGACAGTGGCACCGCGCTCAACAGCCCGTCCTGGCAGGCTTCGGTCGGCGACATGGTGCCTCGTCCCAAGGTGCCGGCGGCGATCGCGCTCAACTCGATGGGCTTCAACCTGACGCGCAGCGTCGGCCCGGCGATCGGCGGCATCATCGTTGCCGCCGCAGGCGCCGCCGCGGCCTTTGCCGTCAACACGCTGAGCTATGTCGGCCTCATCGTCGTGCTGGCCCGCTGGAGGCCGGAACTGCCGGCATCGACCTTGCCGCGCGAGACGCTGGGCGCCGCAATGGGCGCCGGCCTGCGCTACGTCGCCATGTCGCCCAATATCGGCAAGGTGCTGGTCAGGAGCTCGGCCTTCGGCTTCAGCGCCGGCGCGGTCCTGGCACTGCTTCCCCTGGTCGCGCGCGACGTCGTCAAGGGCGACGCCTTGAGCTACGGCATCATGCTCGGCGCCTTCGGCATCGGCGCCGTCGGCGGCGCGCTGACCAGCGTCAGGCTGCGGCAGCTGCTGTCCAGCGAAACCATGGTGCGCATGGCATTCGCCGGTTTCGCGCTCTGCGCCTTCAATGCCGCCGTCAGCGAGAATGCCTGGCAGACCTCACTCGGCTTGCTGGTCGGCGGCGCCTGCTGGGTGACAGCGCTTTCGCACTTCAACGTCACCGTGCAGATGTCGACGCCGCGCTGGGTGGTCGGCCGCGTGCTTTCGGTCTACCAGACCGCAACCTTCGGCGGCATCGCGCTCGGCAGCTGGGTCTGGGGCGTCGTTGCCGACGCCCATGGCGCCGAAGTCGCCCTGATGGCGGCCAGCGTCGCGATGCTGGCGGGAGGCGCCATCGGCCTGCTGCTGCCGCTGCCGCAGCAGGCCGTGCTCAACCTCGATCCGCTTAACCGCTTCCAGGAGCCGCATCTGGCGCTTGATCTCAAGCCGCGCAGTGGTCCCATCGCCATCATGATCGAATACGTGATCCGCAACGAGGACGTGCCGGAATTCCTCGCCACCATGGCCGAGCGCGGCCGCATCCGCCGGCGTGACGGCGCCCGCAACTGGACATTGGCGCGCGATCTCGAAAATCCCTCGATATGGATCGAGCACTACCACACGCCAACCTGGGTCGAATATATCCGCCACAACAGGCGCGCCACCTACGCCGACGCGGTCATCGGCGAGCGCATAAGGGCCCTGCACAGCGGCAACGAGCCACCCCGCGTCCGCCGCATGATCGAGCGCCCGACGACTGCAGGGACGGCGCTCGTCATGCCGAAGGGACCGATCGAGCATTAGTGGGTTGGGTGTGTGACGCTCAAGCGCAGCGTTGGTGGCGAAAGTAGATTTTCGAAACACCGTTCAAAATCAGCCAAATCGGTTCTTCCAACGTTTGTTGAGGCCTTTGCCGGTTTACTCGGGGGGAAAGATCAGGACTTTTGACGGTTAGTAAACAATATTTCCTTTGTCTTTTTGTGGTCTATGCTACATAGCAAAAACTAGGAATGGCGGATTGCCAATCTGGTTGGCCATTGACAATGAGCATCCGCGAGCCAAGAAGTCGGAATAACGGGGCTAGCCTCGGCAAATTCGCGGGGATTAGAAATCATGCGCGAGCAAGTTGATTTACGCCAAGCTGTGAATGCGGTGTCGGACGTCGTGCAAAACCGACCGCGTCCACTTAGGGAATTCGACCAAATTCATATGAAGACCGGCGACATGGTGCTCCAAAGCGAGATGGTCGCAGACTGGGCCGATGGCAAACGCCTCGCGTTCATCGGCGACGGGGACGCTATCAGTGTCTGCGTCGCCTATCTCAACGTGAGAAAAGTCCTCGATTACGGGCCGTCGAAGATCACCGTGTTCGACTTTGACGAGCGAACCGTCCAAGCCGTAAAGAGGTTCGCCGATCGGGAAAGGATCGAGCATCTTGACGCGGTGCTTTACAACTGCCTCGACGCGTTCCCGGATACTACGAAATACGATCGGTTTTACACCAACCCTCCTTGGGGTGCCTCGAACAGTGGCGCGAGCGTCAACCTATTTGTCCAGCGGGGCATTGAGGCAATCGGATACGAAGGTGAGGGAATGATTGTCATAGCGGACGACGACGAACTGCCATGGCCGAAGGAGGTCCTTTCCCGTGTCCAGTCATTCTCTCGGGACCACGGTTTCTATGTCTCAAGAATGCAGAGAAAACTACACAACTATCATCTGGACGATGCGCCAGACCTGAAGTCGTGCAACCTTTACGTTAGTTCTCTCCCCGACAACTGCAGCAAGGCCGCTGCAAGCGAGGCGGCGTCTCCAGATCGATTGATAAACTTTTACGGGAGATCGAAAGAGCTCCGGATAAAATACGTGAAGGAACGCAAGAGACTAGATTATGGGATGGCCCATGAAGACGAATATGAACTGATTCCTTTGGAGGAAAGTAAGTGAACGCGATCATCAAGCCCGGTTCCGGGGTCCTATTCATGAAGGTGGGGACCCATGCACAAGAGGATTTGGCAACAATCATCGCCCGCAAAGCCAAGGAAATAGAGGATGAGGGCTTCGCGATGTGGGGGTACGGCGGAAGTACCTGCCACCCCCGATCGATGGTCCAGCCCTTCGTGGAAATGTTCAGCGAACGGGGTAAGCCCATCCACCTCGTCATGCAGGAGATGAATTCGAAGCACTTTGCGGAACCGATCCGAGCAGATCAATATTCCGTCGACACGATAACCTGGATCGATATCCCAAAAAACATTCATGTTAGGGGGTCGCGATATGCGTTGGTGATCAAAAACCTTCAACAGCAGGAATTTAAACTCCCGCTCGATCAGACCCGTGTGCCGATCGGAAAGAGCACGGGCCGGTCCGGTAGCCGTTACCTTCGCGGTCAGGTCGACAAGGCCTGTCTAGAGATGCTTGACCACCGAGAAATCACAAACGACGAGGACCCCAAAGAGATCGACATCAGCCTGGTTGCCGAGTTGCGAGAACCGTTCGCGGTTTTCCTACGCAATAACACCTGACAGGTCGTTCGCCGGCAACAATACCCGCGGCGCCTGAGCGCGGACAAGTTTGATATAGCTTCTGAGCCCCTCCACAATGGACGAGACAGAAGAGACTTGGGAGGCGCATGAAAAACATATGGAGATCGCACGGTCTGCTGCCGGTTCACGGCATATCCGGGCACGTATATCTGCGAAATCTGTCTGTTGAACGATGGTGGCGATGGCTTGCTCCAGGCAGGCAACCCTCGGTCGTTCGAGATCGGCGCCCGCAATCCGCTCAACGGCATGGATCGCCCGTTTGTCGCCGGTGAGCATCAACTCCAAGCCGCGAACCATGAGTATGGCAAGCAACTGACTCTCGCCCGAGTCCAATTCAAGGTTGAGCTCCTGCGCTTTCGCTTCGTAGGTCGCGGCGAGATCTACTTCCGCCGTCGTCGGCTCCACAGTCATCAATCGAGGCAGGAGTGCCTCTAAATGACGCCCGGCCACCTCCCGATTCACGAGAGATCTCGATTTTTTGATGCGCCCGCGGACCACGAACGATGCGACCTTCAGGATTGCAGGTGGAGTTTCCTTGATTGACAAGCAGTCAACCAACTCGTCGCCGAGCGTGTAGCAAGACATTTTAATGATGACGTCGTTGTCGACGAGGACCGGGCTAGTCATCAGTGTCCATCATCACCGTACGCAAATAATCCGCCGATTCGTCGTTCAGTTGGTCCCACCGAAGCTGCCTTTCTGCGACGCGGTTTACTTCGCGCCAGACCTCGATTGGACCACCATAGATGTGTCGGAGTGAAGCGGTTGCTACGCCCCAGTTCTGCTGAATGTAGCCGACGCAAAGCGCAAGTGTGCCGGGGTCGATATGGCGAGGCGGCCCCGCTTCCATCACCGCACGTGCCAGACTGCGAGCGCTATAGTTAGTGGTGTTCGTCGTTATCGCTGGGCGCGTTGACGCCGTCAGAACTGTGAGCCCGTATTCGTCAGCTTCCCGCTCCTGCGGATCAACGTCATCGTGCATCGGTTCTCCGATGTCGACAATTGCTTTCGCCCCGGAGAGATGTCCGAGGGCGGCGTGACCAATCTCGTGCGCGAGTGTGAACGCGACCGGCGCGGGATATGATGCGTCACGACCCAACAATATCGCGTGACGGCCTTCAGCCTCAACGACCATTGCTCTCATGGACTTGGCGGGGAGCGGGAAAACGCGAAGATGAATAACCGGGACACCCAAGGCCCAACACGCCGATATTAGCCCCTGCAGGTCGACAACAGGCCGTCCACCAAGGATTGCCGCCCGCAAATCCATCGCGCCGACACCGACGATCGGCCTTACCTCGGGCGCCGCCCTTAACATCAGTCGTCCGATCGCGACCCCGAAGGACGCAAGTGCCGCCTGTTGAGTGGCGTTCTCGGCCGTCAGATTCTTGAACTTGGCGTCGTCTTTCCAAATGAATTCCACCCGTTCTCCCAGCAGCGATCTGGGTGAAAGACCCAACTTGCGTGCGAGCGCAAATCGAAGTTCGGCCCTTCCTGAGTCGGTCGATGCCGCGTCGTCGCTCCACCAAGATGGCCAAGCAGCCTTGATCGCCTGATCACTTAGACCAGCGCCACGCAATTCCTTGACCAACTTTTTGGTGCTGGTATCCACGAATCTTAGCGTCCCTGAAATCCTGGAGATCCCCTTCCTCCCATCTTAGCTAGATAAGATAACCATTCGGAACGACCTCTCGGCGAGCCTCCCCCGCTGACTGTCGCAGCCTTCCGACGAAGTCGATCCATCCCTCGCCGGGAGAAGGACCATCCGAGATTAATCTCGTAGCTTGCGGGGTTAGCTCGATCGGATCAGTGAGGCGAACCCAATAGCCGCCGACCAGCCATGCACATAGGTTGGCTTCATACGAAGTCTCGCTCGACGGCGTGGAGGTCCGCTTAAGTAAAGCCGTCACCTGCGAAGCACCAACTGGGGCGCCGGTCCCTCCGGCGTTCCTGTAGGCCGACGGGTCGAATGGAATTCCTGTCTGAATCTCCAATGGCTTACCGCTCCAGCACATGAGGGCGAAGTGCTTTTCCTTAGGTCCCTTCGGGCTGTCACCGCGACTTGTAACGAGCACGTGAGGCGGCAAGATTCGCACGGTGCCGTCCGCATCGAAATAACGCCGCCACGCGACCGTGCGCCCCGGATTGACGTCGACGGCCTTGGGCTTGCCCTTCATTATGGAAAAGACCGCTGCGACGGGGCGCCCAAGCCTAGCGAGCGCGTTCGCTACCGCAGCCGGGGCATTTCCGACGCCCCAGAAAAACATGCCGCCACCGGCACGCCGTTCCAACTCCTTGCGCTCGATGATCGCTTCTAGAGGCTGCCCCGCCTCCGCCTGCATTCGGGACCAACAGACGAATTCCTCGGCTTTGGTCATTGGGCCGTTTAGCGTCGCATCAAGGTGGCCAAGCGGCATTGAAGTCATCTTACTTTTTCCCATTGTCTGGTTCAGCATGCACGCTGGGCAGCCCCGAGACAAACACTCATGTGAAACAGCCCGGCAAATCAGTGCCCAATGACTGTTTACAACCACTGGGTAACCTGTGCAAAACTGATTCAATCTTTTTCCCATTTTGTCCCATGAAAACTGGCCGGCCTATTTTTTGGAATCCTGTCGCTTCGTTGAATCCAGACACCTGGACCGACGTTGTAGCGCTTACGTCCAAGGACCGCGTCGGTTTCCCGGTCGTCGTCAGGAACAGGCTTGAATGGCTCTCTGACGACAAGGGATTTCTCGGGATCGTGGAGGTCGAGAGATTTGTCGAGTTGCGGGCCTGGGAACCTCATGGGGTCGACACAATCGAACGGCTCAAGAAAACGTTAGACAAGACTGCTGAGCCGCGACGGGGACAACTCGCGATTGCTGCGATGGACCGCTTTGTGAGGCTGACCGTGGATGGCACGGGACGCGCCGTGCTTCCACCCCCTCTAGTCGCGCACCTTGAGGCGAGCCAGGCGCAAAGTGTCCGGATTGTGATGCGCAACGGCCGCCTCTGGCTTTGGTCCGAACAATATTGGCAGGCCCAACGAGCAGCGCGTTTGGCTTTGCTCTCCGAGCCGGTCCATGACGCAGAATAGGATATATCTAATTATGGAACAAATAAAGAACATTTAATCAAAAAGGCGAGGCCGACCGTGCCAGGTGCTCCCGCCTACAGGGACGGTCTCTTTAGTAACCTACCAGGGAACCGCCTAGCTGAAATCCAATTTGCCGGGGAGCTGTTCCAAAATTGGGATTCCATAGGCTTCCGGCTCCGATTGTCAGCCGAAGTCTCCGGTGCCGGATCGAGAGCCGGTGGCGACGCTCATAAGTTGGACACGGCATAGCCTCTATGCGAGGACAACGATTGGAGGACCGGCAGAGTGCGCCAGCAGCCGCGCCCGTCATTCCTGGTTCACTTCGGATTGAAATTGCGGCGCCTGGCCCAATCCGCGAATGTACGAATGGGATGGCCATTGTGGAGAGAC
Organism: Mesorhizobium sp. M1163; assembly: GCF_040318415.1. NCBI lineage: Bacteria > Pseudomonadati > Pseudomonadota > Alphaproteobacteria > Hyphomicrobiales > Phyllobacteriaceae > Mesorhizobium > Mesorhizobium sp. M1163. The sequence continues at coordinate 219,337 of NZ_JAMYMF010000004.1, read as the reverse complement.
GGTTTATATCAGTTGATGTGATTATGACCACTAAGGGGAGACGATGCGTTACATACGTCCGCTTTCAATTGAAGACGCCGCCGGCCTGTTGGCCGGCTCAGCCGGCACGGCCGCCATCCTTGCCGGAGGCAGCGACCTCTTGGTGAGAATGAAAGGCGGCTTTATCGAACCCGACCTGATCGTCGACATCAAGGCGATCGATGGGCTTGGCAAGATCAGGGAAACAGCCGAGGGCTTCAGCATCGGCGCGGCGGTCCCGTGCGCCATGCTGGGCGAGAGCAAGGCCCTGAAGAACGCATGGCCCGGCGTCGTCGAAGCGGCCAAGCTGATCGGCTCGAAGCAGGTGCAGGGACGCTGCACCATCGTCGGCAATCTGTGCAACGCCTCGCCGGCCGCCGACAGCGTGCCGGCGCTGGTGGCCGCTGGCGCCAAGGCGGTGGTCGTCGGCCCGGGAACCAGGCGCACGATTGCAGTGGAAGCGGTACCGACTGGGCCGGGCAAGACGTCGCTGACCAAGGGCGAGATCATCGAGGCAATCCTGCTCGACAAACGTCTGCCGCGTTCGGGCGATGCCTATCTGCGTTTCATTCCGCGCACGGAGATGGACATCGCCGTGGTAAGCGCCGGCGTGAACCTGATGCTCGATGAGCAAGGTCGCGTCAAATTCGCCCGCCTGGCGCTGGGCGCCGTGGCGCCGACGGTGATTCTGGTCGAGGAGGCCGCCGAGGTTCTCATCGGCTCCAAGCTGGACGAAGCCACGCTGGAAAGGCTCGCCAAGGTCTGCTCGGGCGCCTGTCGTCCGATCGACGACAAGCGAGGCACTATCGAATTCAGACGGAAAGTTGCGGGTGTGCTGGCCAAGCGGGCCGCCACGACCGCCTATGCACGTGCAGGAGGCAAATGATGGCTGGTGTGGCAGTATCAACGACAATCAACGGCGACAATGTCGAGTACCTTTGCCAGCCGGACGAGACGCTGCTCGATGTCCTGCGCGATCGCCTGGGGCTGACGGGCGCCAAGGAAGGCTGCGGCACCGGCGACTGCGGCGCCTGCAGCATCATCCTCGACGACCGGCTGGTGTGCTCGTGCCTGGTGCTCGGCGCGGAGGCTGAAGGGCGGCGCATCGAAACCATCGAGGGCATGGCGCATGGCGACAAGCTGCATCCGCTACAGCAGAAATTCCTGGAACACGCCGCACTTCAATGCGGCATCTGCACGCCGGGCTTCCTCATGGCGGCCAAGGACCTGTTGGCCAAGAACCCCGATCCGACCGAGGAGGAGATCCGCTTCGGCCTCGCCGGGAACCTCTGCCGCTGCACCGGCTATGACAAGATCGTGCGTGCCGTTCAGGACGCCGCGAGCGTGATGAAGGGAGCATGACGATGAATTTCGATCCACGTTACTCCGGACGCAATTTCACCTCTGTCGGCACGCGTCCCATCCGTCCCGACGGCGTCGACAAGGTGACGGGCCGCGCACGCTATGGCGCCGACTTCAACATGGCCGGGCAACTGGTCGGGCGCGTTCTCAGAAGCCCCCATGCGCATGCCACGATCAGGAAGATCGACACGTCGAAGGCGGAGAAGCTCGCCGGCGTCAAGGCGGTGATCACCGCGGCCGACCTGCCCGACCTCACCGACGGCGATGCCGCCATGTACGACATCCTCGACAACTGCATGGCGCGCAAGAAAGCGCTCTACGACGGCCATGCTGTGGCCGCGGTCGCTGCGGTCGATGCCCGCACGGCGAGGCAGGCACTGAAGCTGATCGAGGTCGACTACGAGGTGCTGCCGCATGTCACCGACGTCGACGAGGCGATGAAGCACTCCTCACCCGTGCTCAACGACGCCATCTTCACCGAGGGCCTTGAGCAAAAGCCCGTCAAGCCTTCCAACGTCACCAAGCGCACCCAGTACGGCCATGGCGACATCCATGAAGGTTTCGGCCAGGCCGATTTCGTCGTCGAACGCTCCTTCAAGACCGAGCAGACGCACCAGGGTTATATCGAGCCGCATGCCTGCGTGGCCAATGTCAGCTCCGACGGCACCGCCGATCTTTGGGTCTGCACGCAAGGGCATTTCGTCTATCGCCAGCACTGCGCCCAGCTGCTTGGCATGGAGGCCTCGAAACTGCGCGTCACCTCGTCGGAGATCGGCGGCGGTTTCGGCGGCAAGACCCATGTCTGGGCCGAGCCGGTGGCGCTGGCGCTGTCGCGCAAAGCCGGCCGGCCGGTCAAGCTGGTCATGACGCGCGACGAGGTGTTCCGCGCCTCCGGCCCGACTAGCGCCACCTCGATCGACGTCAGGATCGGCGCCCGCAAGGACGGCACGATCACGGCGGCCGAGGCGACGCTGCGCTATTCCTGCGGCCCCTTCGCCGGCATGTGGGCTGAGATCGGCGCCATGACCGCCTTTGCCTGCTACAAGCTCGAGAACGTCAGGACGGTCGGCTACGAAGTGCTGGTCAACCGGCCCAAGACTGCGGCCTATCGCGCGCCGTCCGCGCCGATGGCGGCGTTTGCGGTGGAAAGCGCGGTCGACGAGCTGGCCAAGGAGATCGGCATGGACCCGGTTGAGTTCCGGATCAGGAACGCGGCGCAGGAAGGCACCAGATCGTCCTACGGCCCGGTATACGGCCCGATCGGCATCGGCCCGACGCTGGAAGCGGCGAAGAGCCATCCGCACATGAAGGCGCCGCTCGGCAAGAACCAGGGCCGCGGCATGGCCTGCGGCTTCTGGTTCAACTTCGGTGGCCAGACCTGCACCGACCTCAACATCGGCATGGACGGTTCGGTCTCGCTTGCCGTCGGAACCGTTGACGTGGGTGGCTCGCGCGCCTCGCTTTCGCTGGTGGCGGCAGAGGAGCTCGGTATCCCCTATGAGCAGGTCAAGGCGGTGGTCGCCGATACCTCCAGCCTCGGCTACAACGATATGACGGACGGCAGCCGCGGCACCTTCTCGTCTTCGATGGCGACGATCTCCGCCGCCCGCAACGCCATCAAGATCCTGCGGGATCGCGCCGCGCAGACGTGGGACATCCCGGTCGACGACGTGGTCTGGGAAAAGGGCCACGCGATCGCGAAGGGCGAGAAGTACGGCAACCTTGCTGCGCTGTCGCTGAGGGAGATCGCGGCCGCTTCCGGAAAGACGGGCGGACCGATCGCCGGCCACAGCGAGCTCGTCGCCGACGGCGCCGGCGTCTCCTTCGCCACCCATATCTGCGATATCGAGGTGGATCCGGAGACCGGCTTCACCAGGGTGCTGCGCTACACCGTCGTTCAGGACGCCGGCAAGGCGGTGCATCCGACCTATGTCGAGGGGCAGTACCAGGGGGGTGCCGCGCAAGGCATCGGCTGGGCGCTCAACGAGGAGTATATCTACGGCAAGGACGGGCGGCTGCAGAACCCTGGCTTCCTGGACTACCGCATCCCGGTCTGCTCGGACCTGCCGATGATCGACACACAGATCCTCGAGATCCCCAACCCTAACCATCCCTACGGGGTGCGCGGCGTCGGCGAGACCTCGATCGTGCCGCCGCTGGCGGCGATCGCCAATGCAGTCTCGAACGCGGTCGGCGTGCGCATGGCGCATATACCGATGTCGCCGCCGCGCATCCTGGCGGCGATCGAGGCGGAACGGGAAGGCTGATGGTTGAAGTAACGCTCTGGGGATCGCTCGGCGCGATCGCCGGAGGCAAGAGCAAGGTCGAGATCGAGGCGAAGGATATTCGGGAGCTGTTCAGGAAGCTGGCTGAGCAGTATCCCGGCCTCGAGCCCTACATCGATCGCGGCATCGCCGTCGCTATCGACGGTACGATCTATCGCGACACCTGGTCGAAGGAGCTGCCGGAAGGGGCGGAGATATTCCTGCTGCCGCGTCTTGCCGGGGGATAACTGGACAACCGTGTCCCTACCATCGACGACCAAGACTTGGCCTAGGCTCGAGAAAAACCTTGGCTATCCACGAGAATTCTTGGCCAGTTCAGCCGGCGAGTTTGGCTCCTTTTCGATGACTGCTTCTGTGTCAATCACAGACATAGAGGCGAGCGAGCTACACGTCTGCTTTGAGGCGAAAGCAGCCGCCCGCAGCGTAGAAGTCAAATGGCTTGGATCAGAACCTACCATTTACCAATGTCAGCTTCATGATTCATAGGCACAGTCTTGGGAGTCAGATGCGATGGCGGAGCGCCTCAATGATCACCGCCATCGCAGGCGAGAGCTGTCGCCTGCTCGGGTAGTAGAGGTGATAGCCCGCAAATGGCGGACTCCAGTCGTCAAGCACGAGCCTAAGGCATCCCTTGGCGATGTGGTGGCTGACGAGGTTTTCCGGGACATAGGCGATCCCGAAACCGCTTATCGCAGCCTCGATCATGGGAATGGACGAATTGAAGGTGAGCTGGCCTTCCACCCGCACACGAAGGTCGCGGCCATCCCTGGCGAATTCCCAGGCATATAATCCGCCGAACGTCGCCTGCCGCATATTAATGCAGTCATGATCGACCAGATCCTGCGGTGCGGTCGGAACCGGATGGCGGGAAAAGTACTCCGGCGAAGCCACGGCCACGAGCCTCCAATCCGGCCCGATGCGCACTGCGATCATATCCCTGTCGATGCTCTCACCAAGCCGCACGCCTGCGTCGAAGCGCTCCTCCACAATGTTCTTCATGCCGTTGTCGCTGTAGAGTTCGACGCACACGTCAGGATAGTCGCTGAGCAAGGGCTGCAGCTTCGGCCAGACGGTCGTCTGGAGCGCATGGTCGGAAAGCGTGATACGGACCGTTCCGGAGGGCTTGTCGCGAAAGGCCACCAGGCTTGCGAGGTCCGCTTCGATTTCCTCGAAGCGGGGAACAAGAGATTGGAAAAGTCGCTCGCCGGCCTCGGTCGGTGCGACGCTCCGCGTCGTACGTGTCAGCAGGCGGACGCCGAGACGAGCTTCAAGCTCCTTGATTGTCGAACTCAGGGTCGACTGCGAGGTTCCGAGCTTGGCCGCCGCCTTGGTGAAGCTCCGTTCCCGCGCGACCGCCACGAACCATAGCAGATCCTTCATGCCATCGCGCTGCATAGGGTACCTCCCGTCGGATATTTATATCATGAGCAGATAAGTCCATGCGAATTACTTAGTCTAATAGAATGGGTTCCTCTGCAATATCTTCTGGCATCGCGACGGCGTTGGCGGCTGATCCGCCCGGTCGCCCTGCAAGGATGCCAATTATGGAAACGACGTACGACACAAGGCTTGTCGGTGACCGCGCCGCATGGGGCGCGGTTTTGGCGATGGCGCTGTGTGTTTTCGTGCTCATCGCGTCGGAATTCATGCCGGTCAGTCTGCTGTCGCCGCTAGCGGCCGATCTCGGCATCACCGAGGGCCGCGCGGGACAGGCGATCTCGATTTCGGGCGTTTTCGCCGTCGTGACCAGCCTGCTGGTCGCCGGCCTCACGCGCCATATCGACCGCCGACTGGTCGTGACCGGCTTCACCCTCCTCCTCATCGTGTCCGGTTTGGCTGTCACCTTCGCGCCGAACTACGCGTTCCTCATGGTCGGCCGGGCGCTGCTCGGCATCGCGATCGGCGGGTTCTGGTCGATGTCGACCGCGATCGTCATGCGCCTCGTGCCGCAAGACATGGTTCCGAAGGGTCTCGCCATGCTGAACGCCGGCAATGCCATTGCGGCCACCATCGCCGCGCCGCTGGGCAGTTTTCTTGGCGCCTATGTCGGCTGGCGCGGCGCTTTCTTCCTCGTCGTGCCGTTTGGGCTTCTGGCGCTGGCCTGGCAGTGGACAAGCCTGCCGGCGCTGCCCCCGCGCCGGGGGAAGCGTTCAGGCAATCCACTGGCGCTCCTCGGCCGTCTTCCCGTCGCCATCGGCATGGCGTCGATCATGATGCTGTTCATGGGCCAGTTCGCGCTCTTCACCTATCTGCGGCCCTTCCTCGAGGGCGTCACCCGGCTCGACATCGCTGCTCTCTCGGCGATCCTGCTGGCGATGGGGCTGGCGGGGGTGCTCGGCACATGGTGCGTCGGCCGGCTTTTGTCCACGCGTCTGTTCAGCATCCTCATCGTCATCCCGCTGGTCATGGCGGCCTTGGCCGCTGCGCTCATCGCCCTTGGTGCCCTCCCCGTTCCCACAGCGCTGCTGCTCGTTGCCTGGGGCTTCTTCGGCACGGCCGCGCCCGTTGGCTGGGGCACGTGGCTCAGCCGGACGTTGCCGAACGACGCAGAGGCCGGCGGCGGGCTGCAGGTGGCAGTCATCCAGCTCGCCATCACCGGCGGCGCCGCGATCGGCGGCACGCTCTTCGATACGGTCGGCTGGTGGGGAGCGTTCACTCTAGGTGCAGTGCTGCTCTGCGGATCGGCGCTCGCCGCCCTTGCCGCATCGCATATGGCCCGGAGATCTTTGCCATGATCATCGAGCGTGCGCCGCTTAACCGCCGGACATTGCTCGGCGCCGCGCTCGCGGTGGCGGCCCTGCCTCGAGCAGCCGCCAGCCAAGAAGGCGAAGCCCCAGTCAGCCAGGAGTCAACCAACATGAAGATCAGGATGATTTTCAACGGCCGCATCATGACCGCCACGCTCTACGACAATCCGTCGGCGCGCGATTTCTTTTCCATGCTGCCGCTCGATCTCAAGATCGAGGACTACGCGCATAACGAGAAGATCGCCTATCTGCCGCGCAAGCTGACAGAGAAGGGAAGTGGTCCGTTCGCCAACGAGCAGCCCTACGACCTCTGCTATTTCACGTCCTGGGGTAACCTGGCCATGTTCTACGCCGACTATCGCCATCCCGGGCTGATCAGGCTCGGCCGCTTCGACGAGGGCGAGCAGGCCCTGCACATTCGCGGCGAGTTCCCGCTTCGCATCGAACGCACTTGAGGACACAAAGGAGATCACCATGGACATTGTTCGCGCTGGCACGAGGCCTTCCGGCAAGGGACCACCTGACTGGTTCACCGGAACGGTGCGGATCGATCCGCTCTTCAATCCCTTCGATGCCGGGCGGGTTCAAGGCGCACAGGTGACCTTCGAGCCCGGCGCCCGCACCGCTTGGCACACGCATCCGCTCGGCCAGACGCTGATCGTCGTCTCGGGCCTGGGCCGCGTGCAGCGCGAGGCTGGCCCGGTCGAGGAAATCCGTGCCGGCGACGTCGTCTGGTTCGCGCCCGGCGAAAAGCACTGGCACGGCGCGTCGGCTCAGATTGCCATGACCCACATTGCTCTCCAGGAGGTCAAGGACGGCAAGGTCGTGGACTGGCTGGAACATGTCAGCGACGCCGACTACCGCGCTTGATCTTCTCCACTCGAAAGGAACCAAAATGCTCGCAACCGTTCTTCACAAACCGGGCGACATCCGCTGCGAGGAGATCGCTGATCCGAAAATCATGCGGCCGACGGACGCCATCATCAAGCTCTCGGCAAGCTGCATCTGCGGCTCGGATCTGTGGCCCTATCGCGGGCTGCAGCGGGTCGACGGCCCGATGCATATGGGCCACGAATATTGTGGCATCGTCGTCGAGGTCGGCGCAGAGGTGCGCACGGTGCGCCCCGGCCAGTTCGTCGTCGGCTCGTTCTGCCTCTCCGACAATACCTGCCCGCATTGCCGCTTCGGCTTCCAGTCGTCCTGTGTGCAGCGCGAGTTCATGTCGGGCGCGCAGGCGCCTTACGCCCGCGTGCCGTTGGCGGATGGCACACTGGTCGCCACCGCCGAGGTGCCGCCGGCCGAACTCATCCCTGACCTGCTGGCTGTGTCCGATGTGCTCGGCACCGGCTGGTATGCGGCCGACGCAGCCGAGGTCCGAGAAGGATCGACGGTGGTGGTGGTCGGCGACGGTGCGGTCGGCCTGATGGGCGTGCTTGCGGCCAAGGAGATGGGCGCCGAGCGCATCATCGCCATGAGCCGGCACGCCAGCCGCCAAAAACTCGCCCGCGAGTTCGGCGCGACCGACATCGTCGCCGAGCGCGGCGAGGAAGGTGTGGCCCGGATCAAAGAGCTCACCAAGGACGTCGGCGCGGACTCGGTGCTGGAATGCGTCGGCACGGCGGAATCCTTCGACCAGGCGCTGGCCTGCTCTCGCCCCGGCGGCACCATCGGCTATGTCGGCGTGCCGCACGGCGTGAACTTCGACGGCCAAAAACTGTTCTTCGGCCAGAAGCGCATGCTGGGCGGCCCGGCGCCGGTGCGCCGCTTCCTGCCCGACCTTATGGGCCGTGTGCTGCAAGGTCGGATCAAGCCCGGCAAGGTCTTCGACCTCAAGCTGCCGTTGGCCGAGGTCGCTGAAGGCTACCGCGCCATGGACGAGCGGCGCGCCATCAAGGTCATGCTTTCGGTGTGAGCGAAGATTGGGCGGACGGCCTGTCCGCCACAAATCAGAAAAGGAACAACGACATATGACGATGAGATTGAAGATTGCCGCCCTTGCGCTTTCGGTCGCCACGCCGGCTTTCTCGCAAGAGTCGCCGATCATCGGCGCATGGCGCATGAGGTCGCTCGAGGCCGGTGCCGAGGGAAGCCTCAAGCCCGTGCCATATTCCGGCCAGGTCATCTTCACCGAGGCCGGCACCCTGTCGGTGCAGGCGCAGAACCCCGACGCCAAGGCACCGGACACGCCTTACACAGAGAATGGCTACGAAGCCTATTACGGGCCGGTCGCTATCGACGACCAGGACAAGACCTTCGTCATCACCGTCGAGTCTTCCCTGGTCCGTAACCTTGTCGGGCAAAGCATGAAACGCAAATTCGAAGTCTCGGACAACAAACTGGTCCTGACGCCGGACAATCCGGCCGAAGGCTGGCGCGTGACCTACGAACGTTACTGATCGGAACAGCCCGACTGTCAAAGTTTTATCGGTGGCCACAATGGCGCGGACTTCAGACCGAAATGGCGCGATGGCGGAACTGGTGCCAATCATGGCGGCTGTCTTCGCCGGCTTCCTTCTGATCGGCTTGGCGCTACCTGTCCTGCCGCTGCATCTTCACCAGCAGCTCGGCTTCGGCCCCTTCGCGGTCGGGCTGGTCACTGGCAGCCAGTTCGTCGCCTCGATGCTGTCGCGCATTGGGGCTGGAAACTATGCCGATGGGCGCGGCGGCAAGAGGGCCGTCGTCGTCGGCCTCATTGCCGCTGCCGTGGCGGGGCTATTTTACCTCGGCTCACTGACATTGCTCGACCGGCCGGTGGCGTCCGCATCGGCGCTGTTCGCCGGCCGGGCGGTACTGGGCGCGTCTGAGAGCTTCATCATCACCGGTGGCGTCGCCTGGGGCCTCTCCCTTGCGGGCGGACAGAACTCCGGAAAGGTCATAGCCTGGGTGGGCACGGCGATGTTCGCAGCACTCGCGCTAGGCGCGCCGATCGGATCTGCGCTTTATGCGGCGAGCGGCTTCACCGCGATCGCACTGGCGACGATCGTCCTGCCGCTTGCAACGCTGCTTGCCATCCTGCCGATGCGCGGCGCCAGCGCCGCCGCGAGCAGCGTGCCGCAGTCATGGAGGAGCGTGGCGCAAGCGGTCTGGCTTCCCGGAGTGGGAGCAGCTTTCAGCAGTCTCGGCTATGGTGCGATTCTGGCCTTCGGCGCGCTGCTCTTTGCCGAGCGGGGCTGGCAGCCGGTCTGGCTTCCCTTCACGGCCTATGCCGCGTCGCTGATCGTGGCAAGGCTATGCTTCGGCCACCTGCCTGACAGGTTAGGGGGCGCACGGGTCGCCATGATCTTCGTGGCTGTCGAGGCTGCAGGGCTGATGCTGATCTGGCTTGCGCCCGGGCCCGTTCTAGCCGCCATCGGAGCGGGCCTGACTGGCCTTGGCTACTCGCTGGTCTATCCCGGCCTCGGTGCCGAGGCCGTGAGCCGTCTTCCGCCACGCAGCCGCGGCCTGGCCATGGGACTCTACACCGTCTTCCTCGACGTGGCGCTCGGCTTCGGCAGTCCGGCGCTCGGCTTGGTCGCCGCATCGGCCGGGCTGCAATTCGTCTTCTTCGCCGTCGCGATGGCGACGCTTCCGGCGTTGGGCATCGCTCTGCTGCTGGGTCGCCGTAACGCTCCACTATAGAGCCGGATAGTCTGGGCTCGAGATGTCGCGCAACTACGATCGCTCCCGCTTCGCGGGAAGCTGAGGCATCAGCCGAACCTGCTTTTGGTGGCGATAGAGGCCGATCAGGTCGTCGGATCGATCATGGCCGGGTATGACGGCCGTCGAGGGTGGATATCGCGCATCGCTACCTTGCAGTCCCATCGCCAAAAAGGGATCGGCGAGGCCCTCATCCATGAGGCCGAAAGGCGGCTCGCCGGCCTTGGTTGCATAAAGATCAACCTCCAAATTGTCGCTTCCAATTCGACGGTTCTTGGGTTCTACCGAAAGTGCGGATACGAGGTCGAGGAGCGCATAAGCATGAGCAAACTGTTACCGAAAGTTTGAGGTGCTCCGCCGATTAACTCGTCGTCGCGGCTCGACGGCTCAGGTCCGTTGGAATCTTGCTGCCGGTCATTATTGTGGCAGGCGAACCTTTCCGGGTGAATCGCGCTGCGGGATACGGCCGACGGCCGAAGCCGGGCGAAGTCCAGCCAGCCGGAGGGAGCCCTACATACGGTCGGATTACTGGAGCAGTGAGGACATGCATGCAGATCGCATCCAAGCCACGCGTCCACCTGGCAAGCCGTCAGGAACTGGATGGAATTGGGTTGCTCGTCTCAGAGGCTTTCGCATCGTTACGGCCCGTTCTGGCACCGCACATCTTCGAGCCCTACGTCAAGGATGCGCGGGATATCGCGGGGCGATGGGCGAAGGCTAGCGTCGCGGTGCTCGAAGCCGAGGGACGGCTCGTCGGGACGGTCACCTACTACGCCGATGCCGCCTTTGACCGCATGGGCTGGCCGCCCGGGCTGGCAGGCCTCAGGACCCTCGCGGTTGCTCCCTCGGCACAGGGCCGCGGATATGGCCGCGTGCTTTGCGAATGGTGCGTCTTGCAAGCGCGTCTGCAGGGCTCGAGCGGCCTTGCGCTTCACACCGCCTCGTTCATGACGTCTGCATGCAAGCTGTATGAGAGCCTTGGCTTCGAGAGACGCCCCGCCCACGACCTTTTCGCATCCGACGTTATTGGCTTTGATCCAGCTCTCGGCGATCAGCAGATCATCGCCTACCTGCTGCCGCTCAAGCAGGTCGAGAGCAGCCACGATCGATAATGTTTGACCGTCTTGAACGGACGGGGGTATCATCTCGCTTCCGGACGCTGTCCTCAGCTTCCGCCGTTTGTCTCGATGCGAGCAGATCCTAGTCTTTCGTATAGTCAGGCCCAAAACGGGTCGGCAGGTTGTCGGCGAGTTTCAACCAAGGGAGCTTCTCCTCAAAGGCGACATGCAGCGTAGGTGCAAATTTTTCTGGCTCCTCCATCGCTGCCGCAAAAAAATGCATGACATCAGACATGTTCTTTGAGCGGAAGGACAGCGGCGTGCCACAGTGATCGCAAAATGTTCTTTCCACACCGGGAGAAGAGTTGAATACCTTCGGTAGCTTGCCCAGCCATCGCCATTGGCCGTTCAAGACGCCAATATAGGAGGTCATCGGCGCAGAACATTGCCGCCGACAACTTTCACAATGACAGACCACGCAGGCCCGTGCCGGGCCATCGACTTCAAAAGCAATAGCGCCACATAAGCAATGACCACGCATGCAAATTCTCCTTGAGTCAACAAGGACAGCTTCATGCCTGGGCGTGAGGGAGGCGCCATGAAATGCGTCGAGCTGGCGCCCAATTCCGACATTCGGCGCTAGCGATTTCCTAGCGTGCGCGACGCGTTCCTTCACTACCGCCTTTGCGGCATATTGAAATGTTCGTAGAGTTTCTTCGCCGGGCCGCTGAATTCACGGCCTAGCAGGTCTATCGCAACCCGAACACTACAGTGGAATTGCGGTCACTTCTTTGGCCGTTCGGATCACGAACATCGTTTGGTATCGCGCGACGTTGCTTCGGTCTCGGAACAGTCGCTCGCATAGCGCATCGAACTCTTCCATATCCGTCAGGCGGAGCATCAGGACGGCGTCGGTTTCGCCGCTCACGCTGTAGGCCTGAGTGACGGCCGGTTCCTGAGCGGCCAACTCGAGAAAGTCCCGCATATACTGCTCGCCATGACGCTCCAGTTCGACGGTGACGATCGCCTTCAAGCCCCGTCCAGCCTTTGCCGGTGCGAGAAGCGCGACAACGCGGCTAATGACGCCGCTTTTCTTCAGTCGTCGTATGCGGCGCAGGCAGCTCGAAGGGGAAAGCCCGACTAACCCGGCCAGTTTGGCGTTCGTTCGTGAGGCATCATCCTGGAGCAGGTTGAGAAGCCTTCTGTCGATCTTGTCCATCTCGGTCGCGCTCATCGTCGGTGTATTGCAATTTTATTGCACGAAATCGCAAACTTTGACCACAAATGCGAAGCGTCTCAGGTTACGCAGATGGCTCCAGGGATGATGGAGCAGCATGATGGCAATTTGCGCCGCCTTCTATCGCAAGACATTGGAGACGCTTGAAATCTATTGGGAACTGGTTCGCGTGATCGTTCCGGTTGCGATAGCCACGCGGCTCCTGCAGGATCTTGGCGTCATCCAGGCGATTTCTCCGTTCTTCTCACCGCTCATGTTGCAGGTGGGGTTGCCGCCTGAACTCGCCTTTGCCTGGCTGACGGGATTGCTGGTCGGGATCTGGGGCGCGCTTGTGATCGTATTCACCTTGGTTCCGGTTTCGGCGCTCAGCACTGCCGAGATGACGGTTCTTTCGGCTCTTTTGCTGTTTGCACATGCCATTCCGATCGAGCAACGGATCATTCAGAGGGCCGGGCCGAGCTTCCTGGTCACCGCGGCCCTTCGTATTGGCGGGGGTTTGGTCTTTGCCGTCCTTCTGCATCAGATATTCGCCGTGACCGGATGGCTGTCAGGACCGGTGACGCCGGCGTGGATGCCGGCGAATGAAAGCACCGACTGGGGCGGCTTTCTCCTGGGCACAGTCAAAACCCTGGGCATCATGCTCATCGTTCTGCTTGCGCTAAGCTGGGTGATCGAGCTTCTCAAGATGTCGGGCATTTTGGAGTGGATGAACAGAGGGCTTGCACCGCTCTTTCGGCTCGCCGGCATCGAAAGGCAGACGGTACCTTTCGCCGCTGTCGGCCTGTTTCTCGGGATTTCCTATGGCGCAGGACTGCTGATCCGCGACGCGCGCACGTCTAGCGCGGAGCCGCGTCAGATATTCCTCGCCTGCGTGTTCATGGGTTTTGCCCATAGCCTCATTGAGGATACGTTGGTCGTCGTCGCTCTTGGCACCGATGTCACGAGCGTGCTTCTCGGTCGCCTAGCGTTTGCCGTGCTCGCGACCGCCGTGATCGCAAAAATAATCAAGGCGGTTCCCGACGCTCTTTTCTTCAAGACACTCTTCCACAAGGAAGAAGGCAGTTCGCGCAATCGGATTTCGGAGCCGGCGATTAGCGGACCGTTGACGTGAGCCGTCCTTACGCAGCAGCCGACATGTGTGTCGCATCACTATCGCGAGAGGACGCGAATCCGGCTCTGGAACTCACCACGATCGACATAGCATCCGCGCAGATGTCGCCGCCCGGTGTTCGGGTTGAACGATTGGCGGCCATGCAACACCCGGCGATTGTCGAAGACCGCCATTTCGCCGGCCTTCAGGCGGTAGGCTATTTGGAAACGCGGCCCGCGGATCATCATCATCAGCTTGCGATAAGCCGCATAAAAGGGCGCGCATAGGTCGGAGGGAAGGTCGATGACATCGACAAGATGGGCGTTGAACCGCAACTCCGTCACTTCCCCGTCGCGTTGCGTTACAATCACAGGAAACCGACCGCGCAGATCGTAGTTTTCATCGTGAAAACGATAGGGGATCTCGATCTCGCACAATAGGCGGTAGGCTTCCGGATCTTCCGCCTGTAGCGCGGCGACGACCGCAAACCCGTCGGCAAAGATCGATCCACCGCCCTCAGCGTCGTTCGCGATACAGTGCAGGAACTGATAGCCGGGCGGCACCTCCTGGTTCGCGAGATCGGTGTGTAACGGCAGGGCGACCGGCGTATAGGCCAGATTGTTCGGGTTCGGCATCGACACGACTTCGAACATCGTGCCGAAATTTGTCTGGCGCAAGAAACCAATCCGCTCGGCCGAACGCCGCCCCGCATCGGGATCATCGTCAAGCCCATCGACGATGGAGAGCCCGTATGCAGCCGTTGCCTTCAGCCAGGCGAGCAGATCGGCATCGCTTTGCAAGATGTCCCCGGCGGCGTGACGCGGCATGGTTTCAAGATTGATTGAGGCGTCCCAGAGTTTCGGAGCGATGTCGGCCGGATCGTCCCGCTTTCTGCCGGGACGGTAGGACTCAAAGAACTGGCTCGGGAATTCCTCCTCAGCCTGGTCGTTCTGCCAGACAATGCCCACAGCGCTGCCCCTGTCCCGCACGCTGATGGGTCTGAGCGAGGGGTCTACGCTGGTCAGGTCGAAAGTTCGTTCTTCGGTCTGCGGGTGAAACGCCGATGGTGCATTGTCCTTTAGCCAAAGCCAGGGGTAGCAGACTGTTTCGCCCGACACGAAAGTCACGGCAAGCGCGGTCTCCCGGGCTTCCACGGAAAGCAGGGTATTCATGATGATGTCTCTCTGAACACAGAATTTGATTTTCAGCTTGGATCAGGCCCGCAGGCCGTCAACCCAACGGTGGTGGCCACCACAAGCTCGGCTTCCCATAGCGATGGGATCCGGGATTTCTGTTCGGTTCTTCGAGCACGCCATCTCCAGGCGGAATCTGGCTCCAGATGAAATCTGGTTCAAAGCCACCGCGATGGTAGCGGTCATTCGCCGGCGGTGTCCAGCTAAATGCAGCGGGATCGCCATCCCCTCTCGGCTACCCCTCGCCCGACAGATCGCGCCGCGCCTTGTCGAGTTCCTCGGCATAGCGGCGCATCAGGTGGCCTTCGGTCAGCAAACCGACCACCTTGCGGTCGGTGAAATCCTCGACCACTGCCAATTCCTCGGCGCCGGCGCGCTGGAAGGTCTCGGCCGCCGACTGCACGTTCATGCTCGGCACCAGCACCGCATCCCTAAATTTGGCGAAGGACAGCACCGGCATCTCGTCATCCGACAAATGGCTGTGCAATTCGGCGACGATCAGCACGCCGACATAGTGCAATTCGGCATCCACCGCGATGACGCGCTGCGAGGCACCGAGCGGCACCTGCTTGCGGAATGTTGCAAGCGTCGTTGAGGCGTCGATGGTGCGGACATCCTTGCGCATCATCGAGCCGACCGTCAGGCTGCGCATCCAGCCTACATCATGGGCGCTGCGGATGGTTTCGCCGCGCAGGTGAAAGCGCCATGTCGAGAAGGAATAGCCAAACGTTTCTCGCACCAGGATCGCCGCCATGAGCGAGGCGGCCAGCACCACGCCGGTCAGCGTCAGGTCGCGGGTCGATTCCAGCGCCAGGAAGGTCATCGTCAACGGGCCACCGACGACGCCGACGGCGAGCGAGGTCATGCCGACGACGGCGGCGACGGCGGGGTCGATGCCGGTCGCCGGCGAGACGAACGCCATCGCGCCGGCGAACATCTTGCCGAGCAGGGCACCGAGGAACAAAGAGGCAAAGAACAGCCCGCCGCGGAAGCCGGAGCCGAGCGAGATCGCCGACGCCGACAGCTTCAGCACGAAGACGCTGGCCACCACGGCCAGCCCGTAATTCATCGCGAATTCGCGGTGCAGCGCGCCATGGCCGCTGGACAGGACCTGCGGCGTGATCAGCCCCAGCAGCCCGACCATCACGCCGCCGATGGCTGGGCGCAACGAGGCGTCGATCGACAGCCGCGCAAAGATGCGCTCGATCAGGCTCACCAGATGCATGATGGCGATCGAAGCACCGCCACCCAAAAGCCCGAGCAGCATGAACGGCAAATACTGGCTGACGGTGAGCGCCGGCAGACCCGCGAGCTCCAGCGGAAACGGCACGCCGCCGAACATTTCGGCGGTCAGCGAGGCCGAGATCGCGGCGGCCATCACCGGCGCGACATTGGCGACCGAATAGATGCCGATGACCAGCTCGAAACCGTAGAAGGCGCCGGTCAGCGGCGCATCGAAGGCGGCGGCGATCGCGCCGGCCGCACCGCAGCCGACGAGGATGCGGACATCGTTGCGGCGCAGCCTGAACAAGCGCGCCAGCCGCGACGCCAGGCCGGAACCCACCTGCGTGTAGCCGGCCTCGAGCCCGACCGAAGCGCCGAAGCCGCTCGAGATCATCGTCTGCCCGGCGATGATGAAAGTGTCGGTCAGCGACATGCGGCCGCCGTAAAGGGCGTTGGCTTCGATCGGATCGACCGGCGTGCGGAACTTCCGCTTTCTCAGCCAGATCACCGTCAGCCCGAGCAGGATGCCGCCGATCGCCGGTATCAGCGCTTGCTCCGGCCTTTGCAGCGAAAACATCGCCGAAAGCCGACCACCGGGCTGAACGCCGAACATAAGCCCATGCAGGACCTGCACCAGTTCGCTCATGCCGGTGACCAGCGCACCCGCTATCACCCCGACCAAAGCCGCCAGAATGACGACGGCGATGCCGCGCGCCTCGAGCAGCGGGATCGATCGGATCAGCACCGCGCGCAGTCGGCGGGCATAGACTTGCGGTTCGTTTCTGGAAAGCACCGGGGCGGCTCGCCGATATCAAAAGGGGAGTGGTGCCTGATACGCCCGGCGGCTTTGCATGGCAACAATGCCGGCCGCCAAGGTGTCATGCCCGCGTGATGCTGCGGCGATAAAGCCCATCTTCAGCTCGGGGAACCGCGTTGACGTAAACGTCAACCCGAAGCTATATGCGCCGACCGTGGCTGTAAAACCAGGCAAGCGGCTTCGGCCGGGTCGAAGCGCCAAGGCGCGACAAACGCAACCAGACGAGGAGAACCGCCATGAGCGTTCAGGAGATTGCCGACAAGATCAGGTCGCGCGTGGCGAGCGCCGGGTTCGATCGCTCCGTGAAATTCGACACCGGCAGCGACGGCGTCATCGTCATCGACGGCGCCGATGTCTCGACCACCGATGCACCGGCAGATTGCACCATACAGCTGTCGCTCGACGATTTGGACTCGCTGATATCAG
Source organism: Mesorhizobium sp. M1163 (assembly GCF_040318415.1). NCBI lineage: Bacteria > Pseudomonadati > Pseudomonadota > Alphaproteobacteria > Hyphomicrobiales > Phyllobacteriaceae > Mesorhizobium > Mesorhizobium sp. M1163. Next base: position 202,244 of record NZ_JAMYMF010000004.1, on the reverse strand, counting down.
GCGATCTCAACCCGACCATGGCCTTCATGTCCGGCAAGATAAAGGTCGAAGGCGACATGAGCGTCGCCATGGCGCTCAGCCAGCTGATCGGCTGATCGCTTAAGGTGAGACAAGCCGCCGCGCGCGACGACGGCGGCTTCGAACCATCAGGCAGCGAGCGACAGCCGCTGCGCCTTCAGCTTGCGCCCGGCCGCCTTCAACGTGCCCTGCGCGCCGTCGAGCGCGCCGACCACCAGTTCCCGCGCCAGCAGGCGGTGCCGCTCGTAAGGCCCCGGCATGGCCAGCGAGCCGGTCTTTGCGGCCGAAAACCCGAAGCGCTCGTAATAGGGTGCGTCGCCGACCAGCAGGATCGCCGCATGGCCAAGCCGCTCGGCCTCAGTCACTGCATGGCGCATCAGCGCCGAGCCGATGCCGGCATTTTTCAGCGCCGGGTCGACCGCAAGCGGGCCGAGCAGCAGCGCTGCCTTGCCGCCCTCGCCCAGCACCACGTCCCACAACCGCACGGTGCCGGCAACAGCGCCCGACGCATCGCGCGCGACAAAGGCAAGGCCCTCCGAAGGCCGGCGGCCGCGCCGCAGCTTTTCCGACGACTTCTTCCGGCGCTTCGGCCCCATGGCGCGATCGAGCAAAGCCTCGCGCGCGCCAACGTCGGCGGCGGTTTCGGCAGTGATGACAAAAGCGCCGGCATTCTCCCCCCTCGAGGGGGAGATCCCCGCGGCGCCTTCAACAATGAAATCCAAAACGTCCATTTCCGCGATCCTTCACGAGCGGATTGTTCCACAGGCGAGCCCGGGCGGGCGACCGGCGCCCACCTCGGATGATCTGATCGGTTCTTTCGAACCGTCAGATCACGTAGGATCGGAGAGGCTCGAAGCCGTTGAAGGCCACCGACGCGTAGGTCGTCGTGTAGGCGCCGGTGCCCTCGATCAGCACCTCGTCGCCGATGGTCAGCGACAAGGGCAGCGGATACGGCGTCTTCTCGTACATCACGTCGGCCGAATCGCAGGTCGGGCCGGCGAGCACGCAAGGCGCGGTCTCGGTGCCGTCATGCGCGGTGACGATCGGGTAGCGAATCGCCTCGTCCATGGTCTCGGCCAGACCGCCGAACTTGCCGATGTCGAGGAACACCCAGCGCACATTGTCGTTGTCGGCCTTCTTCGAGATCAGCACGACCTCCGACTTGATGACGCCGGCATTGCCGACCATGCCGCGGCCCGGCTCGATGATCGTCTCGGGGATCGCGTTGCCGAAGTGCTTCCTGAGCGCCGAGAAGATCGCCTGGCCATAGGCCTGCGCCACCGGCACATCCCTGAGATAGCGGGTCGGGAAGCCGCCGCCCATATTGACCATCTTCAGCACGATGCCCTCGTCGGCGAGCGTCGCGAACACCTTCTTGGCGTCGCCCAGCGCGCGGTCCCAGGCGGTCAGGTCGGTCTGCTGCGAGCCGACATGGAACGACACGCCATGGGCGTCGAGACCGAGCGCCCTGGCATGGCGCAGCACGTCGACCGCCATCGCCGGCACACAGCCGAACTTGCGCGACAGCGGCCATTCGGCGCCCTCGCCGTCGGTCAGGACGCGGCAGAACACGCGGGCGCCGGGAGCGACACGGGCGATCTTCTCGACCTCCTCGACGCAGTCCACCGCAAACAGCTTGATGCCGAGCTGGTAGGCGCGCTGGATATCGCGCTCCTTCTTGATGGTGTTGCCGAAGGAAATGCGGTCCGCCGGCGCACCGGCGTCCATCGCCATCTCGACTTCGGCAACGGAAGCGGTGTCGAAGGACGAGCCCATCGCAGCAAGCAGGCGCAGGATTTCCGGCGCCGGGTTTGCTTTCACCGCATAGTAGATCTTGGAATCGGGAAGCGCCTTCTCGAAGGCGCGGAAATTGTCGCGCACGACATCGAGGTCGACGACGAGGCACGGGCCGTTCGGACGTCGGGTAGCGAGGAAATCAAGGATGCGCTGGGTAGCCATCGGGGTCTCTCCATCAGCGCCTTTCGGCGCGCACAAAGGCTTGCGGACGCGGGCTCTCGGCCTCGCGAACACGCGGTGGACAAAGGCGGGACGGAAATCCATGGAACCAGCCGGTGGAGACCCCGGAACCATGAAGCGCCGTCTCGCGGCGGTGAACCTTGGCCTTGCCCGGCCTCGGTTCGCTTTGTCTGCCTTGGCTTGGATGGGAGACCCCGTCCGCACTGCCGGCAATGAAGGTGTGCCTCTTCAGTAACCCCGGTCTTTGGACGACCGGCAGAACACCAGAAAGGCCCGCACCGTCGTTGCTTCAAGGTGTCCTCGGTTGGCGGTTGGCCGCTAAACCGACTGGAGGGGTTGGCTCCAGTTACCTTACCGATTGCCCTCACCATTCGAGGATCGGCGGACACCCACAGGCACGTGCGACTTTGGGCAAGCGCGATATAAGAGCGAAAGATTTCACAATCAATAAAAATCGTATGGCAGGTTGTAAAATTTGTGGCATCGAACAATGCTGCGGCAACCAGAAGAACAATGCTGCGGCAAGCACATCCGGATATCGAACGCATGACAGGCACTCGCGGCCCGCTGAACGCTTTTCTCGACCTTGATCAAACCCCTGTTACCAATGCGCAATCCGGCCCGCTTGTCGGCTTGCGGCTGGCCGTCAAGGATATCTTCGACGTCGCCGGCTACCGCACCGGCTGCGGCAATCCGCAGAAATACCGGGAAGCTTCACCGGCCACGGCGACCGCGCCGGCCGTCCAGGCGCTGCTTGATTCGGGCGCACGCTTCGTCGGCAAGACGCAGACCGACGAACTCGCCTTTTCCCTGCTGGGGCTGAACGCGCATTTCCCGTCGCCGGTCAATCCGGCGGCACCCGATCGCGTCACCGGCGGCTCGTCCTCCGGTTCTGCCGCGGCTGTCGCCGGCGGGCTTGCCGACATCGCCACCGGCTCCGACACCGGCGGCTCGATCCGTGCGCCGGCAAGCTTCTGCGGCCTGATCGGCCTCAGGACGACGCATGGCCGCATCCCGCTCGACGGCACCATGCCGCTGGCGCCTTCGCTGGACACGTTCGGCTGGTTCGCCAGGGATATCGTCACTTACGAAAAGGTCGGCACGGTGCTGCTCGGCGACGATCCGCATCGCCACGAACTGGTACGCCCTTTTGCCCTCGACGCGCTGGACAGCCTCGTGCTCGGCCCGCTGGAGGCGGATGAATATCGCGCCATGGTCCGCAGTGTCGCGTCGGTGCTGGGCGCGCTGCGCAGCGTCGGCCCGCTGTCGCATTCCACCGACGATCTCTATTGGTGCTTCCGTAAGCTGCAGGGCTATGAAGCCTGGCAAAGCCACGGCGCCTGGATCGCCGGCGGCGACCGCATGCTCGGCCCCGGCGTCAAGGAGCGCTTCGAGCATGGCGCGACCATCAGCGCGACAACCGCGCAGCACGAAACGGAACGTCGCGTTTCGTTTCGCCTCGAACTTGCCGGCCTGCTTGGCGACGACGGCGTTCTTGTGCTTCCGACCGCTCCGGGTGCCGCGCCGCTCAAGGCCGCGACATTCGACGATTTGCAGACCTATCGCGAGCGCGCGCTGAGACTGCTATGCCTTTCCGGCCTGTCCGGTTTTCCGCAAATCACGCTGCCGCTCGGCAGGGCCGAAGGCGCGCCGTTCGGACTTTCGCTGCTCGGTCCGAAGAACAGCGACCGGCAGCTGATTGCGCTGGCCGCCCGCATCCTTTCAGCCCGCCAAGGAGGCGCATGACATGGATACGCTGACCCGCATGCGTGCCTTCATCGACGTGGTCGAGGCCGAAGGCTTTTCGGCGGCGGCGCGCAAGATCGGCCGCTCCAAGGCGCTGTTGTCGAAATACGTGCGCGAGCTCGAGGACGAGCTCGGCGCGCTGCTGCTCAACCGGACCACCAGGCAGTTCTCCCTGACCGAGGCCGGCCACACCTATTACCGGCGCGCCTCGGAGATCGTGCGCGAGGTCGACAGCCTTGCCGATGCGGTGCGCGAATCCTCCGGCGACGTGCGCGGCAGGATCAAGCTGTCGGCGCCGCGTACTTTCGCCGACGCGCCGATCGGCCAATCGCTGATCGACTTCGCCAAGCAGCATCCCGACATCGTCCTCGACATTCATCTCGACGATCGCTTCGTCGATCTAGTCGAGGAGGGCTTCGATCTGGCGGTGCGCATTTCGCGGCTGGAGAATTCCTCGCTGATCGCCAGGCGCCTGGCGCCATTTTCGGTACGGCTTTGCGCGTCTCCCGAACTGATCGCCAAGCACGGCATGCCGGTCAGGGCGCAAGACCTTGCCCGCGTGCCTTGCATCATCGACACCAATGGCCGCTGGCTCACCAACTGGCCGTTCAAGGGCGACAGCGGCGATACCGTGAGCGTTTCGGTTTCCGGCCCGATCGAGGTCAACAGCCCGATGGCGGCAAGGGCCGCTGCCGTGGCTGGATTGGGATTTTCCATCCTGCCGGATTTCATCGCCGCGCCCGACATCGAAAGCGGCAAGCTGGTGACTGCTCTGGATGACCGCATCCTGCCCGGCGGCGGCATCTTCGCCGTCTATCCGCACCGGCGCTATCTGCCTGCAAAAGTTCGCGTATTCGTCGACTTCCTGGTGCAGTGGTTCAAGGCGCTGGACACCGCATGAGCTTTCAGCCGGCTTGCGGTCCCATTTTCGCCCCCTTTCTGGTAACTGTCGGCAATTCACCGAAGCCGATTGAATCGCGACCGAGAATGCACCTGAAACAGCAAGCCATCATGCTGGCTTCGGCCTTGACCGCGACTATTGCCGCCGTCGGACCGGCCGAGGTGCATCCCCACGTCTTCGCCGAGGCCCGGCTCGAAGTGGTCCTCGGCCCGGATCACCAAACTGTGAAGGCATTGCGCCATGTCTGGCGCTTCGACGACTTGTTTTCGAGCACGGTGATGATGGAGTTCGACAAGAATTCCGACCTGAAGCTCGACGACAAGGAGCTGAAGGATGTTGCCGACACCGTCCATGCCTCGCTTGCCGAATTCAACTACTTCCAGCTCGTCACCGTCGACGGCAAGGACGTGGCAATGACCCCGCCGCCGCAGCTGATGGCCAATTTCGACAACGACCAGTTGATCATCCTGTTCGAATCTGAACCGAAGGCGCCGATCAAGCTCAGCGGCAAGATCGACATCGGGGTGTACGACCCGACCTTCTACACCGCGATCGATTTCACCGAGGATGCCCATCTGCAGGTCGATGGCCTGCCGCCGACCTGCACCAGCAAGGTTGTCCGCCCGAATCCGGATGAGGCGATCGCCCAGAACCAGAAGACCCTGACCGACGCGTTCTTCAACGACCCGACGGGCACCGACATGAGCAAGATCTTTGCCACCAAGCTTGAACTGACCTGTCAGCCGGAAGGATAGATCCAGTGACGAAACCGTCCCTGCGTTTGGCAGTCGGTCTTCTGGCCGCCGCCTTTGTGATGACGCACTTTCTCGGCTCCGCCCACGCCCAGAGCTCGCTCGGCATCGGCACCAATGACGGCATGGCTCCAACCGCCACCGGCCCGTTCGCCCACATCCTGATGTGGATCAATCTGCGCCAGCAGGAATTCTATCATGCGCTTGCCGGCGCGATGAAGGCGATGCGCCAGGACGGCAGCAAGATGTGGCTGCTCATCGGCCTGTCCTTTGCCTATGGCATTTTCCACGCTGCCGGCCCCGGTCACGGCAAGGCGGTGATCTCATCCTACATGGTGGCCAATGAAGTGGCGCTCCGGCGCGGCATCATGCTGTCCTTCGTCTCGGCCCTGCTGCAGGCGCTGACCGCGATCGTGGTGATGCTGCTCGCCTATTTCGTGCTGCGCGGCACCGCGATATCGATGACCGACGCCGCATGGTTCCTCGAAATCATGAGCTATGTCTTCGTCACCCTGTTCGGCGCCTGGCTGCTGTGGCGCAAGGCTGGCCCGGCCATCCTGCGCCTGTTCGGCGCAAATCCCGGCTACAGCCTCTCGGCTGCCCATGCCGGCCATTCACATGCCGGCCATTCACATTCCGCGCATGCCCACGCGGCACATTCCCACGCGCTTCATGCGCATGACGATCACGACCATGCGCATGACCATCATGACCACGGCGCACACGACCACGCCCATGCTGCGCACGATCACCACAGCCATGCGGCGGGGGAGGTCTGCGAGACCTGCGGGCACTCGCATGCGCCCGACCCGGCGCTGCTTTCCGGCGATCGCTTCGACTGGCGCACGGCCTGGTCGGCGGTGGCTGCCGTCGGTATCCGCCCCTGTTCCGGCGCGCTGATCGTGCTGAGCTTCGCCTTGCTAAATGGGCTGTGGTTCGGCGGTATCCTGTCGGTGCTGGCCATGGCGTTAGGCACCGCAATCACGGTCTCGGCTCTGGCGACGCTTGCGGTCACCGCGAAGAACTGGGCGGTGTATTTCGCCGGCGACGGCCGCATGGGCAACCGCATCCATTCCTTCGTCGAAATCGGCGGTGCCGCCTTCGTCTTCCTGTTCGGTCTGCTGCTGCTATCGGCCAGCCTGACTGGCGCCTGACCTCGTTGCGCCCGATCGGGGTGCTTTAACTAGGGATCCTGCCGCCCAACTCGTCCTCGATATGGACGCGTATGATCTCGTCGAAGCTCGTTTCGGCAGCGAAGCCAAGCTCCCTCGAGCGCCGCGCCTCGAAGCGTGTCGGCCAACCCTTCACGATCGCCCAGATCGTCTCGTCGGGCTCCTCGCGGATCAGTTTGACCGCCTTGGCGCCGGCAACACGTTCCAGCGCTTCGATCTGTTCGCCGACACTGACGGCGACGCCCGGCATCGTCAGGTTGCGGCGCGGCCCGACTGCAGCGCCGTCAATTCCAGCCGCATGGATCAAAAAATTCACCGCCGAACGCGGGCTGGCGTGTGTGTGGACGACCGAGCGCGGCACCGGCAGGATGGCTTCATGGCCGCTCAGCGGCTCGCGGATGATGCCGGAGAAGAAACCTGAGGCCGCCTTGTTCGGCTTTCCCGGCCTGACGCAGATGGTCGGCAGCCTGATGCCGATGCCGTCGAAGAAGCCACGCCTGGTATAGTCGGCAAGCAGCGCCTCGCCCATCAGCTTCTGCGTGCCGTAAGAGGTCAGCGGCGTCGGGTGGAACTCGTCCGGAATGATTTCGGGAAACGGCGCGCCGAACACGGCGATCGATGAGGTGAAGACGAGGCGCGGCGCAAATGCCGCCAGCCGGACGGCATCGAATAGCGCCCTTGTGCCATCGAGATTGACGCGGTAGCCGAGATCGAAATTGGCCTCCGCTTCACCCGACACCACGCCGGCGAGATGGAAGATCACGTCGGGCCGCGGCGCGACCAGATTTGTCGTCGCGCCCGGCGCGGCAAGGTCGCCGGTGTGGACGCTGATGCTGACGCCTTCGAGGGCGGGCGCCTGCGGTGGCACGATGTCGTGAAGGTCGAGCGCGGCGATCTTGCGGCCGCCGAGTGTCCCGTCCTTGGCCAGCCGGGCAATGAGCTTGCGGCCGACCATGCCTGCCGCGCCGGTAATCAGAATGCGCATGTCACTTTCCCTTTTTGCGCTGGCTGCGGCTACGCAGCCAGAACACGACGAAGATTGCCACCATGAAGATCGCGGCGACGACGCCGGCAAGAACCGTCGAGACGTTGCCGACCGCCAGCATCACGGTTGGAAGATAATAGGCTGCGATGCCGAACAGCAGCAAAATCCAGGCGGCGCCGATTGCCGCATTGCGGGTGTCGCGGTCCATCACGCGGCCCCAGGGTAGCGGGCGTTCATGTCGATCGTTGCCAATACCAGGAACTCCCGAAATCAGTGATAGTGGCCACGGTGCGGTGTCGCATCATGCGCGTGATCGTGCTCGCCATCATGCTCATGGCTGTCGGCACATTGGCCGAATTCCGGTTCGACGGTGGCATGGGCTATGCCGTGCTCCTGCGCAAGCCGTTTCTTGATCGCGCTGACCGCCATATGCGCGTCGACGCCGTCATTGAGGCAGGCATGCAACGTCGCCATGTTGCTGGAACCGTCGATCGACCAGACATGCATGTGATGCACCTCGCGCACGCCCTTGATCGAGCCTTCGATGTCCCTCGCGATCAGGTCGCGGTCGAGGCTTGCAGGCACGCCTTCGAGCAGGACGTGGGCAGCCTCGCGCATCAGCGACCAGGCCGTGGACAAGATCAGCAGCGCGACAAGGACGGACAGGATCGGATCGATAGGCGTCCAGCCCGTCGCCAGGATTATCAGCGCCGCGATGATCGCCGCGGCCGAGCCAAGCAGGTCGCCGAGCACATGCAGGATGGCGCCGCGCATGTTCAGGCTATCGCGGTCGCCGCCATGCAGCACGAAGAAAGAGCCGATGTTGACCGCAAGGCCGGCAATCGCAACGACCAGCATCGGCCCACCGAGCACGGGCTCAGGCGTCAGCAAACGCCCCCAGGCCTCATAGACGATCCACAGCGCAATGGCGAAGATGGCGATGCCGTTGGTGTAGGCGACCAGTGTCTTGACCCGGCCGAAGCCGTAGGTGAGGCGCACGGTCCCCGGTCGGCTCGCAAGATGAAAGGCATACCAGGCAAGGCCGAGCGCAATGCAGTCGGCAAGCATGTGGCCGGCATCCGCCAGCAGCGCCAGCGATCCCGTCAGGAGACCGCCAAGCGCTTCGACGACCATGAAGCCGGCGGTCAGGCAAGCCGCGATCAGCACGCGCTTCTTGTCGGTCGAGCCATGCACATGCCCGGCACCGTGACTGTGGTCGTGGCCCTGCGCGGCATGGTCGTGGGTATGCGCCATCTATGAGCTCCTGCTACGCGCCAAACTCGGCGCGGAAATCCTCGAGCCGCCGCTTCTGCTGGCCATCGCTGTCGAAATTGGCCGGATCGAGCCACGCCTCATAGGCTCTGCGCAGATCAGGCCATTCCTTATCGATGATCGAATACCACGCGGTATCGCGGTTTTCGCCCTTGACCACAAGATGCTGACGGAAAACGCCCTCGAACTTGAAGCCGAAACGTTCCGCCGCGCGCTTCGACGGCTCGTTGCGATTGTTGCATTTCCATTCGTAGCGGCGGTAGCCAAGCTCGTCGAAGACGTACTTCATGAACAGGAACTGCGCTTCCGTCGCCGCCGGCTTGCGCGAGATCAGCGGTCCCCAATAGATGTTGCCGATCTCGATCACGCCATAGGCCGGATCGATGCGCATCAGCGTCTGGCGCCCGGCGACCTTGCCGCTGGCCTTGTCGATGACCGTGAAGAACAGCGGGTCATCGCTGGCTTCGGCCTTGTCCAGCCATGGCTGGAAGGCGGCGCGGGTCTGCGGCGGGTCGTCGAACAGCCAGGCGAAGCGGCCGCCGGCATCGACCACTGACGAGGCCTCGAACAGGCCGTCGCCGTGCTTTTCGGCGTTGAGCGGCTCCAGCCTGACAGTGCGCCCCTCCAGCAACTTGCGTTCGGGCCGCGGGCGCGGTTGCCAATTCTTGAGATTTTCCGACACCGAAAACTCCAATCCGTTTGACTTTTGCGGGCGGACGCTCACAAAAACGCACGCTCGCTGAAAGAACCACACGGACGGGAAAAATGCTCCACACGATTTCGGCCTTCGACCGCCTCGGCGAGGAAAATGCGTTCGCAGTGCTGGCGCGTGCCACTGCACTTGCCCACCAGGGCCGCGACATTGTCAATCTCGGCATCGGCCAGCCCGACTTCAAGACGCCGCAGCATATCGTCGAGGCCGCGATCAAGGCGCTACGCGATGGCCATCACGGCTATACGCCGGCCAACGGCCTGCTGGCGACGCGCGAAGCGGTGGTACGCCGCACGCTGGCCACCACTGGCGTCGAAGTCTCGCCGGAAGCGGTGATGATCCTGCCCGGCGGCAAGCCGACCATGTTCGCGGCGATCCTGATGTTTGGCGAGCCGGGTGCCGAAATTCTCTATCCCGATCCCGGCTTTCCGATCTACCGCTCGATGATCGAGTTCACCGGTGCTGCCCCCATCCCGGTGCCGATGCGCGAGGAGAACGGCTTTGCCTTTTCGGCCGCGGAGACCTTGGCGCTGATCACGCCGAAGACCAGGCTGCTGATCCTCAACTCGCCGGCCAATCCGACCGGCGGCGTCACACCGCGCGCCGAGATCGAGAAGCTGGTCAAGGGCCTGGAAGCGCACCCGGATGTCGCCATCCTTTCCGACGAGATCTACGACGTGATGACCTATGACGGCGAGACGCATTGTTCGCTGCTCGCTTTCCCCGAAATCCGCGACCGGCTGATCGTGCTCAACGGCTGGTCGAAGACCTGGGCAATGACCGGCTGGCGCATGGGCTGGTCGATCTGGCCGAACGGCGACAAGGGCGCGCATCTCTACGATAAGGTGCGCAAGCTGGCGGTCAATTGCTGGTCCTGCGTCAACGCGCCGAGCCAGTATGCCGGCATAGCCGCCATCGACGGCCCGCAGGACGATGTCGACACGATGATGCGCGCCTTCGACCGCCGCAGAAAGGTCGTGGTCGAGGGGTTGAATGCCTTGCCCGGTGTTTCCTGCATTACGCCGAAAGGCGCCTTCTATGCCTTCCCCAATGTTTCCAAGACCGGCTGGAAGGCCAAGAAGCTCGCCTCGGCGCTGCTCGAGGATGCCGGCGTGGCGCTGATCGGCGGCCCCGATTTCGGCATTCTCGGCGAAGGCTATGTCAGGCTATCCTACGCCAATTCCGAAGAGAACATCCTGCGCGCGCTGGAGCGGATCGAGACGTTTCTGACGAAGTGAGGCCACGATCGACGAAAGGAGACGCCAGATGTTCTATGCCATTCTAGCCTATCACGAGGAAGAAGCGATTACGGCGCTGACGCCGGAGCAGGATTCGGCGCTGATGACCGATCTTCTCCAGATCAACGATCGGCTTTACCGGCAAGGCACCCTCGGATCGGCGGCGCGGCTCGGCGCGACACAAGACGCCTGCACCTTGCGCGGGCCAGGCACCGGAATGGTTGTTGACGGCCCCTTCGCCGAGACCAAGGAACAATTGCTGGGACTCTATGTTGTCGACTGCGCCAACCGTGACGCCGCTGTCGACATTGCGCGCGACCTTCGCCGCGTCAATCCGACCGCCGTCTACGAAATCCGCCCGATTTCGCTGTATCTTCCCGGCGTGCCGCTTCCCGTCACGCGGCCCTAATGCATGTCGCGCAAAAGTGTGCAGCGGTTTGTGATAACGACATGCATAAACAAGAACCTAAAGCGCGTCGCATGAGGCCGGTCGAACGCGACCGGGCTGAGACTAGCCGCGGCCGACAAACGGCATCTTGGTCGCCATCACGGTCATGAACAGCACGTTGGCGTCGAGCGGCAGGCTGGCCATGTGAAGGACGGCATCGGCGACGCGCTCGACATCCATCACCGCTTCGGCGGCAATGGTGCCGTTGGCTTGCGGCACGCCGACCGTCATCGCTTGCGCCATGTCGGTCAGCGCGTTGCCGATGTCGATTTGACCGCAAGCAATGTCGAAGGGCCTGCCGTCCAGCGCCAGCGTCTTGGTCAGCCCGGTGATGGCGTGCTTGGTCGCCGTATAGGGCACCGAGCCCGGCCGTGGCGCATAGGCCGATACCGAGCCGTTGTTGATGATGCGGCCGCCCATCGGCTGCTGCCTGCGCATGGCGCCGAACGCGCCGCGAGCACACAGGAACGAGCCGGTGAGATTGACCCCGACAACGTCGTTCCACACTTCAACCGGGATATCGTCGATCAATGTCGATTTGTAGCTCGTGCCGGCATTGTTGAAGAGCAGGTCGACGCGCCCGAAGGCCGCTGCCACCGTCTCGAACAGATCGTCGACCTGAGCGGCCTTGCTGATGTCGCAGGCGACCGCCAATGCCTTGGCCTGTGTCGGCCCGGCCGCGGCAATCGCCTCCTCCAGCACCGGCTTGCGGCGACCGCAGAAGACCGTATTCCAGCCGGCCTTGAGCAGCGCCGTAGCGACGCTTTTGCCGATGCCCGTACCGGCCCCGGTGACGATGGCGGTTTTATAGTCGGTCATGGCTGTACTCCCTGAAAGGGATGAGGCATCGCAAATGACGGGAACCATGGCAAGCCGGCCCAAGGCCTGTGCTCGCAAAAAGGGCGGCCATTGGCGACCGCCCCTGATCCGAACCGGGCTTGGGAGGAGGAAAGCCGATCCGACTGCCTGAAATCATGCGCTCACCGGATTAACGAGAAGCTAACGCCAATGCCGCCGAGCGCTCCGAGGCTCTCCCCTTCAAGCTACCAGCGCGAACCGGTCACCGGCTTCGCCGTGCTGCCCGCTGCGGGCACCGTCGCCGCCGTCACCGTCGCCTCGACATGGTCGACCAGCGCGTCCGGCAGGCCGAGGCGGCCGGCAAGCAGGTCGAGATAGCCGCGTTCGGCCCGCGTGTCCGGATCGATGGCAAGACGCGAGGCGGTGTAGAGTTCCAGCTTTTGCGCATCGGTCCTGGCGCCGGCGATCAGCACATCCAGATCGAGCGGTGCGTCCAGTTCCGACATCAGGAATTTCTCCGCTTCGGCACCGACGCCGGCGAGGCTGAGCTTGCCGGCGATCTTCTGCCGCTCTTCGTCATCGACATGACCGTCGGCCTTCGCCGCCGAGATCATCGCCCTGACCAGCGTCAGCGTGAATTCGTCTTCGCCCTGCGGCGCTTGCGACGGATGGAAGGCGGTATCGGCCGGCGGCGGCAGCAATTCCGGTTCACCGGCGGCTTGCGTTTCGGCCGGCGCGTTGCCGCTCTTGTAGTTCTGGTAAGCCTTGTAGGCGAGGCCGCCGATCGCGGCCAGGCCGCCGAGCTTCACCGCCGCACCGGTGACCTGACGGCCTGGGCCAGTTCCGAGCAGCACCGCGGCCAGCGCACCGGCGGCAAGCGGATTGTCCTTGGCCATCTGCACCGCCTGCCCCGCCTTGTCACGGACGGTCGATCCGGTACCGGGAACTTGCGAGCCGAGCAGGTCGTCGAGGAGCTTCTTGGGATCGAACATCTATGCCTCCAGAATTGGCCCGGCCGAAGGTGCGCGGGCAGGTTTGCACGTCGAAGACCTAGGTCCCGCAGTTTGACATTACAATGACGCGGTGCATCCTTTTGCCCGCTGCCACGCGTGACCTCGCACCGACATCTGCTGGGATTTCACACGGAAATCAAACTGCTTCAGCCTCCTTCCGCACCCTAAAAACATGCAGTGCTGTGGACCTTGGAAGTGTCGAAACCAGCCCCGACTTCGAGTAATGTCGCGGCATGTCGCTTGCGAGGAGCCTGGCATGACCGATGAGACTGACCGCCAGCCGGCACGCGATCCCCAGGAACTGGAGCGCCTGCTGATTTCACGGCAATGGGTCGGAGACATTGACGGCATGGCCGCGCTTTTTGAGCCGCATGCAGTCATCGACAGCGGTGGCGGACAACTGACGTTCGGCCGCGAAGCCATCCAAACGCTGTTCGCGGAGATCACCGCAACCGGACGAAAATTTCAGTCCGGAGATCAGCGTCCGGCTGTCATCAATGGCGACCTCGCGCTCACCTCGACCCGGCTTCCCGACGGCACGATCACCACCGAGGTCGCACGCCGGCAGAACGACGGGACATGGCTGTGGGTCATCGATCGCTTCTCTGTTGCTTAACGTGAAGTTGCTTGACGTGAAGCTAACTTCCGATGTGACGACCGCCGCGCGCTTGCGCCAGCTCGACCTGGCGCTGGCGCTCGGCATAGCGGGCGCGATCCTCCTCCGAGCGGGCATCGAAGCAATGCGGGCATGAAACGCCGGTTGCATATTCCAGCGACAGCCGGTCTTCTGCGGCTAGCGGATGCCGGCAGGCGCGGCAGAGTTCGGCCTCGCCTTCGACCAACCCATGCGATACCGAAACGCGCTCGTCGAAAACGAAGCATTCGCCCTGCCAGAGGCTCTGTTCGGCGGGCACGTCTTCGAGATACTTCAGAATGCCGCCCTTGAGGTGGAAAACATCCTCGAAGCCAAGCGACTTCACATAGGCCGTCGCCTTCTCGCAGCGTATGCCGCCGGTGCAGAACATGGCGACCTTGCGCCCCTCGAGCTCATGCCGATGCTGCTCGACCCAGGCCGGGAATTCGCGGAAGCTGGTGGTGGCGGGATCGACAGCGCCCTTGAAGGTGCCGAGCGACACCTCGTAGGCGTTGCGCGTATCGATGACGATGGTGCCTGCATCCGAGATCAATGCGTTCCAGTCGGCCGGCGCAACATAGGTGCCCGCACCTGCCGCCGGGTCGATATTGTCCACGCCCATGGTGACGATCTCGCGCTTCAACCGCACCTTCATGCGGTGGAACGGCATCGCTGCGGCGCTGCTGTATTTGATCTCGAGGCCGGCGAGACCTTCGATGGATTCGAGATGACCGATGAGCGCCGCGATTGCCGCTTCACTGCCGGCGACCGTGCCGTTGACGCCCTCACGCGCCAAAAGCAGCGTGCCTTTGATGCCGCGTGCGCAGCAGAAGGCGGCGAGCGGCGCACGCAGCGCCTCGAAGGTGTCGAGCCGGGCGAAGCGGTAAAGCGCGGCAACACGGAAGGCTTGGCTGGACAGTGTCATCGCCAAGCCACTAAACGCTCACGACAGCCGGATCAAGGCAGAGCCGAGAGCGGTCTGCTCGCGACGGGTTGCGAACACCACGCGTGACATCGCGACACGCCGCGTTTCGTGGACAGAAAAACCGCCTTCTGCTAACCGGTCGACTTGATCAACAGAGGAGAGACGACGAATGCCCAGCACGACCGAAAAGCTCCTGTCGCTCCTCGACGGCCAGCCGGTCATACCGGTGCTGAAGATCGCCAATCCCGCGGACGCGGTGCCACTGGCCCGGGCGTTGGCCCGCGGCGGCCTGCCGGCGATCGAGATTACGCTGCGCACCGCCGACGCGCTGGAGGCGATCCGCCGGGTGGCGGGCGAGGTCGAAGACGCCGTCGTCGGCGCCGGCACCATCCTGGACGCCCGCCAGTTCGGCGAGGCGGCGGCCGCCGGTTCGAAGTTCATCGTCAGCCCCGGCATCACCCGCGAGCTTCTCGCGGCAGCCAAGGACAGCGAAGTGCCGTTGCTGCCCGGTGCCATCACGCCGGGAGAGGTCATGGCCGCGCGCGAAGCCGGCCTGCGCTTTCTGAAATTCTTCCCGGCCGAACAGTCGGGCGGCATCGCCTCGCTCAAGGCCTTCGCCTCGCCGCTCGCCGACGTGAAATTCTGCCCGACCGGCGGTATCACCGGCCAGAATGCCGCCGACTATCTCAGCCTGCCCAACGTCATCTGCGTCGGCGGTTCCTGGGTGGCGCCGGACGATCTGGTCAAGGCCGGCAAATGGGACGAGATCGAAGCCTTGGCGCGCGCCGCGAGCAAGCTCGGGCGTTAGCATCTTCTGCATGAAAAGCCGCTGCCGATCTGGCTCTGCTGCCGATCTGGTTCGCCGGCTGGTTCCCGCTCATGGGCTCGAACCACGATTCACGCCTTCAAAGGGCGCTGTCCTACCATTAGACGAAGCGGGAGAATGCTGGTAGTTGATTAGCATCCCGGCACGAAGGAAGCCAGTGCCGGCGGTGGCGGCAGCCGCGCGGGGTGCCCAGCGCGGCCTTTACGATATTTGCCCAGCTGTTATTCGGTCTGGAAGCGGGCCACCGACATGAACTTGACGGCCTTGCCGGTGAACCGGTTGGCGTCGGCCATCTCGTTGCCCGGCTGGAAGCCGACGGTATAGACCTCGCTCGGTGCCGTACGGACGAAGTCGTAAGCATAGCGCGGCGCCGTTGTCGCGTCTGAAACGGTCGCGACATACTCGCCGCTGTGCAGCGCCCAACGGGCAGCCTGCGGCGCGGCAGCGACCACCACCGGCTTGGGACCGGGTTTCAGGTCGCGGGCGGTGGCCCTGGGTTCCTTGCGTGTGGTCTTCACGCCCGCGCCGATGACGGCCGTCGGATCGGAGCCGGCCGGGCGGGCAACGATGGCCTTGCGCGGCGACGCCCCGTCGCTCGATGCGTCGTCGCTCGCCGGTTCCTCGAACACCGATGCTTGCTCGGAAAGCGAAGCGACCTTGTATTCGTCGGTCGCGCTGACCCGTTCCAGAACGGCCTTGACCTCGTCGGGCTGCGAACTGTCGGGCCGCGCCGACGGCAATACCGAGAATGCATCGGTGGCGGTGTTGCTCCGCTCGGCCGCACTCGCGAGCGCCAGCAACACTTGCTTGTCCTGCGGCGCAAGACCAGCCGACGAAAGATCGGCCGGCAGCGAATGATCGGGCCGCCAGCTCGGCACGGGAATGTTGTTTGTCGCGACCTGCACCGGGCCGGCCGTAGCCGACGCGTCTGCCATGCCGAACGGAACACTTGCCGACGCCACACTTGCCGGCGCCACACTTGCCGACGCTTGCGCGGTTGCCACCGCCTGTTCGGTGGATGCAGTCGCATCCGCCACGCCGAACGGAACGTTTTCCGGCGGCTGGGCACCGATGTCGGCCTTCGGGCGCGGAGCAAAATCGGGCAGCGGAATGCTGCGCGCCGGCAATGCCGCGATGATCGTCTCCGGCGTGTCGTTCTCCGGTTCAGGCGCAGGCGCCGGAGCATCGGCGACTTCCGGAATCTCGGCACGCTTGGCATCCCGAGGCGCCACGATGGCGATGCCAGGCAGATTGCTGCTCTTGGCCGACGGCGCTGGCTTCACGTTACGGGGCTTTGGCGCTGGCTCGGCCATCGCCACATCGGCGCTGTCGTCCGCCTCGTCGTCGCCGCCGCCGAAGAAGGCTGCCAGGAAGCTGCGGGATTTTTTTCCACCGCCGCTTGCGCTGGCCAGTTCGATGGCCGGCGCGCCGGCGCCCTTACGGGCCTTGTAGGAGGCGAGCGCCTGTTGATAACCGGGCAGCGGCTTGCCGTCGCTCGGCACATGCAGCGTCTTGCCGTTGGGGAACACGCGCGCCAGTTCCTGGCGGCTGATGCCGGGCCAGTGGCGCACATTGCCGACATCCATATGCACGAAGGGCGAGCCGGAGCTGGGATAATAGCCGACGCCGCCGCCCTGCATCCTGAGGCCGATGTCGCGCAGCTTCTTCAGCGGCACACCGGGAATGTAGAAATCCATCGCCCTGCCGAGCATGTGCTGGCTCTTCTCGGCGACGCCCCTACTGCGGCTGCGCAGCATCGAATTCGTCGACGGCGAACGATAACCGCAGACGACCTGGATATAGTCGGTGGCGCCGCTCTCCCGATAGGCTTCCCAGACCAGGTCCAGCAGGCGCGGATCCATCTTGGTCGGCTCGTTGCGACGCCAGTCGCGCAGGATGATGTTGATCTTTCGCAAGCCCGCTTGATCGTAGCGGCCGTTGCGCTTGTAGACGATCTCCGCCTTTTCATGCGTGTGGAGATGATAGAGCTTCAGCGAACGTGTCTCGGCGCTGGCGCCGGTTGCCGCCGCTGCAAGCAACCCGACGGCAACAATCACCGCTGCCAGCCATCTCGGCCAGACGCTCATGTGATAATGCCGCCCGTTTTTGTGTCGTTCGATTCTGTTCAAATCAAAAGGCCTTGCAGGCTGCCGTTTTGTCCCCGGATTTGACCAAACGGATGCGTTAGATGTGCATCCGAATATCGATCCTAATGGTTAATCATCGCTTATTGAAGCCGAAATGCGGTAACACCGTGGCGATATCCCGCCAAAAATATTGCGCAGGATATCTTGGTAAACCGCTGGTTTAGATCATGTTTTGGCGCCAGCTCGAAACACGATCTGTTACCGTCCGCCTTAATACGTGAACATTGCGGCGAACACGTCATTACGAGACTCAGTTGCCTGGAATGATGTCCGGATGAGAACCGGCTTGGCCCTGTGACTCAGGAAGCGAGCCTCTCGACACGGCCGGTCTCCGGGTCGATGCCGTATTCCTTGAGCTTGCGGTAGAGCGTCGACCGGCCGATGCCGAGGCGGCGGGCGACCTCGCTCATCTGGCCGTTGTAGTGGTCGATGGCGAGCTTGATCATTTCGAGCTCGACATCGGCCAGCGCACGCACATTGCCGCGCTCGTCGAGCGCCCGCAGCGTGCCGAAGCGGGGTCTGGCCGGCGCGTTGGGCTCGGCCGCGGCGGCGCCGACGGCGGCCGGGACGTTATCACGCGGCAGGCTGCCCGAAGCCAATCCGGAAGCTGGCCACCCTGAAGCTGGCCCTCCTGAAGCTGGCGAGGCGATATCCGCATCGAGATTGACCGTGCCCTCGACCTGCGCCCGGATCTGCGGGAACTCTTCTTCGGTCAGCATGTCGCCCTCGGCGAGCACCGAAGCCCGGAAGACGGCATTTTCGAGCTGCCTTATATTGCCCGGCCAGTCATAGGCCTGCAGCATGGCGAGCGCCGCAGCCGAGATGCCTCGCAGACGGTGGCGCGGATCGGCGGGCGCCACCTTCTCCATGAAGTGCTCGACCAGATGGGGAATGTCGTCGCGACGGTCGCGCAATGGCGGCACGAAGATCGGATAGACGTTCAGACGATAAAACAGATCCTCGCGGAACTTGCCGTCCTTGACCTGCTGCAGCAGGTTGCGATGGGTTGCCGAGATCAGCCTGATGTCGACCCTGACGGTCGAGCGCCCGCCAACCGGATCGACTTCGCCGTCCTGTACGGCGCGCAACAGCTTGACCTGCACGTCGAGCGGCAGGTCGCCGATTTCGTCGAGGAACAGCGTGCCCGAATGCGCTTCGACGAACTTGCCGGTGTGTTTTTCGGTGGCGCCGGTGAACGAGCCCTTTTCGTGACCGAACAGGATCGATTCGACCAGATTGTCGGGGATGGCGCCGCAATTGACGGTGACGAAGGGTTTCGAGCGGCGGTCGCCGCTGCCCTGGATGGCGCGCGCCACCAGTTCCTTGCCGACGCCGGATTCACCCTCGATCAGGATCGGAATGTTGGACGCCGCCGCCTTGCGGCCGAGCCGGATCACCCGATCCATCGCCGGACTGTGAGTGATCATGTCCTTGAACGTCAGATGGCCGCCGCGCTGCCGTGACGAGCGCTTCACTTCGCCTTCGAGCGCTTCGACCTTGAGGGCATTGCCGATCGACGCCTGCAGCCTGTCGGGAGAGGCCGGCTTGACGACGAAGTCGAAGGCGCCGTGACGCATTGCCGAAACGACGGTTTCGATGCCGCCCTGGGCGGTCTGCACGATGACGGGGATGTGGATGCCGCGCTCGCGCATTGCCTTCAGCACGCCGATGCCATCGAGGCCCGGCATCATCAGGTCGAGGATGACCACCGAGACGTCGCGCGCATTGGGCCCGTCGACAACATCGAGACCGGCCTCGCCGCCATCGGCGACGATCGCGGTGTGGCCGAATTTCGTCACCGCTGCCTCGAGCAGCCTGCGCTGCACCGGATCGTCATCGACTATGAGTATGGAAGCTGCCATGACTGATCCGACCGTGCCCGCCCGAGAATGCGCCCTATGGATCATCTTGGCACAGGGTTCTAAATAAGCTTTCAAAAAACCCGGTGAATGAATTCCTTAGGATTTGACCGGCTTCTCGTTTCCTCGAATTTTCGTGTTTGGAAGGATCGGCAATGCGCATGGTTTTTGCTCGAAAGCTGGCGGCGGCGTCCAGTCAGGGCGTGGCGGAGCTTGGCGACCTGCCGGAATGGAATCTGGCCGATCTCTATTCGGGCATGGAAGCGCCCGAGTTGAAGCGCGACATCGCCAAGGCCGCCGCCGATGCCATCGCCTTCGAGAGCCGTTGGAAAGGCACGCTCGCCGCCGAGGCCGGGCGTGGCAGCGCCGGCAGGCTGGGCGAGGCGCTCCAGGCCTATGAAGCGCTGGAGGAGCTGATCGGCCGGATCGTCTCCTATGCCGGGCTTGTCTATGCCGGCAACACGTCGGATCCGCAGCGCGCCAAGCTCTATGGCGACATCCAGGAAAAGATGACCGATGCCAGCGCGCACCTGCTGTTTTTCGCGCTCGAGCTGAACCTCATCGACGATGGCGCGATCGAAAACGCACTCGCCGCCGATCCGGCCTTCGCCCACTACCGGCCCTGGGTGCTCGATCTGCGCAAGGACAAGCCATATCAGCTCGAAGACCGCATCGAGCAACTCTTCCACGAAAAGTCGATCACCGGGCGCGGGGCCTGGAACCGCCTGTTCGACGAGACGATGACCGATTTGCGCTTCGGCCTCGACGGCGAGGAGTTGACGCTTGAGCCGGCGCTCAATCGCCTGCAGGACGCCGACGGCGAGGTGCGCCGCCGGGCGTCCGAAGCGCTGGCCGCAACTTTCCGCAAGAATTTGCGCGTCTTCACGCTGATTACCAACACGCTGGCCAAGGACAAGGAGATCTCCGACCGCTGGCGGGGCTTCGAGGACATTGCCGATTCCCGCCATCTCGCCAACCGCGTCGAACGCAGCGTGGTGGACGCACTCGCCGCGGCGGTTCGCGACGCCTATCCGCGCCTGTCGCATCGCTATTATGCGATGAAGGCGCGCTGGCTCGGCATGGACGTGATGAACCATTGGGACCGAAACGCGCCCCTGCCGGAGACCCCGCAGGCGGTCATCGGCTGGGACGAGGCCAAGAACACCGTGCTTTCCGCCTATCAGCGCTTTTCACCCGACATGGCGGAGATCGCCAGAACTTTCTTCGACCGCAACTGGATCGATGCACCGGTGAGACCCGGCAAGTCGCCTGGTGCCTTCGCCCATCCGACCGTGCCTTCGGCGCATCCTTATGTGTTGCTCAACTACATGGGCAAGCCGCGCGACGTGATGACGCTGGCGCACGAGCTCGGCCACGGCGTGCACCAGGTGCTGGCCGGCGGCCAGGGCGCCCTGATGGCGTCGACGCCGCTGACGCTGGCCGAAACCGCATCGGTGTTCGGCGAAATGCTGACCTTTCGCTCGTTGCTCGAGCAGACCACCGACAAGCGCGAACGCAAGGCCATGCTCGCCCAGAAGGTCGAGGACATGATCAACACGGTCGTGCGCCAGGTCGCCTTCTACGAGTTCGAGCGCAAGGTGCATGCCGAGCGCAAGAGCGGCGAATTGACCTCCGACAAGCTCGGCCAATTCTGGCTGGAAGTGCAGGCGGAAAGCCTCGGGCCGGCGATCAAGCTACGCGAGGGGTACGAGGTTTTCTGGACCTATATCCCGCACTTCATCCACTCGCCTTTCTACGTCTATGCCTATGCATTCGGCGATTGCCTGGTGAACTCGCTCTACGCGGTCTACCAGAACGCCGAGCGCGGCTTTCAGGAGAAATATTTTGCCATGCTGCGCGCCGGCGGCACCAAGCATCATTCCGAGCTTCTGGCGCCGTTCGGCCTTGACGCGGCGGACCCTGCCTTCTGGCAGATCGGGCTTGGTGTGATCAGCGGACTGATCGACGAGCTGGAAGCACTGGACAAGTGATGCGCAACACTGGGTGATGCGCAACACCGGGTGACCGGGTTTTCCAGAACAGTTTAGCTGCAATGCATATTGACGATGGTTCTATTCTTGTCTTGGATATTTGTTCTTAAATAACTTTCCATGGAAGTTTTCCGTTAGATTCCCGTAAGCTGTATGATAGCGTCCGCCCTCAAGCTCAGCCGGGCACGAATGGATCCGGTCGGAAAGTCCCGACCGGTCATGGCGCGTCGGCGGATGCGACAACGGTTGTTGGCCAGGGGCAAACCGGTCGCCGACAGCTCGATCGAAGCCGGCTGTTCTGCAAATTGCGGAACCACCATCGAATGGTCCTTCGCCGAGGTCATGGCTCCACAGGCCAGGGCGGACGGATCGGACTGGAGAGAGAAAGACAATGGGCACTTTTTTCTACATGCTCCTGGCGTTCCTGGTAGGTGTGTTGGTTGGCTGGTTCATTTGGGGACGCCTGCGTGGCGAACTCGACAGTTTGCGCGGCGATCTCGACCGCACGCGCAGCGAACGCGACAGATTGCGGGCCGATAGCGACCGTCTGACCGGTGAGTTGGATGCATGCGGCCGCGCCCGCGCCGACCTCGAGCGGCGGCTGGGCGAGGCGCCGGCCGCCAAGGCGCCAACCGCGAAGGCGGCAACAGCCAAGGCGCCAGCCGCCAAGGCCGGCGCGACCAAGGCGGCGATGCAGGCACCGTCAACCCTGATGTCGACATCCGCGCCGGCCAAACCGGCGCCGAAGAAATCTGCAACGGCCAAGGCTGCGACCGCGCCACGCACAAGTGCGGCGAAAACGGCAACGCCGAAGCCGGCTGCATCGAAAGCGAGCGCCGCACCCAAGACTGCGCCAGCGGCAAAAAAGCCTGCGCCAGCGGCAAGCAAGGCTGCGCCGGCGGCAAAGAAAGCCGCGACCGGCAACGCAACGACCGCAGCGGCGGGCAAAGCCAACGATCTGCGTCGCCTGATCGGCATCGGCCCGACCAACGAGCGGCTGCTCAAAGGGCTTGGGGTCACGACCTATGCCCAGATCGCCGCCTGGACGCCCGACGATGTCAGGCGGATCGAGGCGACGTTGAATTTCGACGGCCGCATCGAACGTGAACGCTGGATCGAGCAGGCGAAACTGCTTGCCGCCGGCGACGAAAAGGAATTTGCGCGCCGCTTCCCGACCGCGGGGGAAGCCAGCAACACCTGATCCATCGCAAGGCGGCATTTGGAACAAGGCGGCGCTCTCGGGCGCCGCTTTTGTTTTTGCCCCGCCGCGCCTTTG
Source organism: Mesorhizobium sp. M1163 (assembly GCF_040318415.1). Taxonomy (NCBI): domain Bacteria; kingdom Pseudomonadati; phylum Pseudomonadota; class Alphaproteobacteria; order Hyphomicrobiales; family Phyllobacteriaceae; genus Mesorhizobium; species Mesorhizobium sp. M1163. The sequence goes on along the minus strand of NZ_JAMYMF010000004.1, from coordinate 179,554 downwards.
CGTCTTGAGACGCCGTTCCCTCGATTGCGCACGGTCGAGCCCCCATATAGATCGATCGCTGGTGACCGCAGCATCCGAGCCTTATGTCCCTGCCCCTGCCCTTTGCAATTTTCCGGAACGACGAGACCGCGCGTCAGCTCGTTTTCGACCGGCCGGCCGAGATCATCTCGGCGCATGGCGAGGCGGACTTCCTGCCGGCGCTTGAAGCCGCGCAGGCTGCACATGATGGGGGCAAATGGCTGGCCGGCTATTTCTCCTACGAGGCCGGCTACCTGCTCGAGCCCAAGCTCGTTCCGCTGCTGCCAGCCGGCCGCCGCGCCCCGCTTTTCTGCCTCGGCGTGTTCGACCCGCCGGTCGAAGAGACGGTCGCGCCAGGCGATCTGCCGGCTAGCAACGGCCCAATCTTCGACCCCAAGGCAGCCTGGTCCTCGGACGACTACGCCAAACGCTTTGCCAGGCTGCATGACCACATCCGCAAGGGCGACTGCTACCAGGGCAATCTGACCTTTCCGGTCCACGCGCAATGGTCGGGCGATCCGCTGGACGCCTTCAACGCGCTGACCGAACGCCAGCCGGTGAAGTATGGGGCGCTGGTCGCGCTTGGCGATCCGATCGTCTTGTCGCGTTCGCCGGAACTGTTCTTCGAGGTCGACGCGGAAGGCATGATCGAGACGCATCCGATGAAAGGCACTGCGCCGCGCGGCGCCACCAAGGCGGAGGACGATCGCCTGAAAGCGTTCTTGCGCAACGACGAGAAGAACCAGGCCGAGAACCGGATGATCGTCGATCTCCTGCGCAACGACATCTCACTGATCAGCGAGGTTGGCACGCTCGATGTGCCGGAGCTTTTCCGCATCGAGAGCTACCCGACGGTCCACCAGATGGTGAGCCGCGTGCGGGCGAAACTTTTGCCCGGCCTCGCCATCCGCCAGATTTTCGCCGCGCTGTTCCCCTGCGGTTCGATCACCGGCGCGCCGAAGATCCGTGCCATGGAGATCCTGCGCGAGCTGGAAGGTGGCCCGCGCGATGTCTATTGCGGCGCCATAGGCTGGATCGCCCCCGGCGGCCGGATGCGCTTTTCGGTGGCGATCCGCACCATCTCGCTCTTTGCCAATGGCGAGGCAGTCTACAATGTCGGCGGTGGCGTCGTCTTCGATTCGACAGCCGAAGAGGAGTACCAGGAGTGTCTGCTGAAAGCCCGTTTCGCGACGGGAACACTGCCGATCTCGAACTGATCGAAACAATGCGCTGGGAACCCGGCTCGGGTTTCCTCCGTTTCGACCGCCATCTCGCGCGGCTTTACGGCTCGGCAGACGAACTCGGCTTCGGCTGCGACCCGCAACGGGTCGGTGAAGCGCTGATGAATGCGGTCGGCCGCCAGCACATTGCGTTGCGCACTCGCCTCGTCCTGTCGCGCAAGGGCGATGTAGCGGTTTCGGTGCAGCCCTACGCGCCGCTCGCCGCAGACAAGGTCTGGACCGTGCAGCTGGCGCGCGTGCGGCTTGATTCGAGCGATATGCTGCTGCGCCACAAGACCAGCCGCCGACAAATCTATACGCGCGCCCGCGCCGAATATCTCGCCGGCCGGGCCGACGAGGTGCTGCTCGCCAATGAGCGCGGCGAAATCTGCGAGGGCACGATCACCAATGTCTTTGCCGAATTCGGCGACGGCGTGCTGGCCACGCCGCGGCTCGATTGCGGCCTGCTGCCTGGCGTCCTGCGCGGCGAACTGCTGGATCAAGGCCGCGCCCGCGAAGCAATCTACACATGGAGCGAACTGAAATCGGCCAAGGCGCTGTTCGTCGGCAACTCGCTGCGCGGATTGATCCCGGCGCGGCTGGGCTGAAGCATCGGGAGACAACAATGTTCGTGGTTTCGCTGAAGTATACGGTGCCGCTGACCGAGATCGACAGCCTGCAGCAAGCGCATGTCGAGTGGCTGAAGGCCTGTTATGCGGAAGGCATTTTTGTCGCCTCCGGGCCGAAGCGGCCGAGGACCGGCGGCATCATCATCGCGCGCGGTCCACGCGACGTGCTCGATGCCAGACTGGCGGACGATCCCTTCGCCAAGGCAGGCGCCGCCGATTACGAAATCACCGAATTCACGGCGAGAATGGCCGCTGCCGCACTGGAAGCCTACAAAGAAGCATGAGTTTCCGCCCACCGACCCACACACCCTATGACGGCTCGTCGAAACTGTTCACCATCGGGCTGAAGCCGCTCAATCTAGATAGATGGATCGAGATCGACGAATATCTGCTGCCCTATCTTGCCGAGAAACGCCGGCTTTATGCCGAAATTCCAGACAAGGTTTTTGTCGAGGAGCAAGCCACACGCGACGCCCAACGCGAAGTGCTCGATCTGCTCGGTGCGCATCTGGCGGCGAACTTTCCTGGGACCCACAGGCGTACCGACAACGGGATCGTGGTGATCGGCGGCACCGACAGTCTTGTAGGCTCAGGCACCGCAGCTTCTTTCAGCGATGCGCCGCTTGTCGCGGCCTCGTTGCTCGTGCAGGAGGATTTGATCCTGATGCGCCGCGACGAGAGCGGCTGGCGTCTGGCGGCCGGCTCGCTCTGCTTCCCCTCGTCATGGTCGCTGACCGAAAAATTCGGCAAGCCGCTGCAGCAGATCCACGCGCCGGTACCGGGTTTCGGTCCAGGCACACGCCCGGCCGATCTCATCAACCGCATGTTCGACGGCCTCCAGGGCCAAGCCGTCGAGCGCTACAACTGGTCGATCCAGGCGGGCGACGCGCTCTACCATCCGCTCTCCAATGTCGAACGCATCGACCGCGCCAGCAGTCGCCCGTCGAGATTCCCGGACGGTGACATCGACGCCCATGCCTTTATCCGCGTCGAGCGGCAGACGCTGAGAAAACTCCCCGTTTCGGGCGACGTACTCTTCACCATCCGCATCCATCTCGACCCGCTCGCCGTGCTGGAGCGCCACCGCGACCGTGCGGCGCTCGCAGCGTCCTTGGCCGAACAACTTCTGGCGCTGGACGAGGCCCAGCTCGACTACAAGGGGATGACCGCCGATCGTGACCGGCTGGTCGCGTGGCTTAGGGCGCTGGCGCTGTCCTAGAGCAGTTCATCGTTTCACGGAAACGCCGAACCGCTCCACCTCTTTGTTCTTGCGCAATTCCGGACGGAAAACCGTCTCACACTTTTCCCGGAATTGCCCTAAATCGCAGCCAGGCCCAGCAGCAGGATCGCCGACATCGCGGTAAAGACGGTGACGTTGACATCCCACCGCCAGCCCGCCGGTCCAAACGGCGGCCGGAACGGCGGGTAGCCGTTCTCGTCATACAGCACGCCACCATAGATCGACCGCGAGAGCATGGCCGCGAAGAATGCCCCATACATGGCCGCGGCCAATCCGCCGGCGAGATAGAGCCGCTCGGCTTCGAGTTGCCCCTTGATCCAGATGAGACCGAGGGCAATCAGCGCCACCCCGGTATAGCTCAGCACCTGCCAGACGACGTGAAACCGGGCATGGGGAGTCCACAGTGGATTGGTGGCGTGGGTGGCGTTCAAGTCGGCTTTGATCGTCGCTACACCGTAACCCACGGTCGCGACGCTCAGCAGAATTCGAGCAAGCAGATGACTGTCATAAGCGAGTTCCATCGCATTTTCCTCCCCTCACGCCGGAACGGCTTGAATGGCGCCCTGAGCACAGAAGAGCTGCCCATCGGCCAGCCGCGCATAATTATGGACGATCCGGTTCTCGTGATCCTGCAACTGCACAATGAAGTTGCCGCTCTGCTCCGTCCAACTCGCGAGCACGAGATTCGGACGCACGCTGGTCAGGCCGACCTTGACCACCTCGTCGATTTCAGTGGTCCCGATCGACGCCTGGATATGCAATTCCTGCGGCGAAAGAAACGTCAGCCGCGGTACGAAGGGGCCGAAAACGCAGTCGAAAGTCTTGCCTACGAGCGAGGCTGGAAAAGCATCGGTTTCTGCCATCATCCTCTCCTTGGGCATTGGCCGCTGCGACCATGCCATGTGACGATTCTCGGTGTCTCAGTCGCAGAAACACCCTCAGTATATGCTCTTGGAGCGCTCCAAGGAGCACGATCCCCCTATTTTGGTTTTGAGTCAATAAAATTCTTGGAGCGCTCCAAAAAATGGTCTACCTCAGGGAAAACGAGTGAATCGCCAATGCCCACCCTAGCCGATGTCGGCAAGGCTGCCGGAGTTTCCCGGGGGACTGTCTCCAACGTCTTCAACCGGCCGGAGCTGGTCAGGCCCGAATTGCGCGAGCGCGTCGAAGCGGCCGCGCGAGCGCTCGGGTTTGGCGGCCCCGATCCGAAAGGACGATTGCTGCGGGACGGCAAGTTCAATGCCATCGGGTTCATGCCGCCTGGCGCCTACGCCATCTCCGAAGTGATGAGAAGCCCATACGGCCGCGAGCTGGTGCTCGGCGTTTCGCTCGCCTGCGACGAGGCTGGAACGACGCTCAGCCTTGTAAACGGCACCGACAACACGCGCTTCGCCAGCATCCGCGATGCCCTGGTTGACGGCTTTATCCTTGGTCACAGCGCCGACATTGGTCTCATAATTTCGGTCCAGAGACGCCGTCTGCCCTTCGTCATTCTCGAAAGCGACGCAGGTCCCGACATCAATTCGATAAAGATCGACGGCAGGAGTGGCGCGGTTGCTGCCGTCCGGCACTTGACCGGGCTGGGGCACCGGCATTTTGCCATCCTTTCGGTGCGCCGGTCTCCCGGCCCGCCGATTGTCCACATGCCCGGAAAGGCAACGCGCCCGCTTCTGGCCGGCTTCCCGCTCGACGATGAAAGGCTCGACGGTTTCAAACAGGGTTTGGCGGAGGCGAATTTGTCGATCGACGATGTCCCGATCATCGAGACGATCCCGGGCGAGCCATCTGCCGGAGCAGTGGTGTTCGACAGGGCGCCTGAAGCAACCGCGATCCTGACCATGTCGGACTGGCAGGCGATCACGATCCTGGACGAGGCGGTTCGCCGCGGCATAGACGTGCCGGGCCACGTGTCGGTCGTCGGCTTCGATGGCACCGCTGAATCCGCACGCACCACGCCTCCGATGACCACTGTCGCACAAGACGTGATCGGAAAAGGCCGGCTTGCCGCCCGAATGGTCCTTGACAATGAAGCCCCCCGCCAAGTCGTTCTGCCGGTAGAACTGGTGGTTCGAGCCTCCACAGCCGCGCCGAGGACAAAAACCCGCTGAAACGGGCGGATGCGCCATCCGCACCAGGGGTGGCGCTCGCCGCGTCTTTTCGCTGAGCAGCCTCAGGTGCGGGACGAGGCACAACTTGACTATAAGGGCCTGACAGCCGACCGTGACTGCTGGCGCAAGACAGCTGTAACTTGCGGCTTGGGGGAAAAATGATCCAGCATCTTAGCAGGCCGGTCACGTTAATGGCCGCGATCCTGGTACTGTCGACAGCAGCCGAGGCGGAGCCGGTGACTTATGCCGGCAAGCTTGGAAAGAGCGATATCGTCGTCGAATTCACCGGCGACCCCGCCGCGCCCGGCGGCCCGCTGGCCGGCCGCTATTTCTACCGCTCGAAGGGCGTCGACATCCCGCTGCAGGCCCGGTCTCAAAAGGGCAGCAAGTTCGAACTGGCCGAGGAGGAGGCATGCGGCGCCGACAATTGCGATGACGGAAAGGCTGCGCCGATTGCCGCCGTCTGGCGCCTGGCCTCATCCAGTAACGGCAAAACCCTTGAAGGCAGCTGGAACGGAAAGAGCGCGCTGCCGCTCAGATTGGAACGGGTCGCAAGTCGGCAGGTGACCGAGAACGAGCCCAGCAGCCCGCTCGATCTCTACGATTTCAGCTTCATGAAGTTCTTCGGCAATGACACGCCGCTCACCATGGAAACGTCCCCTTATGACTATCTGCGGGTGGACACTCAGCTCGATAACGGCAAGACGACTGGTTGGCCGGACGCAACCTACCGCTATGTCGTCGACCCCCGCACCAAATTTGCCACGCCGCGCATTGTCGAACTGTCCGGCGACGTTCCAATCGAGGCCGCGAACGCTCTGCTGCAAGACAGGCACTGGCGCGCCAACATCGGCGCACTGGGCTGCGTGGCGGCGCAGTATGCCGGTTTCAACGAAGGCGGGCCGATTGACGGTGTGAACGGCGGCACACTCGGCGGCTATGAGGACAGCACATTCGAAGTGACCTCGCTGACTCCGCGGCTGATGAGCTGGCGGGAGTCCGGCAGCATCTTCTGCGGCGGAGCGCATCCGACCAACTATTCGGACGCCTACATCATGGATGTGCGGCGCGGCGTCCTGCTCGGCCTTCAGGACATTTTCTTGGATACGATAGATGGCAAGCCCGGTCCTTCCCTCGCCTCCTTCGTCAAGCAGCGGCGCAAGAAACCGAGCGATCAGACCGATATTGATCACGAAGCCGAATGCGGCATCGACGATCTGATCGACGAAAATTTGGCTGCCAGCCTCTGGCGCGAGGGCGACAAGCAGGTTCTGGTGTTCGGGCTCCAGACCCTGCCGCATGCCATCCAGGCCTGCGCCGACGATCTGCTGGAACTGCCGGTCTCCGAGGCACGTGCCCTCTTCAAGCCGGAGTTTGCAAGTCTGGTCGAGCCGTAGCCGGGATGGCGCGGCGTAACGCCGGCCGTCCGATTTTCGCTTTATTGTGACAATGATCTATGGTTTGTCGCGCCGCGGCCAAGCCGCTGTTCCGAAGCGTTTTTTGAGGGAGTAATCGATAAATGGTGAATGAAAACTGGCCCGTTTACGGTGAGATCACCGGCCCTGTGGTGATGATCGGCTTCGGCTCGATCGGACGGGGAACGCTGCCGCTGATCGAGCGCCATTTCAAATTCGACAAGTCGCGCATGACGGTCATCGACCCGCGCGACACCGACCGCAAATTGCTCGACGAGCGCGGCATCACCTTCATGCAGGACGCGGTGACCAAGAAGAACTACAAGAAGCTGCTGACACCGCTTTTGACCAATGGCGGCGGCCAGGGCTTTTGCGTCAACCTGTCGGTCGACACTTCCTCGCTCGAACTCATGAAGCTCTGCCGCAAGCTTGGCGTCCTCTATATCGACACGGTGGTCGAGCCCTGGCTCGGCTTTTATTTCGACGAAAAGGCCGACAATGCCTCACGCACCAACTATGCGCTGCGCGAGACGGTGCGTACTGAAATCGCGAAGAACCCAGGCGGCACCACGGCGATCTCGTGCTGCGGCGCCAATCCGGGCATGGTCTCGTGGTTCGTCAAGCAGGCGCTGGTCAACCTCGCCACAGATCTTGGCCTCGATTTCTCGGAGCCCGCGCAGCACGATCGCGAAGGCTGGGCCAGGCTGATGAAGAAAGCCGGCGTCAAGGGCATCCATATCGCCGAGCGCGACACCCAGCGCACCAAGAAACCCAAGCCGATGAACGTGTTCTGGAACACCTGGTCGGTCGAAGGCTTCATTTCGGAAGGCCTGCAGCCGGCCGAGCTCGGTTGGGGCACGCATGAGACGTGGATGCCGAAGAACGCAAAAAAGCACAAGAACGGCTCGAAGGCCGCGATCTTTCTGGAGCAGCCCGGCGCCAACACGCGCGTGCGCACATGGTGCCCGACGCCCGGTTCGCAGTACGGCTTCCTGGTGACGCATAACGAGGCGATTTCGATTGCCGATTTCTTCACCTTGCACGGCAAGAAGGGCAAGGTGCAGTATCGCCCGACCTGCCATTACGCCTATCATCCCTGCAACGACGCCGTGCTGTCACTGCACGAGATGTTCGGTGCCGCCGGCGAGGCTCAGCCCGTGCATCACGTGCTCGACGAAAACGAACTGGTCGATGGCATCGACGAACTCGGCGTGCTGCTCTACGGTCACGCCAAGAACGCCTACTGGTACGGCTCGCAGTTGTCGCTGGCCGAGGCGCGCAAGCTGGCGCCCTACCAGAACGCCACCGGCATGCAGGTCACGTCGGCGGTGCTGGCCGGCATGGTTTGGGCGCTGGAAAATCCCGAGGCCGGCATCGTCGAAGCCGACGAGATGGATTACAAGCGCTGCCTCGACGTGCAGAACCCATATCTCGGGCCGGTCAGGAGCTATTATACCGACTGGACACCGCTCGACAATCGGCCTGGTCTGTTTTCCGAGGACCTCGATACCAAAGACCCGTGGCAATTCCGCAACATCCTCGTTCGATAGCAGCGTTGCCTCCACACTCCGCCAGCTTGCAATCGCCCGGAAATCGGGCAATTGAAGAGGGGCGGCCTAGAGCGACGTGCGTCCATTTGGACGCACAAAGTACGCTCTAGCACTTTGAATGTGCGCATCATGCGTTCCGAAAATCGGATCGATTTTCGGGCCGATGCGAGAGGAGAGGATTTGAAGATGACGATTGCGCAAAGACTGCTTTCGGCTGGCATTGCCGCGGCCGCTACGGTCGCGTTGGCGGCCTGCACAACAACCGGCTCAGGCGAGCCGCCGGTGATCACGGCCAAAGGGGTTGAAGGCTCCTGGATCGACGCGCAGGGCACGGGCCTGTCCACCTTCAAGGGCGGCAGCTTCGCGACCGTCGCAACCGACACCGGCCAGAAGCTTGCCGATGGCAGCTACACCATGACCGGCGGCACCTCGGTCGAGATCCATGGCACTTCGTTGATCCGCCAGACGCCGATCAGCTTCAACTGCCTGATGGTCTCCACAAGCCAGCTCAATTGCACCAGCGCGAGCGGGCAGAATTTTGTGCTGACCAGGCGCACCTGAAATCCGATTCCGAATTGACTTTGCAAAAGGGCGGCGGCTTCAAGCCGCCGCTTTTTACGCCGGCAAAGCCTTTTTACGCCGGCAAAGCTGATGCCGATTTCCGCTTGCATCGACTGAAACGCGATGTGAACATGGCCCGAGAGGGCTGTTACATCCCAGTCAAACAAGAGCTTTAAACGCGTCTGCGCATGACCCCGAAAATCGGAGTCGATTTTCGGAAAGGATCATGCGCAAAATAAAATTGGTACTTTGCGCGTCCCAAATGACGCGCGGCGCTGTACTCAAGTTATCCGGGAGACGAGAATGAAGAAGATCGCTGCCATCGCCGCGCTGTCGGCATCGGCGCTTGGCCTGTCGGCAGGCGTATCCTTTGCCGACTACACGCTGAACATCCTGCACATCAACGACTGGCACAGCCGCATCGAGAGCAACAACAAGTATGAATCGACCTGCTCGGCCGAGGAGGAGACCAAGGGCGAATGCGTCGGCGGCGCCGGCCGCCTGGTCACCGCGATCGCGCAGGAGCGCAAGAAGCTGCAAGGCCAGAACGTGCTGCTGCTCAGCGCCGGCGACAATTTCCAGGGCTCGCTCTTCTACACGACCTACAAGGGCAAGACCGAAGGCGAATTCCTCAACCAGATGAAATTCGATGCCGAGGTGGTCGGCAACCATGAGTTCGACGATGGCGAGTCGGCGCTGGCGCCGTTCCTCGACATGATCCAGTTTCCGGTGCTCGGCGCCAATGTGAAGGCCAATGCGCAATCCAAGCTCGGCGACCGCGTCAAGCCGTCGATCGTGGTCGAGGTCGGCGGCCAGAAGATCGGCATCGTCGGCGCGGTCACCAACGACACGCCGGAGCTTGCCACGCCTGGCCCGAACATCGCCATCGAGGACGACGTCAAGTCGATCACCGCCGAGGTCGAGAAACTGAAGCGAGAGGGCGTCAACAAGATCATCGCGGTCACCCATATCGGCTACAAGCGAGAACGCGACGTGATCGCCAAGATCCCGGGCGTCGACGTGGTGGTCGGCGGCCACAGCCACTCGCTGCTGTCCAACACCGACCCCAAGGCGGAAGGCCCTTATCCGACGATGGTCGACAATCCGGACGGCTACAAAGTGCCGGTCGTGCAGGCGGCGTCCTATTCGAAATATCTCGGCGAGTTCAAGGTCGTCTTCGACGACAATGGCGTCGTCAAAGAGGCAAGCGGCGATCCCATTCATCTCGACAAATCGATCACGCCCGACCCCGCCGTGCTTGCCCGCATCAAGGAACTCGGCGCCCCGATCGAGGCTTTGAAGAACAAGGAAGTCGCCGAGAGCACCAAGGCGATCGACGGCAGCCGCGAAAACTGCCGCGCCCGCGAATGCGAGATGGGCAATCTGGTCTCCGACGCCGTCCTCGACCGGGTCAAGGGCCAAGGTGTCGAGATCGTCATCTCGAATGGCGGCGGCTTGCGCGCCTCGATCGACCAAGGCACCGTCACCATGGGCGAGGTTCTCACTGTGCTGCCGTTTCAGAACACGCTGGCGACCTTCCAGATCACCGGCAAGGATCTGGTTGCCGGCCTCGAAAGCGGCCTCAGCCAGGTCGAGGACGGCGCCGGGCGCTTCCCGCAGGTTGCCGGCCTGAAATATGCGTTCGACAAATCGGCGCCGCCTAATGGACGCGTCAAATCGGTCGAGGTCATGGAAGGCGGCGCCTGGACGCCGATCAAACCGGACAAGGACTATCTGGTCGCCACCAACAACTATGTCCGCCAGGGCGGTGACGGCTACAAGGTATTCGCCGAGAAGGCCAAGAACGCCTATGATTACGGCCCGGGGCTGGAACAGGTCGTCGCCGATTACCTCGGCGCGCACCGGCCCTATACGCCGAAGCTCGACGGCCGCATCACCGAGATCGCCGCGACCGGAGCCCCGGCCGCGGAACCAGCCAACCCGGCCGAACCGCCAAAACCTGCTGAGGCAGCGCCGATAAAGCCTGCTGAGCCGGCAATGCCCGAAATGCCGGCCGGCTCCGGCGACATTTCCAAAACACCACCGGCCGTCCCGGCTGAAACCGCGCCGGCGGCCCCCGCACCCGCCGAGCCGGCCCAGCCGGCGGCACCTGCGGCTCCGGCCACCCCTGCTCCGGCTGTACCGGCCAAACCGGCCGAGACGGCGCCTGCCCCGAGTCAGCCGGCCCCCAGTCAGCCGGCCCCGAGTGAACCGGCCCCAAGTGAGCCGGCAAAACCTGCCGAGCCCGCCAAGCCGGCTGAGCCGGCACCGGCCGAAAGCAGCCATGTAATCGTCGCCGGCGATACCTATTGGGATCTCGCGGTGAAGGCCTATGGCGACGGCACCAAATGGAAAATGATCTTCGATGCCAACAAAGCCTACGAGCCACGCCGGCTGCCGGTCGGCGCAACCTTGACTATCCCGGCGGCCTCGAAGTAATCCGGCCGCAGGAACGCAATGCACCCGCCCGGCAAACCGGGCGGGTGCTGCATTTCTGGGATAAGGTGCGGCCAGACGCTGCATTTGAAAACCGGCGCGGCATCGCTACCTTCGCCGCGGCACCGCTGGTTTCGCGGTGTTGGAGAACCCCATGACGCTTGCCAACCCTGCTGAAAGCAAAGCCGAAACGACCGCCGGCGCGCTCCCGGCAGGACACCCTCCGGTCGGGACAGGCAAGGTCGGTGTCATGCTGATCAATCTCGGCACGCCGGACGGCACCGACTTCAAGCCGATGTGGCGCTATCTCAGGGAATTCCTGTCCGATCCGCGCGTCATCGAACTCAACAAGGCGGTCTGGTATCCGATCCTCTACGGCCTGGTCCTCACCACCCGGCCGAAGAAGTCGGGCGCCAACTATGCCAGGATATGGAACCGGGAGCGCAACGAGTCGCCGCTGCGCACCTGTACCCGTGCCCAGTCCGAGAAACTCGGGCTTGCGCTCGGCGATTTATCCCATGTGATCGTCGATTGGGCGATGCGCTACGGCAACCCTTCGACCGAGAGCGTGGCCAACAGACTGGTCGAGCAAGGCTGCGACCGCATCCTGTCTTTCCCGCTCTATCCGCAATATTCGGCGACGACGACTGCGACCGCCAACGACCAGTTGTTTCGCGCGCTGATGAAGATGCGCCGCGCCCCGGCCATTCGCAGCGTGCCCCCCTATTACAACGAGCCGGCCTATATCGAGGGGCTCGCCCGTTCGATCGAAGGGCATCTGGCGAGCCTCGACTTCGATCCGGAAATCGTCATCGCTTCCTATCACGGTATTCCGAAATCCTACTCCGACAAGGGCGATCCCTACCAGGCGCATTGCCTGGAGACGACGCGGCTGCTGCGCGAAAAGCTCGGCTGGGATGAGAACAAGCTGATCACCACCTTCCAGTCGCGCTTCGGCGCGCAGGAATGGCTGCAACCCTACACCGACAAGACAGTCGAAAGACTGGGGCGCGAAGGCGTGAAATCGGTCGCCATCGTCAATCCGGGCTTTTCCGTCGATTGCATCGAGACGCTGGACGAGATCGGCAGGGAAGCGGCCGAGACCTTCCACCATGCCGGCGGCGAAAAGTTCGCGCACATCCCTTGCCTCAACGACAGTGCAGAGGGCATGGCGGTGATCGAGGCAATGGTGCGGCGCGAGCTGTCCGGCTGGGCTTGAATGGATCCCGCCGTCCATGCACCCGCAATCCGTGATCACCTGATTGTAACATTGCTGAAACACACTTAAGTGTTTGGTGGAATCGGCCGCGTGGCAATGTCCAACATGGCCTTTGAGGGGAGAGCCAAAATGGGTTTCAGTGGTTTCGATATTGCGCTTCTTGTTCTTGTCGCCCTTGTCGTGCTGGTGCTTTTCAAGGGCATCCGGACAATTCCGCAAGGCTACAATTATACCGTCGAACGCTTTGGCCGTTACACCAAGACATTGAGCCCGGGCCTCAACCTCATCGTGCCCTTCGTCGACCGTATCGGCGCCAAGATGAACATGATGGAGCAGGTGCTCGACGTTCCGACCCAGGAGATCATCACCCGCGACAACGCCACCGTGGCCGTCGACGGCGTTGCCTTCTATCAGGTGCTCAACGCGGCGCAGGCCGCCTACCAGGTCGCCGGCCTGCAGAACGCTATCCTCAATTTGACGATGACCAACATCCGCACCGTGATGGGCTCGATGGACCTCGACGAGCTGTTGTCGAACCGCGACGCCATCAACGAGCGCCTGCTGCGCGTCGTTGATGAGGCCGCGCACCCCTGGGGTATCAAGATCACCCGCGTCGAGATCAAGGACATCAACCCGCCGGCCAATCTCGTCGAATCGATGGGCCGCCAGATGATGGCCGAGCGCAACAAGCGCGCCCAGATCCTCGCCGCCGAAGGCCTCAAACAATCGCAGATCCTGGAGGCCGAGGGCCGCAAGGAAGCCGCCTTCCGCGATGCCGAGGCGCGCGAGCGCTCGGCCGAGGCTGAAGCACGCGCCACGCAGGTAGTGTCGGAGGCGATTTCCAAGGGTGACGTGCAGGCGCTCAACTACTTTGTCGCGCTGAAATACACCGAAGCGCTGACCAGGATCGGTGCAGCGACAAACAGCAAACTCGTGCTGATGCCGATAGAGGCTTCCTCACTGATCGGCACGCTCGGCGGCATTGGTGAAATCGCCAGGGAAGTTTTCAAGGGCGAAGGCACCGCCAGTCCAGCACGACAGGCCCGCCCGCCCGTGGTTCGTCCCAGCGAGACCTGAGGCCATGTTCGATCGCATCATTTCCGAACTCGGTCCGTGGAGCTGGATGATCCTCGGCTTCGTCCTGCTGGTGATGGAGCTCGTCGCGCCGGGCATTTTCATGCTGTGGATCGGCATTGCCGCGCTGTTGATCGGCGTCGTCTCGCTGCTCATCTGGGACGCCGGTTTCTGGAGCTGGCAGGTCCAGGTCCTCGCCTTCCTCGCACTGTCGCTGGTCTCGGCCTATGTCGGCAAGCGGCTGGTGGGCGGGCGGCATGAGGAAACCGACCAGCCGCTGCTCAACCGGCGCGGCGCGCAGATGGTCGGCCGGACGGCGACCCTTGCCGAGCCGATCAAGGATGGGCGCGGCCGCATCAAGCTCGGCGACACGTTGTGGCGCGTCTCCGGCCCTGACCTGCCGGCCGGCACGCAGGTGCGCGTGACCGGTGCCGCCGACACCGACCTGGAACTGACGGTCGAGGCAGTCTAGAAGCCCGCTAGGCAGCACCGATGCGCAGCAGGTCGTGCAGATGGACGAGCCCGATCGGCCGTCTGCCTTCGACCACCATCAGGCTGGTAATGGCAGAATCGTTGATCGTCTGCAGCGCCGTCGCAACCAGTGTGTCGGGCGCCGCCATTTTTGGCTCTCTGGTCATCACCTGATCCACGCTCATGGCCAGAAGATCGCTGCCGATATGGCGCCTGATGTCGCCATCGGTGATGATGCCGATCAGCTTGCCGTCCGCCGAAGTGACCGCCACGCAGCCAAACCCCTTGCGCGACAATTCGAGGATCGCCTCGCGCATGCCGGTGCCGGACGACACCAGAGGCAGCCTGTCGCCGACATGCATGATCTCGCGGATCTGCGTCAGGTTGGCTCCGAGCTGGCCGCCGGGATGGAACGTGCGGAAATGGTCCGGGGTGAAGCCGCGCGCCTCGAGCAACGCGATGGCCAGCGCATCGCCCATCACCATTTGCAGCAGCGTCGAGGTCGTCGGCGCAAGGCCGTGCGGACAGGCTTCCGGGGCTCGCGGCAGCAGAAGCACCACGTCGGCCGCACGCGCCAGATCCGATTTTTCGCCGGCGGTGACCGCGACCAGCGGGATCGAGAAGCGCCTGGAATAGGCGATGATGCCCTTGAGCTCGAGGCTTTCCCCCGACCACGACAGGGCGATGATGGCGTCGTTCCGAGCGATCATGCCGAGGTCGCCGTGATTGGCTTCGGCAGGGTGGACGAAGAAGGCCGGCGTGCCGGTCGAAGCGAGCGTTGCGGCGATCTTCGAGCCGATATGGCCGCTTTTGCCGACCCCGGTGACGATAACGCGGCCATCGATCTGCGACACCATGTCGACTGCCCGTGCGAACGGCTCGGCCAGCCCGTTTTCGAGCGCGTCTGCCAGTGCCGCGACGCCGGCCTGCTCTGTCGCCACCGTTCTCAGCGCCGAGGCAATCGCGGCCTGCTCGTCGAGCGGCTTCCTGTCTGGGGATTTCACGTCCATGGACGATGCGATTAGCGCTTCGGCGCGCGCCTGTCCAACGGAATTGCCGCCCAGAACACCTTGCGGGCGATCCCTCAACGCTCCGTTAACCATCCCCATTTACGGTTTCGTAAGTATGGCGCGCGTGCGCCGCGCAAGCAGTGGTGCCGATGTCCGGGTTTCAGCCTCAAAACAAAATAGGACGAAAGGGCAAGGCGGTTTGCGCTTTGCTGCTGGCAACCAGTGTCCTTGCGTTGTCGCGTCCGGCACTGCTTTGCGCACAGGAAACCGAGCTGCGCGGTGAGGTTTCGGAATCGACAATCCTGGACGACCAGCAGTACAGGATCAGGCAGTTGGGCATGGCTGCTGCAACCGCCAACGACGATACGCCGCTGCCTACCTATCGTCCGGCCAGCCCGGGGGCCTTGCCTGACGACGGCACGGGCGAGGCGGCGGCCACAACCGGCGGCACTTTCGATCCACCAGCGGCCAGCGACGACCCGTTTGCCGACCCTGCTCCGCCGCCACGACGGCGGCCGAGCGCAACGCAACGCGCCGTCGAAGAAGGCAAGGCCAAAGATGAGGCCGTGGACAACAAGAAGAGCAAGAGAGGCGCCACTGCGACTGCAGCGACGCCGACGACCGACGACACCGACACCGCCGCCATAGACGAGCAGGATACGGCCAACCGCCGTGCGGTGACCATCGATTCCGCCGAAAGGCTCAAGCTCGACCCCGGCGCCGAGCGCACCGAAGCCATCGAAGGCCATGACAAGAAGAACGAGGACGACCCATTCGCCGCCACCGGCATCACCCTCGGCTCCTTCGTGATCCGGCCGACGCTCGAGCAAGGCCTGACGTATTCAACAAACGCCGATTCGAGCAGCCTCGGCAAGCCGGCATTGCTGTCGGAAACGACGCTGCGCTTCAACGCCGTCTCCGACTGGCGGGAGAATTCGGCGACGGTTGAGGGCTATGGCATCTTCCGCGAGACGTTGTCCGGCTATGACGTTCACGAGGCGCAAGGCCGCGTCGACGGCACGCTCAACATCGATCTCGACAATGATCTGCGCGCCATCGCCAAACTTGGCTACGAGGCCGTGCCCGAATCGGCCTCGGCGCCGGACGCCATCGTCGGCGCCGTTGGGCAGCCGGTGCGCCAGACCGTGAGCGGCAGCCTCGCCGTCGAGAAGGATGCGGGAAAGATGCGCTTCGCGCTGACCGGCGCGGTCGAGCACGACATCTTTGGTGACGTCAAGCTTTCGTCGGGGGGATCGCTGTCGCAGAAGGGCCGCGACTCGACGCTCTATACGGCCATTTTGCGCACCGGCTACGAGATCTCGCCTGCCATCACTCCGTTCACCGAAATCGAGGTCGGCCGGCGCGCTTATGATTTGCGCGTCGATCCAAACGGCTTCCAGCGCTCCTCGACGCGGCTTGGCGCACGGGCCGGCGTCGAGCTCGATCTCCGCGAGAAGCTTACCGGCGAGTTCTCGGTCGGCTGGCTGCGCGAAGCTATCGACGACGACGCCCTGCCGGCGATTTCGGGCGCGACAGTTAATGCCGATCTCAAATGGTCGCCGGAACGCGGCACCACGATCGGCCTCACCGCACAGACGACCGCCGAGAACACGACGAACGCGGGCGAAAGCGGCGATATGCTCTATTCCGGCAGCCTCACCGGAGAGCGGCAAATCCGCGCCAACCTGACCGGAAATGCCGCTCTCGGCGTTGAATGGCGCGACTATACCGGCTCCGACGATCATGATTTGACGCTGAGCGCCGAGGCTGGGCTGACATGGTGGCTGAACCGCTATGCCGGGCTCACCACCCGCGTCAGGACTGAAAAACTGACCAGCAACCTGGTTGGACGCGACTACACGGCCAACAGTATCTTCGTCGGCTTGAAGTTGCAGCGCTAATGCATGTCGCGCAAAAGTGTGCAGCGGTTTTGCGATAACGACATGCATAAAACAAGAACCTAAAGCGCATCGCATAAGGCTGGTCGAATGCGGCGCACTTTAGCCAGTCAGCGCGAACCGGTGTTGAAGCTAGAAGGCTACGCCGCGGCGTTCTGACGGCGCGAGTTCGTCGAGAAGCGTGCGAATGACACCGGCCATGCTTGCATTCATGTCGCTGCGCCACAGTGCGAAGGCAACGTTGGCCTCGACGAAGCCTTCGGGCGAGCCGCAGTCGAACGTCCGCCCGCGGTAGTGGTAGCCGTAGAAGGGCTGTTGCTTCTGCAGCTTCAGCATTGCATCGGTGAGCTGGATCTCGTTGCCGGCGCCTTTTTCCTGGCCTTCGAGTATCTTGAATATCTCCGGCTGCAGGATATAGCGCCCGTTGATGAAGAGGTTCGACGGCGCGGTGCCGGTCTTCGGCTTTTCCACCATGCCGGTGATGCTGAAACCGTGATGGGCGTCCTCGCCGCGGCCGACAATGCCGTATTTGTGCGCCTCGGCGGGATCGCATTCCTGCACGGCGACGATGTTGTTGCCGGTCTCGGCGTAAAGCTCGACCATGTCCTTCATGCAGCTTTTTTCCGACTGCATGATCATGTCGGGCAACAGCAGCGCAAAGGGCTCGTCGCCGACAAGCTCGCGCGCGCACCAGACGGCGTGGCCAAGGCCGAGCGGCACCTGCTGGCGGGTGAAGCTGGTCTGCCCCGGCGCCGGCTGCAGCCGCTGCAAGCGGGCGAGCTGATCATCCTTGCCGCGCTGCGCAAGCGTGTCGTAGAGCTCGAACTGGACATCGAAGTGATCCTCGATAACCGCCTTGTTGCGGCCGGTCACGAAGATGAAATGCTCGATCCCGGCTTCGCGCGCCTCATCGACCACATACTGGATGACCGGCCTGTCGACGACCGTCAGCATTTCCTTGGGAATGGCCTTGGTGGCGGGGAGAAAGCGCGTGCCGAGACCGGCAACCGGGAATACTGCCTTGCGAACTCTCTTCATGTGCCAATTATCCATTTGCATGCCGGTTCGGCAATCCCGATTCGAGACATTTTCATGCCGAAATCGAGCATTACTGAACGACGGGACAGAAATCTCAGCTGGTAAAGCGTCGACGCATCTTTTCATCCCGGACGGCACCTATGGTAAACCAAATGCTAACCGGGTTCGGCGATGAATAGTCTTCCTGAGATAAAGAAGGAGGAAAAGATGTCCGTTCGCAACGTCGCAAGGCGCTTCACCAGCGTCCTGACGGCCGCCAGCCTCTCGCTTGCCTTGCTTATGCCCAGCGGGCCGGCTTTTGCCGATGCCGGCTTCCGCCAATGGGTCGCCAGCTTCCGTGCTACCGCCGTGGCGAGCGGCGTTTCCGGCTCCGTCTACGACCAGGCATTCAAGGGCATCAGCGATGCTGATCCGATGGTGCTGGAAAAGGCCCGTACTCAACCCGAATTCACCGCACCCGCCTGGGATTATTTCGACAACCGCGTCCATGACCAGTCGGTCGCCGTCGGCCAGCAGATGGCAAGGAAATGGAAGCCGTGGCTGGACAGGATCGAGGCAAGATACGGCGTCGACCGCTACATCCTGCTGGCCATCTGGTCGATGGAGTCGAACTACGGCGAAACCCTCAAGCGCGATGACATCATGCGCAATGTCGTGCGCTCGCTGGCGACGCTTGGTTATGCCGACCCGAAGCGCGCGAAATTTGCCCGCACCCAGCTGATCGCGGCGCTGAAGATCCTGCAGACCGGCGACATCGACGAAAGCCATCTCAGCGGCTCTTGGGCCGGCGCGATGGGTCATACCCAGTTCATCCCCACCAGCTACCTGTCCTATGCGGTCGATATGGACGGCAACGGCAAGCGCGACATCTGGAATTCGATTCCCGACGCACTGGCGACAGCCGCCAATTTGCTGAGGAAGAACGGCTGGCAGGCAGGCAAGACCTGGGGTTATGAGGTCAGCCTTCCGGACGGCAAGAAGCTGCCCGGGGGCTCGAAGTCGCTGTCGCAATGGCAGGCGCTTGGCGTCACCCGTGCCAACGGCAAGCCGTTCAAGAACGGTGGGGACAAGGCGACGTTGAAGCTGCCCGGTGGCCGGGGCGGGCCGGCTTTCCTGATGATCAAGAATTTCTCGGTCATCAAGCGCTACAACAATGCCGACAAATATGCGCTCGCCGTGGGCCTTCTTGCCGACGAAATCGCCGGCTATGGCGGGCTTGTGCAGGACTGGAAGCGACCGTTTACCAAGCTCTCCTTCGAGGAAAGGCAGGAGCTTCAGAAGCGACTTTCCGAGCACGGCTATTACGACGGCAAGTTCGATGGGAAGATCGGTGACGGATCGAAAACCGCCATCATGGCCTTCCAGGCAAAGGCCGGCTTGACCCAGGACGGGTATCCGAGCAAGGAAGTGCTCAAATGGCTCAGGCAAAACTAGAGCCGGTTACGGGATGGAGAGGGTGATTGGTTTCGGCTGCGCGCATCCGGTTGATCGTTCGTCGCGTGCCGATCCTCGTTCTGGCGATCGTCGTTCTGGCAGTCGGCGCGGCCAGCGCCTTTCATACCTCGGCCATGGCGCAGGAGCCGGAAAGTCGTGGCTGGTCGCTGCGCGACCTGTTGTTTCCGCGCAGAAGCGAGCGGTTTGAGCAGCCGCCGCCCGAATTCCCGAGAGAATTCCAGAGAACAAAGCCCAGACCCAAGCTGAGGAAGCCCCGCTCCGTTCGCCGGCCGGCGCCGGCCGAGCCGACAACCCCGGTGGCCGAGAAGGCGCCCGATGCGCGCGTCGTTCTGGTGGTCGGCGATTTCATGGCGTCTGGACTGGCTGAGGGGCTCGACGCCGCCTTTGCCGAAAACACCGGCGTCAGGATTGTCGTCCGCGCCAACGGCTCGTCCGGCTTCGTGCGCGACGATGTCTACAACTGGCCCGAACAGGTCAAGTCGCTGATCGCTGCCGAAAAACCGGCAGCCGTCGTCGTCATGCTCGGATCGAACGACCGTCAGCAGATGCGCGTCGGCGATGTGCGTGAGCAGCCGCGATCCGAAAACTGGACCAAGGAGTACGAGCGCCGGACCGAAGCGCTCGGCAAAGCCATCGCTTCAGCCAAGGTGCCGTATCTGTGGGTTGGCATGCCGGCCTTCCGGGTCTCGAAAATGACCTCCGACATGCTGGCCTTCAACGACATCTACCGCTCGTCCGCCGAAAGCCACGGCGGCGAATTCGTCGATGTCTGGGACGGGTTCGTCGACGAGAACGGCGCCTTTATCACCAGCGGACCGGACATAAACGGCCAATCGGTGCGCCTGCGCTCCGACGACGGCATCAACATGTCGAAGGCCGGCAAGCGCAAGCTCGCCTTCTACACCGAAAAGCCGCTGATGAAGATCCTTGGGCTGGCCGCTCCGGGAAGCGTGGTCACAGCTTCTGCCCCGGCCGGCGCTCCCGTCGAGGCGCCGGCACCTGCTGCCGCACCGATAGCCGCCGATCGCACTGTGCCGATGCTGCTCAGCGATCCGGCGCTGGACGGCGGCTCGGAACTTCTCGGCGCCGCCCCGCCGGCAAAGGCGGACAAGAATTTGCCCGGCGAAAAGCTGATCGTCGAGGGCAAGGCGACCGACGCCTCGCCCGGCCGCGCCGACGATTTCTCGTGGCCGCCCAAGATACAACCTGCGACTGCGGCTGCTGCATCCGACACGACGACGGCGATCCGGCAGTAAAACCGGCGACTCTTTCTGTAGAGTTTCGGAACGGACTCAGCGCGGCAGCACGCTCGATCCCATCAGAGCCTCATCGATGGCGCGCGCCGCCTGGCGGCCCTCGCGGATTGCCCAGACGACCAGCGACTGGCCGCGCCGCACGTCGCCAGCCGCATAGAGCCTTTCGACGCTGGTTCTGTAATCGCGGTCATTGGCCTCGACGTTCTTCGAACGGCGGCTGTCGGTGACGATCGTCATCTGCCCGTCGAGTTCCGACACCGGCCCTCGAGCGGCCGGCCCGGCAAAGCCGATGGCGATGAACGCGAGATCGGCGCGGATGACGAATTCGGTGCCGGCGATCGGCTTGCGCTTTTCGTCGACCTCGCAGCATTTGACCCCGGTCAGCTGGCCGTCTTCGCCGATGAATTCAAGCGTCGCCACCTGGAATTCGCGCTCGGCGCCTTCGGCCTGCGAGGATGAGGTGCGCATCTTGGTCGCCCAGTAGGGCCAGACCGACAGCTTGTCTTCCTTTTCCGGCGGCTGCGGCCGGATGTCGAGCTGGGTGACGCGCACCGCGCCCTGGCGGAAGGCGGTACCGACGCAGTCGGAGGCAGTGTCGCCGCCGCCGACGACGACGACATGCTGGCCGCCGGCGACGATCGGGCGCGACGGCCATGCCACCGACTGGATCGGCTCGCCGCCGATGCGCTTGTTCTGCTGCACCAGATAGGGCATCGCGTCGTGCACGCCGTCGAGATCGTCGCCCGGGATGTTGGCCGGGCGCGGCGTTTCGGAACCGCCGCAATAGAGCACCGCGTCGTATTCGGCGAGCAGTTCGGCGACCGGCTTGTCGACGCCGACATTGACGCCGCAATGGAAGCTGACACCCTCGCCCTGCATCTGCTCGATGCGCCGGTCGATATAATGCTTCTCGATCTTGAAGTCGGGGATGCCGTAGCGCATCAGCCCGCCCGGCCGGCTCTCGCGCTCATAGACGTGAACGTCATGGCCGGCGCGGCCGAGTTGCTGGGCGGCCGCCATGCCGGCCGGCCCCGAGCCGATGATCGCGACGCGCTTGCCGGTCTTCCGTTCCGGCGGATAGGGCCGGATATGGCCGGTTTCATAGGCCTTGTCGGCAATCGCCTGCTCGATCGTCTTGATGGCGACCGGAATGTCCTCGAGGTTCAGCGTGCAGGCTTCCTCGCAAGGTGCCGGACAGATGCGGCCGGTGAATTCCGGAAAATTGTTGGTCGAATGCAGGTTGCGGATCGCGTTGTCCCAGTCGCCATTGTAGACGAGGTCGTTCCAGTCCGGGATCTGGTTGTGGATCGGGCAGCCGGTCGGTCCATGGCAATACGGAATGCCGCAATCCATGCAGCGCGCCGCCTGTTTCTCGACCTCCTTATCCGACATCGGCAGCGTGAACTCGCGGAAATGCCGGATGCGGTCGGAAGCCGGCTGGTACTTGTGCACCTGCCGATCGATCTCGAGAAACCCTGTTACCTTGCCCATAGTCCAGTCCCTGCTGTCCGGAAGGCACGCCTGGCGACGCGCCCGTTAACCTCATAAGGCAGCCGTGGCAACCTTCAGTCCGAGGTCAGGATTGTTGATGAAGATGGTTGCCGGGACGCATGGCTTCCCGGCAATTTCCAAATCTATTCCGCCGCCACGTTCATGCGCATACGTTCCATCTCGATCAGCGCGCGGCGGTATTCGACCGGCATGATCTTCCGGAATTTCGGCCGGAAAATCGCCCAATCGTCGAGGATCTCGCGACCTCGTACCGAGCCCGTGTAGTGGACGTGGTTGGAGATCAGCTGGTAGAGCCGCTCCTCGTCATGGCTGGTCATATCGCCGGATACGTCGACACGGCCCTTGTGGTCGAGATCGCCGCCATGGTGGAGCAGCTTTTCCATCAGGTCGTCCTCTTCCGGAACCGGCTCCAGCTCGACCATCGCCATGTTGCAGCGTTCGGCGAAATCGCCCGCCTCGTCGAGCACATAGGCGACGCCGCCCGACATGCCGGCGGCGAAGTTGCGACCGGTCTGGCCGATGACGACGACGATACCGCCGGTCATGTATTCGCAGCCATGGTCGCCGACGCCTTCGACGACGGCGGCGACGCCCGAATTGCGCACGGCAAAACGCTCGCCGGCGACGCCGCAGAAATAGGCCTCGCCCTCGGTCGCGCCGTAGAGCACGGTATTGCCGACAATAATGGACTCGGCAGCAACGATTTTCGTGTTCTCCGGCGGACGGATGACGATGCGGCCGCCCGACAGGCCCTTGCCGACATAGTCGTTGGCCGCGCCTACCAGTTCGAACGAGACGCCGCGCGCCAGGAAGGCGGCGAAGGACTGGCCGGCCGTGCCGGTGAGCTTGACCGAGATCGTGTCCTCGCGCAGGCCCTTGTGCTTGAAGCGCTTTGCCACTTCACCCGACAGCATGGCGCCGGTCGAACGGTCGACGTTGCGGATCGGCAGTTCGATGCTGACTGGCTGCCTGGCTTCGAGCGCCGGCTTTGCCAGTTCGATCAGCTTGCGGTCGAGCACGTCGTCGATCGGATGCTTCTGCCGCTCGGTCCAGTGCACCGCCTCGTGCGGCGCATCCGGCTTGTAGAACATCTTGCTGAAGTCGAGCCCGCGCGCCTTCCAGTGCTGGATCAGCTCGCGCTTTTCCAGAAGGTCGGTGTCGCCGATGATCTGGTCGAGATGGGTGTAGCCCATCTCGGCGAGCAGCGCCCGCACCTCTTCCGCCACATAGAAGAAGAAGTTGATGACGTGCTCGGGCGTGCCCTTGAAGCGCTTGCGCAGTACCGGGTCCTGCGTCGCGACGCCGACCGGGCAGGTGTTGAGATGGCACTTGCGCATCATGATGCAGCCGGCCGCGATCAACGGCGCGGTCGAGAAACCGAACTCGTCGGCGCCGAGCAGCGCGCCGATGACAACGTCCCGCCCGGTGCGCAGGCCGCCATCGACCTGCAGCGCGACGCGCGACCTGAGGCCGTTGAGC
Source organism: Mesorhizobium sp. M1163 (assembly GCF_040318415.1). Classification (NCBI taxonomy): domain Bacteria; kingdom Pseudomonadati; phylum Pseudomonadota; class Alphaproteobacteria; order Hyphomicrobiales; family Phyllobacteriaceae; genus Mesorhizobium; species Mesorhizobium sp. M1163. The sequence goes on along the minus strand of NZ_JAMYMF010000004.1, from coordinate 155,965 downwards.
ACCAGCGTCTGGTGCGTCTCGGCAAGGCCCATTTCCCACGGACTGCCGGCATGCTTGAGCGAGGTCAGCGGTGAAGCGCCAGTGCCGCCGTCATAGCCTGATATGGTGATGTGATCGGCACGCGCCTTGGCGACGCCGGCCGCAACCGTGCCGACACCGACTTCCGAGACCAGCTTGACCGATACGTCCGCCGCCGGATTGACGTTCTTTAGGTCGTAGATGAGCTGCGCCAGATCCTCGATCGAATAGATATCGTGATGCGGCGGCGGCGAGATCAGGCCGACGCCCGGCGTCGAATGCCTGACTTTGGCGATGGTCGCGTCGACCTTGTGGCCCGGCAACTGGCCGCCCTCGCCGGGCTTTGCCCCTTGCGCGACCTTGATCTGCATCATGTCGGAATTGACAAGATACTCCGCCGTGACGCCAAAGCGTCCCGAGGCGACCTGCTTGATCGCCGAGCGTTCGGGGTTCTTGCCGCCGCCCGGCAGTGGCAGATAGCGGTCGGCCTCTTCGCCGCCCTCGCCGGTGTTCGACTTGCCGCCGATGGCGTTCATGGCGCGCGCCAGCGTCGTGTGCGCTTCCCTGGAGATCGAGCCGAAGGACATCGCCCCGGTCGAGAACCGCTTGACGATGTCGGCCGCCGGCATGACCTCGTCGAGCGAAACCTTCTTGCGCCCAGTTTCTTCCGCGAGCCTGATCTTGAACAGGCCGCGAATGGTCTGGGCACGGGCCGTCTCGCTGTCGATCTGGGCGGAATAGTCCTTGAACGTTTCCCACGAGCCCTGGCGCACGGCGTGCTGCAAGGTGGCCACCGCATCCGGCGACCAGATGTGTGCTTCACCGCGCATGCGGAACACGTATTCGCCGCCCACCTCGAGGCTGTTGCGCAGCACCGGGTCGTTGCCGAAACCATCGGTATGGCGGCTGAGCGTCTCGGCCGCGATCTCGTCCAGTCCGACGCCCTCGATCAGTGTCGCGGTGCCGGTGAAGTATTGCTGCACGAAATCGGTCTTCAGCCCGATGGCGTCGAAGATCTGCGCGCCGCAATAGGACTGGTAGGTCGAGATGCCCATCTTGGACATCACCTTGAGGATGCCCTTGCCGATCGACTTGATGTAGCGGGAGACCACTTCGTAGGCGTCCACCTCTTTCGGCAGTTCGCCACGCTTGTGCATATCGAGCAGCGTGTCGAAGGCAAGATAAGGGTTGATCGCCTCGGCGCCATAGCCGGCAAGGCAGCAGAAATGATGCACTTCGCGCGGCTCGCCGGATTCCACGACCAGCCCGACCGAAGTGCGCAATCCCTTGCGGATCAGGTGGTGGTGCACCGCGGCTGTCGCCAGAAGCGCCGGGATGGCGATCCGGTCCGGCCCGACCTGGCGGTCGGACAGGATGATGATGTTGTAGCCGCCGGCGACCGCCGCCTCCGCCCGCTCACACAAGCGGTCGATGGCACCCTGCATGCCCGCTGCGCCCTCGTTCGAGCCATAGGTAATGTCGATCGTCTTGGTGTCGAACCGGTCCTCGGTGTGGCCGATGGAGCGGATCTTTTCGAGATCGCCATTGGTCAGGATCGGCTGGCGCACCTCGAGCCGCTTGCGGCGCGAATTGCCAACCAGGTCGAAGATGTTGGGCCGCGGCCCGATGAAGGACACCAGGCTCATCACCAACTCCTCGCGGATTGGGTCGATCGGCGGGTTGGTGACCTGAGCAAAGTTCTGCTTGAAATAGGTGTAGAGCAGCTTCGACTTGTCCGACATCGCCGAGATCGGCGTGTCGGTGCCCATCGATCCCACGGCTTCCTGGCCAGTGGTCGCCATCGGCGACATCAACAGCTTGGTGTCTTCCTGGCTGTAGCCGAACGCCTGCTGGCGATCGAGCAGGCTGACATCCCTGCGCAATTCGCGCGGCTCGACCGGCTTCAGGTCTTCGAGGATGAGCTGCGTGTTGGCGAGCCAGCTCTTGTACGGATGCCTGGTCGCAATCTCCGACTTGAGCTCCTCGTCAGAGACGATGCGGCCCTTCTCGAGGTCGATCAGAAGCATACGGCCGGGCTGCAGCCGCCACTTCTTGACAATCCTCTCCTCCGGCACCGGCAGCACGCCGGCTTCCGAGGCCATGATGACGCGGTCATCGTCGGTGACGATGTAGCGTGCCGGGCGCAGACCGTTGCGGTCGAGCGTGGCGCCGATCTGGCGGCCATCGGTAAAGACCACCGCCGCCGGTCCGTCCCACGGCTCCATCAGCGCGGCATGGTATTCATAGAAAGCCTTGCGGTCGGCATCCATGAGCTTGTTGCCGGCCCAGGCTTCCGGGATCAGCATCATCATGGCGTGGCTGAGGCTGTACCCGCCCTGGAACAGGAACTCGAGCGCATTGTCGAAGCAGGCGGTGTCTGACTGGCCGTCGTAGGAGATTGGCCAAAGCTTCGAGATGTTGTTGCCGAACAGTTCGGAATCGACGGACGCCTGTCGCGCCGCCATCCAGTTGTTGTTGCCGCGCACGGTGTTGATCTCGCCATTGTGCGCGACCATGCGGTAGGGATGCGCCAGCTTCCACGACGGGAACGTGTTGGTCGAGAAGCGCTGGTGGACCAGGATCAGCGCGGTTTCGAAGCGCGGATCGGTGAGGTCCTTGTAATAGGCGCCGACCTGGTAGGCCAGGAACATGCCCTTGTAGACGATGGTGCGCGCCGACAGCGACACGCAGTAGGAACCGATGTCCTTGTTGTCGTTCTCGGCGTAGATGCGGCCCGATATCACCTTGCGCAACAGATAGAGCCTGGCCTCGTACTCCTCGTCGTCAAGAATGTCGGCTGTACGGCCGATGAATATCTGACGATGGAACGGCTCGGACGCCACGATATCAGGCGCCGTCGACAAGGACGAATTGTCGACGGGCACATCACGGAAACCGATGAGCGGAAGCCCCTCGGACTGCGCCGATTCGGCAATGATGTCCTCGATGTGAGCACGAAGTGCTGCATCCTGCGGCATGAACCAGTGTCCGACACCGTACTGACCGGCCGGCGGCAGTTCGATGCCCTGGGCTGCCATCTCTTCGCGGAAGAAACGGTCTGGAAGCTGCACCAGCACGCCGGCGCCATCGCCGGCCAGCGGATCGGCGCCGACGGCCCCGCGATGCGTCAGGTTTTCGAGCACGGCAAGGCCGTCCTCGACGATCTGATGCGACTTCACGCCCTTCATGTTGACGATGAAGCCGACGCCGCAGGCATCATGCTCGTTGCGCGGATCGTAGAGGCCGTGCGCGGCATAGCCGGTGCTGGTTCGCCCAATATTGGTCAGGGACGGATTTTTGACGACTGCCGCTTTCGTCTGCGCGGCCTTCGTCGCAGATGGCGTCATGTCCGTCATTCGTCCTGTCCTCCGTTCCGTCCCTTTCGGGCGCTGGTTTCCGTCGGGAAGCGCGTGGCTCCCCTTTCAATCTTGCGGCACGTCTGGCGAAATTCTTGCCGACCGTGCGGCTTTCCGCATGGTTCGCATATGGTATTCGTACAGGCCAGAGCCAGGCTGTCTAGCTGTCGCTCGCGGCAATGGCCGTAGAGGCGCAATCATATGCCAATGCGGCCAGTTTTGTGCGACAAAATAAGACAGCACTACTGTCCTAAATTTTTATGACAGAAATCTTAAGCGCATACAAGACCGATTCACAAAATTATTGGAGCGTTGGCGACAGAAAATTGCGCGGAACGCGGCGACAGCGTAACCTTCAGTCGCTGCATCTACGGTCTGGCTTTCGCTGGCTTTAGCGGATTTTCGGCATCTGCCACTTGCGGCCGGCATGCGAAAGCGGCCAAGCTCGCACCAATTTTCCCAGCATAGGCAGACGCATGATTTTCGCTTCCGACAATTGGGCAGGCGCCCATCCCCGTATCGCTGCCGGCCTGTCGGCCCATACCGACGGCTTCTCCACCGCCTATGGCGACGGCGTCCTCGACAAGGCCGTTTACCAGCGCTTCAGTGAAATCTTCGAATGCGAGGTCGCGGTGTTTTTCGTGGCCACCGGCACCGCTGCCAATTCGCTGTCGCTGACTACCTACAACAAGCCAGGCGGCATTTCCTTCTGCCATCGCGAATCGCATGTCATCGAGGACGAATGCGGTGCACCGGAATATTTCACCGGCGGTTCGCGGCTTTATACAATCGACGGCGCACTCGGCAAGATCGATGCCGGCGATCTGGAACGGGCAGTGGACCGTTTCGCACCCGAAAACGTCCATTCCGGGCGGCCGATGGCGGTTTCGATCACCCAATCGACCGAGGTCGGCACCGTGTACACGCTGAACGAAATCGCCAGGATTTCGGCGATTGCAAAGCAGCACGGATTGCCGCTGCACATGGACGGGGCCCGCTTTGCCAATGCGCTCGTCGCGCTGGGAACGACGCCGGCGGAAATGACCTGGAAGCACGGCGTCGACATCCTTTCCTTCGGCGGCACCAAGAATGGCTGCTGGTGCGCCGAGGCGATCGTGCTGTTCGACCTCGAGCGAGCCAAGGAATTGGCGTTTTTGCGCAAGCGCGCCGCCCAACTGTTCTCGAAATCGCGCTTCATCGCCGCGCAATTCGATGCTTATTTCAGGGGTGGGCTATGGCTCGACACGGCACGGCACGCCAATGCGATGGCGGCACGCCTAGCCGCGGCGATCGAAGATTCCCCTTCAGCCCGGCTGGCCTGGCTACCGCAGGCGAACGAGGTCTTCGCGGTCATGAAAAAGGCCGAGGCCGAAAGAGTGCAAGCAGCAGGCGCCGTGTTCCACGACTGGCATAGGCCGCTCGGCTACGACAACCATGTCGGCGAGGACGAAGCTCTCTATCGCTTCGTCACCAGCTTCGCGACCACGGCCGACGAGGTCGACCGTTTCGGCTACCTGCTCGCCGGATAGCAAGTCTTACCACCAGCAAAAAGGGGCGGCGCATTTGCTGCACCGCCCCTTTTTCCCGGGGAGTTGGCGTCCCGGGGAGTTTAGCTGCCCGATTTAGGCGGCGGTCTTGGCCTCGATCTGCTTGGCCTTGGCCGGAGCCGAGGTGATCGCGATCTTGCGCGGCTTCAGCTCTTCGGGGATGTTGCGCTTGAGGTCGACAAAAAGCAGGCCGTTCTTCAGCGCGGCGCCGACAACCTCGACGTGATCGGCAAGCTGGAAGCGGCGCTCGAAGGCTCGGCTGGCGATACCGCGATAGAGCAGTTCGGAGCCTTCGCCATTGGCTTCCTCCTTGCGCTCACCCTTGACGGTCAGCACATTGCGGTGAGCTTCGATCGAAATCTCATCTTCCGAGAAGCCGGCCACAGCCATCGAGATGCGATAGGCGTCCTCGCCGGTGCGCTCGATGTTGTAAGGCGGATAGGTTTGGCCTTCCGGCTGCGCAAGCGAATCGAGCATGGTGAACAGCCGGTCAAAACCGACGGTCGAACGGTAGAGCGGGGAAAAATCAACGTGACGCATGGTGTGTTCTCCTGTTGAGCAACAAGGTTTGCGTATGGCCAGTGCGAAACCCGTGACGGCGTTCCGGATGGGCCAGCGGCCCCGACATTGGCGGCCGCATAACAAATTTGGGAAGCGGGCGACGGCATTTCAAGATTTGCCCGCGTCCGAACCGCATCGGCCCCTGATCACGTCCCGATGCCGATGAACGGCAGATGAACCGTGGCTTCGGCGAGCGTTCAGCCAGACGGCATTAAAACTGTTCTCGAGATCAGAAACAGGTCGCCTGAGAAGGCGACACGACGAGGCCGAACCGGGTGTAACGTCCCTTCCTCCCGGGTCGACAGAGGCCGGAAGCACGCCCTAGGTTGCTTCCGGCCTTACTTGTTCGCTGCCTGGGTCAACGTCCCCGGCGTCCCGAATTCCTTTGCTTTTGGCGCATGGGCGTTTATGCCTGACTTGCGCCCACGCCGTCACCGACGCCAAGCAAACACCGTATGACCGATCTGTTCCCCCAGCCCTCCCTGTTCTACGAAACTCCAGGCAATCCGCTGCCGGAAAACGCGGCCGGCGGCTTCTTCACCACGCGCGACGGCAAGAAGATCCGCTATGGGCTGTTTGCCGCGGTTGCCCGCCCGATGAAGGGCACCGTCGTCGTCCTGACCGGCCGCAACGAGTGCATCGAGAAGTATTTCGAGACCATTCGCAACCTTGCCGACCGGGGTTTTGGCGTGGCGACCCTCGACTGGCGCGGCCAAGGCGCTTCCGACCGGATGATCGGCGATCGCCAGCGCGGCTACGTCCGAAGCTTTTTCGACTATACCGGCGATCTCGAGCAGTTCTTCGAAGAGATCGTGCTGCCCGATTGCCGGGGACCCTACTACATACTGGCCCATTCGGCCGGGGCGGTGATTGCGCTGCTCGCCGCACCCTCAATGGCGAACCGCGTACGTCGCATGGTGCTGATCGCACCATTCTTCACCGTGCCTGACCTCCCGGTTTCGGTAAAAACCGTTCGCGGCATCTGTTCGCTGTTCTGCCTTCTCGGCCTTGGCCGGCTCTATGCCGCATGGGGGCCGCGGCCGAAGGAACCGGTGCCCTTCGCCATAAACAAGCTGACCAGCGACCCGGAACGCTATCGGCGCAACACGCTGATCTACGAAACCTATCCGCAGCTGGCGCTCGGCGGACCGACGATCTGCTGGCTGAAGGCGGCCACGGAGGCGTCCTTGATCGTCAGCGACCCGGATTTCATGGCCAAGATCCAGGTGCCCTTGCTGATGATCGCCGCCGGCGCCGACCAGGTCGTCTCGACCAGGGCAGTCGAAGCCTATGCAAGACGTCTGCGCGTCGGCTCGCTAGTGATGATCGACGGCGCTCGCCACGAGATCCTGCAGGAGGCCGACCTCTATCGCGAGCAACTGCTTGCGGCATTCGATGCTTTCATCCCAGGAACCGGCGACGCTGTTTAACCGCTTCGCCAGCGCCCGGCAACAAAGCCTGCGCGGGTTGCTTGCCCGGCGCAGCTTGCCCCTTATTCCCGTTCAGGCATCGAGCGCTAGGTAGCGGCCAAAGAGATTGGCGGCAATTCGGCAGAGACCGGGAGAAAAACGACCATGAACGCATCGAACACGCTGTCACGTCAGGGGCATCGGCTACTGCAGATTGGCGTCGCGCTGCTGCTGTTTTCGTCATTCGAAGGGTTTGCAATACCGTACCTCGCCGCACCGCGGCTCGGACTGTCCGCGCACACGCTCAGCGCCCTGGAGGGCGTTCTGTTGCTGGCGCTAGGCCTCGCATGGTCTAGGCTCAATCTCGGCGCGGCGATGTCGCGGATTGCGTTCTGGCTGCTGATCTATTCGGCTTTGGCGATCCTGGCCGCCTACGTGATCGCCAGCGCCTGGGGGGCCGGCAACGAGACAATGCCGTTGGCGGCCGGAGCCTTCCACGGAAGTGCCTTTCAGGAAACAGTCATCAAAGGCGTGGCGTATTCATCTGCGCCGACCGGCCTCATCTCTTTCGTGCTCATTTTGTGGGGCCTGCGTCTCTCGGACGCTTGGCCTGCCGATAGCTAATGCATGCCCCGCAAAAGTGCGCAGCGGTTTTGCGATAACGACATCCAAACGAGCGCGTCTCCCATGAGTCGATTCAAACCCGACGCGCTTTAGAACCGTACCACGGTTTCCGTCGGATTTGCGCAAAACAGACGCTTGGGTATACGGATCCTCAGCCGCGCAGCGCCGCCATCGCTGCTGCGTGCAGCTCCGGCGTCGCCGCCGCCAGGATGTCGCCGCCCTTTTCCGCCGGTCCGCCCTCGAAAGTGGTGACGACGCCGCCTGCCTTCTCGATGATCGGGATAAGCGCAACGATGTCGTAGGGCTTCAATCCCGGATCGGCGACGATATCGACGCTGCCTGCCGCCACCATGGCGAAGGCATAGCAGTCGGTGCCGTAGCGGGCGAGCTGGACCTGTTGCTCGAACAAGTCGTAGCGCAAGCGCGCGTCTCCCTTGAACAGCGCCGGCGTGGTGGTGAACAGCGTCGCCTCGGCGAGGTTCGTGGTCTTGCGCGTCGTGAGTCTTCGCGGGCCGCCCGGGCCCTCATAATGCGAGCCGGAGGCATTGGCGTAGAACAGCTCGCCGGTGAAGGGCTGCGACATCATGCCGGCGACGGCATCGCCGTCGACCGTCAGCCCGACCAGCGTGCCCCATACCGGCAGGCCGGAAATAAAGGCGCGTGTGCCATCGATCGGATCGATCACCCAGACATGCCGGCTGGAGATGTTTTCGCTGCCATGTTCCTCGCCGAGAATTCCGTGATCGGGGTATTGCTCGTTGATCAGCGCCCGGATGGCGCGCTCGGCCTCACGGTCGGCCTCGGTGACCGGGTCGAAGCTGCCGTGCTCCTTGTTGGCGACCGCGCCCTGATTGCGGAAGCGCGGCAAGGTCTCGGCTGCGGCGGCACGCGCAATGCGCCGCATGAACTCGATGCTGATGTCCAACTGATTCTCCCGCTCCAGCATGTTTGAGATGCCGGTTTGCCTACGGATTTGTGCCGAAACAAGGGCGTTTTGTACCGAAACAAGGGCATTCGGAGCCTTTCGCACGAGGCCAACTGTTGCTCGAATGCAACGCAGTCATCATGGAAATGCAATTTCCACTTCACAGTGAATTAAAAAGCCGGAACGTGCCTTGACATTTGTGCAGCGCACAATACGTTTGTTCTCGGACAGGGGTTCCTGTCCATGCCCTCCTTGGGCGTTTCCTCCCTAGACTTCGACCGTGTCGTGCAAACGATGCGGTCTTTTTTTACGCTTTTTACGCTGCCACATGAGCGGCGAATGCCGCGATTCCGGCCGCTATTCGGCGGCCAGCGGCAGATCGACGAAATGATGATCCGGCATTGCCATCAGTTCGGCCGAAAACCGCGCCAGGTCGTCGGCCAACGCGTCGAAACCAGCTGATCTCTGGAACGTCCGCTCATTCATGTAGAGCCCGCGATTGACCTCGATCTGCAGAGCATGCAGATGGCGCACGGGCCGGCCATAGTGCTCGGTAATGAAGCCTCCGGCATAGGGCTTGTTGTGGGCAACGCTGTAGCCCATGCCGGTGAGCAGGCCGATCGCCGTCTCGGTCAACGCCGCCGCGGCCGAGATGCCGAAACGGTCGCCGACGATGAAATCCGGCCGCAATCCGCTGTCGCCAACTCTTATGCTTGCCGGCATCGAGTGGCAGTCTATCAGCACGGCGTAGCCGAAGCGCGCATGCGTTCTGGTCAAGAGCCGCTTCAGCGTCTCGTGATAGGGCTTGTAGACCGCTTCGATGCGCGCCACGGCTTCTGCCAGCGGCAAGCGGCCGGAATAGATGTCGAGCCCCTCGCCGACCAGCTTGGGCACGGTGCCGAGCCCGCCGGCCACCCGCGCCGAGCGGATGTTGCAGAAGGACGGCACCGGTTCGGCGAACATGCGCGGGTCGAGTTCCCACGGCTCCCGGTTGACGTCGAGATAGGCGCGCGGGAAGTTTGCCGCCAGCATCGGCGCCCCGAGCGCGACGGCACCGCCGAACAATTCCTCGACATAGCAGTCCTCGGAGCGGCGGATGGCGTTGCGGTCCAGCTTGGCCATCGCCATGAACCGGTCCGGATAGTAGCGGCCGCTATGCGGCGAGTTGAAGAGGAAGGGAACGCGCTGTTCGGCGCCCGATCGGATTTCGAAGGGTGGAACGACCGAAAAATCCTCGGCTGCCGTTTTCAATTTGAACGAACCCGGAAATACCAATGCATCATGATAGGAAAGTGCCACCTCGCCGCCCGCATGTCCAGCCGCCGAAGCGCTAGCCAAATCAGGATTGTGCGCCCAACGTTCACTTGATGTTTACCGTCACCTCCTCATATACAGCATGGTTAACGGGCTTGCCGCACGGCATTGTCGGTTGGGTGATTCGGACGGGACAAGATGGCACGCATTCTGCTGGCGGAAGACGACGACGACATGCGCCGGTTCCTCGTCAAGGCGCTGGAGCGCGCCGGCTATCAGGTCAGCGATTTCGACAATGGTGCCAGCGCCTATGAGCGGTTGCGCGAGGAACCTTTTTCGCTGCTTTTGACCGACATAGTCATGCCGGAGATGGATGGCATCGAACTCGCCCGCCGCGCCACCGAGATCGACCCCGACCTCAAGGTGATGTTCATAACCGGCTTTGCCGCCGTCGCGCTGAACCCCGATTCGAAGGCGCCGAAAGACGCCAAGGTGCTGTCGAAGCCGTTCCACCTGCGCGACCTCGTCAACGAAGTCGAAAAGATGCTGCAGGCCGCCTGACGCGCTTTTTGTCCCGTCCTGACCGGCCCGGCAAGCCAGCCATTCTTTCCCTTTTCCCGCTATTGACGTGCAGAACCAAAAATGGTGTATGCGCGGCTTCGGATGGGCGTGTAGCTCAGCGGGAGAGCACTGCATTGACATTGCAGGGGTCACAGGTTCAATCCCTGTCACGCCCACCATCCAGACAATCCCTCAATCGGCCGTCGGTGTTTTCATCGGCTGACGTTCTCGGCCTGATCCGATCCTGACGCCGAGCTCGCCAATACCGACCTCAGGCCGCGCCGAGGCGAAGATCGCCAGTCTCGACGTGCTCCAGAAACCACGCATAGGTCTGTTCCAATCCGCTGCGCAGCGAGTAGCGCGGGCGCCAGCCGGTGGCGAACAGGCGCGATACGTCCATCAGCTTGCGCGGCGTGCCGTCCGGCTTTGTCGGATCGAATGTGATCGTGGCATCGGCGCCGGCGACCGACACGATGGTGCGGGCAAGGTCGGCAATGGTGATGTCTTCCCCAGAGCCGACATTGATGTGGCTGTCGCCGGCATAATTCTTCAACAGCCAGACCAGGGCGTCGGCGGCGTCGTCGACATGCAGGAATTCGCGCATCGGCGTGCCCGATCCCCACACCTCCAGGCTCTTGCGGCCGGCGCGCCTGGCCTCGTGCGCCTTGCGCATCAGAGCGGGCACGACATGGCTGGAATTGAGGTCGAAATTGTCGCCCGGGCCGTAGAGATTGGTCGGCATCGCCGAGATGTAGTCGACACCGTATTGGCGCCGGTAGGCCTGGCACAGTTTCAGTCCGGCGATCTTGGCGATCGCATACCATTCGTTGGTGGGTTCGAGCGGGCCGCTCAGCAAGGCGTCCTCGGAGATCGGCTGCGCCGCGAATTTGGGATAGATGCAGGATGAACCGAGAAACAGCAGCTTCTGCACCTCGTTACGGAAGGCGCTGTCGATGACATTGTTCTGCATGACGAGGTTGTCCTGCAGAAAATCGACCGGAAGCCTGTCGTTGGCCAGGATACCGCCGACCTTGGCCGCTGCCATCACCACTGCATCCGGCTTGCGGTCGGCCATCCAGCGCCGCACCCCGGCCTGATCGAGAAGATCGAGCTCGGCGCGCGAGGCGGTCAGGACCTCGCAATCTTCGTCGGCCAATCTGCGCAGGATGGCCGAGCCGACCATGCCGCGATGTCCGGCCACGAAAACGCGCTTGCCCTGAAGGTCGAAGGTCATCAGCTCACCCCAATGCAGAACGGCAGCTATGCCAGTTGGCCGGCGGAGCGCCGGATCGGCTTCTCTGTTGCCGGACGCATACCGCATACAGATTTGCCCAGACAAGGCAAATCGCAAAGCCACCCGAAGCAACCTTTGGATCGGACGCTGTAGCACTCGCGATCAGACACCCGCTACTGCGCAGAGGCTTGTCATTCTGGCGATGGCGAGTTCCGGCTCGGCCAGCAACCCCGCCTGATCGGCAAGGCGAAAGACATCGGCATAGTGACGGATGCCGCGCGCCGATTGCATGCCGCCGATCATCGAAAAGTGCTCCTGATGGCCGTTAAGCCATGCCATGAAAACGATGCCGGCCTTGTAATATTCGGTCGGCGCCTCGAAGATCTTGCGCGACAGCGGCACTGTCGGGACCATCAGCGCGTCATAGCCGGCGCGGTCGCCGTCGGCCAGCTTTGCCAGCGCCGCATTGGCGACGGGCGCGATGGCATCGAAAATGCCGAGCAGCGCGTGCGAATGCCTGTCGCCGTCGCCGGCGATCAGCTCGGGGTAGTTGAAGTCGTCGCCAGTGAACATCACCACGCCCTCGGGCAGCCGGTCCCTGAGCGCGATCTCCTTGCCGGCATCGAGCAGCGATATCTTTATGCCTTCGACCTTGCCGGCATGGCGTTCGATGATCGCGATCACCGTCTCGAGCGCAGTTTCGAAATCGCTGCTGCCCCAGTAGCCTTTCAGCGCCGGGTCGAACATATCGCCCAGCCAGTGCAGGATGACCTTGCCGGAGGACTGGGACAGGATGCGGTCGTAGACACTGACATAATCGTCGGGCCCTTTGGCGACCGCCGCCAGTGCACGGCTGGCCATCATGATCGCCTTGCCGCCAAGTCCTTCGATGAAGCCGAGCTGCTCTTCATAGGCCGCGATGACATCGGCGAGCGTGCTCGCGGCGCCCGGCGCCAGATGGTCGGTGCCGGCGCCCGACGCGAGATCGGCGCCGTCGACGCTGCGCGCCTCGGCGATCGAGCGGCGGATTAATTCCCTGGCATTTGCCCAGTCGAAACCCATGCCGCGCTGCGAGGTGTCCATCGCTTCGGCGACGCGGAAGCCGAGCCGCCAAAGGTGACGGCGAAACGCCATCGTCTTGTCCCAGTCGACTGCCGGCCGGGACCACGGATCGGTCATCGCCACAGGATCGGCGACCACATGGGCGGCGGCATAGGCGATGCGCGAGAACCGCGCGCCGGCCGCAGGCTGCACCGGCTGGCCGACAAGCCGGTAGCGGATGCGGCCGCCGCCTTCCCCTGGCAAGGTGATGTCCATGGCTCTCTCCCTTCCCAGCGCCTATTAAATGGAACGTTCCAGTAAATCAAGATGCTTTGCCGCTCCGCCGTGCGCCGGTCGAATTGCGGCAGCGCAACAGCAGAAAGCCATACACTCCTTCGCAATTGGGCGCCATGAGCCGCATTTTCACGGATTCGCAAAAACGCGATTGACTCAAATCCATAGGAGGGATTAGATCGTTCCAATAAATCGCATAAGAAACCATCGGGAGGATAGATCTGGATGGCCAGCCGGGCCAAGGCAACGATACTCGACATAGCCCGTGAGGCGGGCGTGTCCAAATCGACGGTTTCGCTGGTGCTGCAAGGCAGCGGGCTGATCCGGCCTGAAACTGCGCTCAAGGTGCGCAAGGCGATCGAGGATGTCGGCTATGTCTACAACCGCGGCGCCGCCAATCTGCGCAAGGCCCATTCCAACGTCATCGGCATGGTCATCAACGATCTTACCAATCCGTTTTTCGCCGAGATGGCGGTCGGCATGGAGCGCGTCTTCCAGTCGGCTGGCATCGTGCCTTTCATCGCCAACACGGCGGAGAGCCCGGTGCGCCAGGAAGAGGTGCTGAAATCGCTGATGGAGCAAGGGGTCGCCGGGCTCGTCGTGTCGCCGGCGCGCGGCACCGCGCCTGGCGCCTTCCGCCGGCTTGAGACCGCGGGCGTTCCGGTCGTCTTCGTCATGCGCCGGCTTCCTGAAAGCCGCATTCCGGTGATCGCGCCCGACAACCATCGCGGCGCCTATCTTGCCACCGCCCATCTGATCGGCAAGGGGCATCGCCGGCTGGCCTTCTTCGGCGGCTCGCCCGATCTTGTCGTCTATCACGAGCGGCTGGGCGGCTTTCGCGAGGCCTGTGAAGCGCTCGGCATCGCACCGGCCGACAGGCTGGTCTTCGAGGGCGAAACCAGCCGCAAGGGCGGCATTGCCTGCCTGGAAACCGCGCTCGCCATGGCCGCGCCGCCGACCGCGGCGCTTTGCTTCAACGATGCGGTCGCCTTCGGCGTCTTGCTGGCCCTGCGCAAGCGCGGCCTGGAACCCGGCGCGGATTTTGCCGTCGTCGGTTTCGACGACGTGGCCGAGGCCGAACACTACATGCCGGCGCTGACCAGCGTCGCGGTGAACACCGCCGGTCTCGGCGAGCGCGCCGCCCATGTCGTGCTGAAGATGATCCAATCGCGCACCACGCGCGCCGAGGATCATATCGGCGCCGTCAACCTCGTGGTCAGGGAAAGCTGCGGCCCCGATCGCAAGGGACATAGCTGCGCAGGAATGGGAGACGCGGCATGACCGTCAGTTGGGGGCTGATCGGCGCCAGCACGATCGCAAGACAGTTCATGATCGGCGCCATCCGCGCGCAGCCGGACGGCGACATCGCCGCAGTGATGAGCTCCAGCCCGGGGCGCGCCGCCACCTATGCCAGCGAAAACCGCATTCCGGCGGCGGTCTCGGCGCTTGATGAATTGCTCAGCTCCGACATCGACGCCGTTTACATCTCGACGACCAACGAATTGCATCTCGAACAGGCATTCGCCGCTATCGAGGCGGGAAAGCATGTGCTTTGCGAAAAACCACTGGCGCTGACCAGCGCCGACGCCCGCAAGATGGTCGCCGCCGCCAGGGCTGCCGGCGTCGTGCTCGGCACCAATCACCATTTGCGCAATGCCGGCTCGCATCGGGCGATGCGCGCAGCGATCGCTGCCGGCCGCATCGGCAGGCCGATCGCCGCGCGCGTCTTCCACTCTGTCTATCTGCCGGAAAACCTGCAGGGCTGGCGCATCACCAGGCCGGACGCCGGCGGCGGCGTGGTGCTCGACATCACCGTCCATGATGCCGACACGCTGCGCTTCGTGCTCGGCGACGATCCAGTCGGGATCTCGGCCTTCACACAATCGGCCGGCATGGCCGCCGGCGGGCTGGAAGACGGCGCCATGTGCCTCTGGCGCTTCGCATCGGGCGTCATCGCCCAGTCGCATGAGGGCTTCACCACCAAGTTCGCCGGGACCGGCTTCGAGGTGCATGGCACCGAAGGCTCGCTGATCGGCAGGGACGTGATGACGCAGAAGCCAGTCGGCTCTGTGTTGCTGCGAACGGCACAGGGCGAGGAGGAATTGAGCTTCGATCGCGAAGACCTCTATGCCCGTTCGCTGCGCCAATTCCACGCGGCGATCCGCGGCGAGGGCCAGCCTTCCGCCACCGGCGAGGACGGCGTCTGGTCGCTGACCGCGGCCGAAGCGGCATTGCAGTCGGCCAGGTCCGGCAAGGCCGTTGCCATCGACCCGAAGCTCGGGAGTGCTGGGTGAGCAAGCTCGTCTCCGCGACTGAGGCTGCCGGCCTGATCAAGGATGGTATGGTCGTTTCCGTGTCATCGTCGAGCGGCCTCGGCTGTCCGGACGCGGTGCTGGCCGCCATCGGCGAGCGCTTCGACGCGGATGGGCATCCCAAGGATATCACGACGCTGCACCCGATCGCCGCCGGCGACATGTACGGCATCAAGGGCATTGATCATCTCGCCAAGCCCGGCTTGTTGAAGCGCACTTTGTGCGGCTCCTATCCATCCGGGCCGTCCTCGTCCGAACCGCCGCAGATCTGGAAGATGATCGGCGACAATTCGGTCGCCGCCTATAACGTGCCGTCCGGCATCCTGTTCGACATGCATCGCGAGGCCGCCGCCAAGCGCCCCGGGGTGCTGACCAAGGTCGGGCTCGACACCTTCGCCGACCCGCGCCACCAAGGCTGCGCCATGAATGCCGCCGCCAGCGAGCCGATCGTTTCCGTGCAGCAGTTCGATGGCGAGGAGTGGCTCTATTTCCGCTCGATCGTGCCGCAGGTCGCGATCATCCGCGCCACCACCGCCGACGAGCGCGGCAACCTCACCTATGAGCATGAAGGCGCCTATCTCGGCGGCCTCGAACAGGCGCTGGCCGCTCGCAACAATGGCGGCATCGTCATCGCGCAGGTCAAGCGCGTTGTCGAGAACGGCACGCTGAAGCCGCACGATGTGCGTGTGCCCGGCGTGCTGGTCGATCATATCGTGGTGGCGCCCGACCAGTTGCAGACGACGCTGACGCCCTACGATCCGGCCATCTCCGGCGAGATCTTCCGGCCACTGTCGAGCTTTCGCAACGCTGAAATGAACGTCCAGAAGGTCATTGCCCGCCGCGTCGCCATGGAGCTTGCCGACGGCATGGCCGTCAATATCGGCTTCGGCATCTCGGCCAATGTGCCGCGCATCCTGGTCGAGGAAGGCCAGCACGGCAAGGTCACCTGGGTCATCGAACAGGGCGCGGTTGGCGGCGTGCCGCTGCTCGACTTCAAGTTCGGCTGCTCGTCGAACGCCGACGCTTTCATGCCCTCGCCGCACCAGTTCATCTATTTTCAGGCTGGCGGCTTCGACGCCTCGCTGCTGTCCTTCCTGCAGATCGACCGCCACGGCTCTGTCAACGTCTCGAAGCTTTCGGCGCGGCCCCACGTCACCGCCGGCGCCGGCGGCTTCGTCGACATCACCGCGCGGGCGAAGAAGATCGTCTTTTCCGGTTTCTTCAACGCCGGCGCCAAGCTGTCGCTTGCCGGTGGCGGCATCCGCATCGACCAGGAGGGCAAGGTCAAGAAAGTCGTCGGCGAGGTCGAGCACATCTCCTTCTCGGGCAAGCGTGCCGTCGCCCAAGGGCAGGACATCACCTACATCACCGAGCGCTGCGTGATGAAGCTGACGCCGGCAGGGCTGATGGTCACCGAGCTGGCGCCGGGCATCGACCTTGAACGCGATGTGCTGGCGCAGGCCGAGATCCCGCTTGCTGTCGCCAACGACCTCAAAGTGACGCCGGACGCGCTCTACCACGACCGACCGATCGGCCTGTTGCTTAATAGCGGCGCCTCGCTTGGGGGCGCACATGGCTGAGCGTCTGGTAACCTTTGAAACCGACGGCCCCATCGGCATTGTCACGCTGCGCCGGCCGGAGAAATTCAACGCGCTCGATATTCCGATGCTGCGGGCGCTGGAAGCGGCACTCGACGAGGCCGAGACAGCAACCGGCGTCCGCGTCGTGCTGGTCTGCGGCGAAGGCAAGGGCTTTTGCGCCGGCGGCGACGTCGAGGCTTGGGCAGAAATGAGCGCTGCCGATTTCCAGGTGCAATGGGTGCGCTACGGCCACCGCGTCTTCGACCGGCTGGCGCGGCTGCGGCAGCCCACGATCGCCGTTCTTGCCGGCCATGCGCTGGGCGGCGGGCTGGAACTGGCGGCGGCTTGCGACTTTCGCGTGGCGGAAACGCAGGTGAAGTTGGGGTTCCCCGAAACCTCGATCGGCGTCGTTCCCGGCTGGTCCGGCACCCAGCGCGCCGTGCGCCGCTTCGGTGCGCAGGCAGTGCGGCGGATGGCGCTCGGCGGCGAAGTGTTTCTGGCTACCGAGGCTCTTGCTCTGGGGATTGTCGACCGGGTGGTCGAGACCGGTAAGGCGTTCGCCGAAGCCAAGGCCTGGGCCGGCAAGATCGCCGAGCGCGGCCCGCTCTCGACCGAAGCCGCCAAGCTGATGATTACAATCGCCGAGGGCGAAGAGAGTGCTGCCGCGACCGAAGCGCTGGCCAGCGGCTTCATCGCGCTGACAAGCGATCTCAGAGCCGGCGTCGAGGCTTTCAAGGCCAAGCAGAAGCCGGGGTTCTCAAGATCTTAGGAACCTGGAAATCACATGAACGCACCCCTCAACATCGCCATGCCCGCCGAGGCAGCCGCAGCGCCGAAAAGCTACCGGCTGCTGATCGGCGGCAAGTTCATCGACGCCCAGGACGGCCGCACGCTGGAGCGCAGCAGCCCCGGCCACGGCTTCACCGTCTCGCGCTATGCACAGGCCGGCGCGGCGGACGTAGAGGCGGCAGTTCAGGCCGCGCACAAGGCCTTCGAGACCGGCCCGTGGCCGCGCATGAAGGCCGCCGAACGCGCCACGATCCTGCTCAAGGCTGCTGACCTGATCGAGGCGCGGCTGGACGAGATTGCCCGGCTCGACGCGCTGGAATCCGGCAAGCCGATTGCGCAGGCGCGCGGCGAGATCGGCGGCGCCGTCGACATCTGGCGCTATGCCGCGGCACTTGCGCGGACGCTTCACGGCGAAAGCTACGCCAATCTCGGCGATGCCATGCTCGGCGTCGTGTTGCGCGAACCGATCGGCGTCGTCTCCATCATCACGCCGTGGAATTTCCCGTTCCTTATCGTCAGCCAGAAACTACCCTTCGCGCTCGCCGCCGGCTGCACGGCGATGGTCAAGCCGAGCGAGATGACCTCGGCCTCGACCTTTGTGCTCGGCGAGATCCTGATGCAGGCCGGCTTGCCGGACGGCGTCGTCAACATCCTTGCCGGGTTGGGCGCCGATGTCGGCGCACCGATGGTCAGCCATCCGCTGGTCGAGATGGTGTCGTTCACCGGCTCCACCCGCGTCGGCAAGATGACCATGGCGTCTGCCGCCAACTCGCTGAAGAAAGTCGCGATGGAGCTCGGCGGCAAGAACGGCCAGATCGTCTTTTCCGATGCCGACCTCGAGGCCGCCGCCGACGCGACGGTGTTCGGCGGCTTCTTCAATGCCGGCGAATGCTGCAATGCCGGCAGCCGGCTGATCGTCCATGAGGCGATCGCCGACGAGTTCCTCGGCGCCGTCAAAGCCCTCACCGCCAAGGTGGTTGTCGGCGACCCGCTCGACCACCGCACCAAGGTCGGCGCGATGATCTCCGCCGACCATATGGCCAAGGTCACCGGCTACGTGACGGCAGCGGAAAACGGCGGCGGCCGGATCTGTAGCGGCGGCAATCAGCTTGCTTCGAGCGCCGGCCAGTATCTTGATCCGACCATCGTTCGCGACGTCACCGAAGACATGGCCATTGCACGCGAGGAAGTGTTCGGTCCGGTGCTCTCGGTGCTGACTTTTGAATCGATTGAAAGGGCGTTGCACATCGCCAACAACACGCCCTATGGTCTATCGGCGGGCGTGTGGAGCGCCAGCATCGATACCTGCATGTCGGTGGCGCGGAATGTGCGTTCGGGAACCGTTTGGGTGAACACGTTCATGGAGGGTTACCCCGAACTGCCTTTCGGCGGCTACAAGCAGTCCGGTCTCGGACGCGAACTCGGCAAGCGCGCCGTCGAGGATTATACCGAGGAAAAGACAATCCAGTTTCATCGCGGCCAGCGCACCGGATGGTGGGTCGGCTGAGTTGGGAAGAACCCGGTGGGCATCCGCCGGTCGTGTAAGTTCAACAAGGGAGGAAGTACATGTTGCGCAAACTGCTTATCGGGACGGCTCTCGCATCGGGCGTTGCGTTCGCGGCCCATGCCGAGGACGTCAAGGAAGTCCAGATGCTGCATTGGTGGACGTCGGGCGGCGAAGCTGCCGCTCTGAACGTACTCAAGCAGGATCTGGCCAAGGAAGGCTTTGCCTGGAAGGACGTGCCGGTGGCCGGCGGCGGCGGCGACGCCGCCATGACCGCGCTGAAGGCGATGGTGGCAGCGGGCAACTACCCGACCGCCTCGCAGATGCTTGGCTATACCGTGCTCGATTACGCCGCAGCCGGCGTCATGGGCGACTTGACCGAGACGGCGATAAAGGAAGGCTGGGACAAGTCCGTTCCCGCGGCCCTGCAGAAATTCTCCGTCTATGACGGCAAGTGGGTCGCGGCTCCGGTCAACGTCCACTCGGTCAACTGGCTATGGATCAACAAGGCGGTGATGGACAAGATCGGCGGCACCGAGCCCAAGACCTTCGACGACTTCATTGCGTTGCTGGACAAAGCCAAGGCGGCGGGCGTCATCCCGCTCGCGCTGGGCGGCCAGAACTGGCAGGAAGCGACAATGTTCGACTCAGTCGTGCTGTCGACCGGCGGGCCTGAGTTCTACAAGAAGGCCTTCAACGACCTCGACGAGGAGTCGCTGAAGTCCGACACGATGAAGAAGTCGTTCGACAATCTCGCCAAGCTCGTCACCTATGTCGACCCGAACTTCTCGGGCCGGGACTGGAACCTCGCCACCGCCATGGTCATCAAGGGCGATGCGCTGGTGCAGGTGATGGGTGACTGGGCCAAGGGCGAATTCAACGCCGCCAAGAAGGTCCCGGGCACCGACTTCCTGTGCTACCGCTTCCCGGGCACCGACGGCAGCGTCGTCTACAACTCCGACATGTTCGGCATGTTCAACGTTCCGGAGGACCGCAAGGCCGCCCAGATCGCCCTGGCCACCGCCACGCTGTCGAAGAGCTTCCAGTCGGCCTTCAACGTCGTCAAGGGCTCTGTTCCGGCCCGCACCGACGTGCCGGACACCGATTTTGACGCTTGCGGCAAGAAGGGCATGGCCGACCTGAAGGCCGCCAATGAAGGCGGCACGCTGTTCGGTTCGCTGGCGCAGGGCTATGGCGCGCCTCCCGCGGTTGCCAACGCCTACAAGGATGTCGTCTCGAAATTCGTGCACGGCCAGATCAAGACCTCGGACGAGGCCGTGACCCAACTGGTCAGCGCGATCGAAGACGCCAAGTAAGGCACCCGCCCATGTGAATGATCTCCCCGGCGCAAGCCGGGGAGATCCCCTGCGGCGAGGTTTTGCGGTTGCGCCGACCGGCACGCTTTCGTGCCGCAGAGCCCGAGACAGCAGAATTCCGGACCCGCCATACGGATGGACAGATGAGCACAGTTGCTGAAACCAGTATCACGCTGACGCCGGAGCACGATGCCCGTCCGGGCGCCACGGTGCGCTCGCGCCTTCAGGACGCGCTGCCGAAGCTCGTGCTGGCGCCGAGCTTCGCCGCCACTATCGTCTTCGTCTACGGCTTCATCCTGTGGACGATCTATCTGTCCTTCACCAATTCCAAGACCTTCCCGTCCTATGCGATCACCGGGCCACGCGCCTATCAGCGGCTATGGCGCTGGACTTTCGAAAGCGATCCGCCGTCCTCCTGGTACACGTCGATCACCAATATGGGGATTTTCGGCTTCCTCTATATTTCCATCTGCCTGGCGCTCGGCCTGTTCCTGGCGATCCTGCTCGACCAGAAGATCCGCGGCGAAGGTGTGCTGCGGCCGATCTACCTCTACCCGATGGCACTGTCGTTCATCGTCACCGGCGTTGCCTGGAAATGGTTTCTGGACCCCGGCCTCGGCCTCGAGCAGACGCTGCACCAATGGGGCTGGACGAGCTTCCATTTCGACTGGATCAAGAACAAGGATTTCGTCATCTACACGGTGGTCATCGCCGGCGTCTGGCAGGCGTCGGGCTTCATCATGGCGATGTTCCTGGCCGGCCTGCGCGGCATCGACGGCGAGATCCTGAAGGCGGCGCAGATCGACGGCGCCACCACCTTCCAGCTCTACCGTCGCATCGTCATCCCGCTGCTGCGGCCGATCTTCCTGTCCGCCTTGATCGTCCTCGCGCATCTCGCCATCAAATCCTACGATCTGGTGGTCGCGCTGACCAGCGGCGGGCCGGGCGGTTCGGCCTGGCTGCCGTCCAACTTCATGTATGAGTACACCTTCAAGCGCAACGAGATGGCCGTCGGCTCGGCCAGCGCCGTGATCATGCTGATGACCATCACCGCGATCATCGTTCCCTATCTCTATTCCGAGCTTCGGGAGAAGCCGCGATGAGCGCCGTGGCCACTCCTGCTCGCCAGAGCACTGGCGGTATCAGCGCCAGGACGGTCAACCGTATTGTCATCTACGGGCTGCTGGCGCTGTTCGCGCTGTTCTATCTGATGCCGCTGTTCGTCATGCTTGTGACCTCGTTCAAGACCATGGACGAAATCCAGAACGGCAACATGCTGGCGCTGCCGCAGGAGCCGACCTTCGCACCTTGGATAAGGGCGTGGAGCGAGGTTTGCTCGGGTCTCACCTGCGTCGGCATGAAGGGTTATTTCTGGAACTCGATCAAGATGGTGGTTCCGGCCGTCATCATCTCGACCCTGCTCGGCGCGCTCAACGGCTATGTGCTGACGAAGTGGCGCTTTCGCGGGGCGACGCTGGTGTTCGGGCTGATGCTGTTTGCCTGCTTCATTCCGTTCCAGTCCGTCCTCTTGCCGATGGCAACGATCCTCGGCAGCCTCGGCCGGTTCGGCGTCAAGCTGCAGAACGCGACCGGCCTCACCTTCGGCTTCGGCAATCCGACCGTGAACCTGGTGTTCGTTCACGTCGTCTACGGCATCGGCTTCACCACCCTGTTCTTCCGCAATTATTACGAAGCGTTTCCGAACGAGCTGGTGAAGGCGGCGCAGATCGACGGCGCCAGCTTCTTCCAGATCTTCCGGCGCATCATGCTGCCCAACTCGCTGCCGATCATCGTGGTGACGGTGATCTACCAGTTCACCAACATCTGGAACGACTTCCTCTTCGCTTCCGCCTATGCCGGCTCAGGCGACGTGATGCCGATGACGGTGGCGCTGAACAATGTCGTCAACACCTCGACCGGCGTCGTCGAATACAACGTCAACATGGCGGCGGCGATGATCGCCGCGCTGCCGACGCTCCTCGTCTACGTGCTCGCCGGCCGCTATTTCGTGCGCGGCCTGATGGCCGGCGCCGTCAAAGGATAATCGCATGGCTTTTCTGGAAATTGACGGCCTGAAGAAGCGTTTCGGAGCGGTCGAGATCCTGAAAGGCATCGACCTCGACCTGGAAAAGGGCGGCTTCCTCGTGCTGGTCGGGCCTTCCGGTTGCGGCAAGTCCACGCTGCTCAACACTATTGCCGGCCTGGAAACCATCACCGAAGGGGAAATCCGCGTCGACGGACGCACGATCAACGATCTCCACCCCTCCAAGCGCGACATCGCCATGGTCTTCCAGAGTTACGCGCTCTATCCGAACATGACGGTTGCCGGCAATATCGCCTTCGGCATGGAGATGCGCGGCGTGCCGGCCGGCGAGCGCCAGAAGGCGATCGACAAGGTGGCGAAGGTCCTGCAGATCGGCCATTTGCTGAAGCGCAAGCCAAGCCAGCTCTCCGGCGGCCAGCGCCAGCGCGTCGCCATGGGCCGGGCGCTGGTGCGCGATCCAAAGCTCTTCCTGTTCGACGAGCCTTTGTCCAATCTCGATGCCAAACTGCGTGTCGACATGCGCATCGAGATCAAGCGCCTGCACGCCACCACCGGCACCACCATCGTCTACGTCACCCACGACCAGATCGAGGCGATGACGCTGGCCACCAAGATCGCTGTGATGCGCGACGGCGAGGTGCAGCAGTTCGGTACGCCGGCCGAAATCTATAACAATCCGGTCAACCTGTTTGTTGCTGACTTCATGGGCTCGCCGGCGATGAACCTGATCCCGGCGACGATCGGCAGCAACGGCAGCGGCTTCTCCGTCGTCATGGAGCGCGAGGCGCGCCAGCCGATCTCGCTGCCGCTGGCCAATGCGCCGGCCGGCCTGTCGGCGTTCCAGGGAAAACCGATCATCTTCGGCGTCCGCCCGGAAGCACTGACCGATCCCGAAGGGGCCGAACGCAACGCCTCGAACATCGCCCGCGCCGACTGTCACATCGAGGTCATCGAGCCGGCCGGCTCGGATACGTTCGCGGTCACCAATCTCGGCGGCAAGGCGGTGGTGGCGCGGCTGCGCGCCGACGCCAACATCCAGCCCGGCACGGTCACGCCGCTCGCCTTCAACCTGACCAAGGCGGTGTTCTTCGATCCGGCGACCGAGAGACGCATCGTCTGACGGCCATGACAAATCCAGATATCGTCATCATCGGCTCCGGCATAGGCGGCGCCACGATCGCTTCCGGCCTTGCCGGCGGTGGCGCCTCGATCCTGATGCTGGAGCGCGGCGAACCGCTGCCGGCGACGCCGCATACACGCGACACCCGCGCCATCTTCGTCGATGGCCACTACCGGCCGAAGGAGATGTGGCTCGAGGCCGGGGGTGCCGCGTTCAACCCCGGCAATTACTACTATGTCGGCGGCAATTCGAAATTCTACGGCGCGGTGCTGATCCGCTACCGCAGGCAAGACTTTTCGGAGATGGAGCACTATGGCGGCATCTCGCCGGCCTGGCCGTTTTCCTATGAGGAATTCGAACCCTGGTATTCCAGGGCCGAGCAGCTTTTTCGCGTGCGTGGTGCGCTCGGCGAAGACCCGACCGAGCCG
The DNA here is from genome assembly GCF_040318415.1 of Mesorhizobium sp. M1163. Lineage (NCBI taxonomy): Bacteria > Pseudomonadati > Pseudomonadota > Alphaproteobacteria > Hyphomicrobiales > Phyllobacteriaceae > Mesorhizobium > Mesorhizobium sp. M1163. Next base: position 132,048 of record NZ_JAMYMF010000004.1, on the reverse strand, counting down.
TTCCACTCGACGCCCTACCCTTTCGGCCCGGTACCCGACGAGCCGCCTATCGCGCGTGCGCGCGCCGAGTTGAAGAGCCTGGGCCTGCATCCGGCATCGCTGCCGCTCGGCGTCGACATCGAAGCCTGGCTGAAAGACGGCAGCACGCCGTGGGATGCGTTTCCCAACACCGGCGCCGGCAAGGTCGACGCGCAAACGGGGCCGCTGGCGTCGGCCCTTGCCGACCAGAACATCAAGCTCGAGACCGGCGCGCATGTCGAACATCTCGAAGCATCGCCGGACGCCAGGACGATCGCCGCCGTCCATTATCGACAGGACGGTACGCTGAAGAGCGTCGCGCCGAAGCTGGTCATCCTGTCGGCCGGCGCGGTCAATTCCGCCGCCATCCTGCTGCGTTCGCCTTCCCCCAACGGCAAAGGCGGCGGCAAAGGCCTGGCCAACCGCTCCGACCAGGTCGGCCGCAACTTCATGAACCACAATTCGAGCGCCATGCTGGCGATCGATCCGCGCCGCCGGAACAAATCCGTCTACCAGAAGACGCTGATGCTGAACGACTATTATCTGTCCGACGGCAAGGGCGGCAAGCCGCTCGGCAATGTCCAACTCCTCGGCAAGATCGACGGCAACATCCTCAAGGCCAATGTCAGGCGCGCGCCCAAATTCGCGCTCGATTTCATGGCTGGCCGCGCCGTCGACTGGTATCTGATGTGCGAGGACCTGCCCGATCCCGAGAGCCGCATCATGGTCGACGGCAAGGACATCGTCATGCAGTGGCGGCGCTCCAACATGCAGTCGCTCGACGGGCTGACTAAGGTGATGCGCGAGAATTTCCGCGCCTGCGGCTATCCGATCGTTCTGTCGCGGCCGTTCGACAAGCGCACGCCCTCGCACCAGTGCGGCACGGTGAAGATGGGCAATGACCCGGCGACCTCGCCGCTCGACCCATTCTGCCGCTCCTTCGACCACAGCAATTTGTTCGTCGTCGATGCCGGCTTCCTGCCGAATTCGGCCGCCGTCAATCCGGCGCTGTCGATCGCCGCACAGGCGCTGCGCGTCGCCGACCACATCCGCAAGACGGAGCTCGCAACATGAGCCGCCCGGCAGCGATCGTCACCGGCGGTGCGCGCGGCATCGGCCTTGCCTGCGCCGAGGCGCTGGCCAGCGCCGGCTTCGATATTCTGGTCGCCGACCTTGCCAACGAAGCCGCCGACGGGCTCGCCGCCGACATCACCGGGCGCGGCGCGAAGTTCGCCTATGTCAGCGGCGACATCGCCGACCTCGACGGCCATGCAGCGCTGATCGATGCCGCGACAAGCGCCTTCGGCCGCATCGACTGCCTGGTCAACAATGCTGGCATCGGCACCGTCCTGCGCGGCGACCTGCTTGAACTCAAGCCGGAAAATTTCGACCGGGTGCTCAGCATCAATCTGCGCGGCACCGTATTCCTCAGCCAGGCCGTTGCCAAAGCGATGCTCGACCTGCCGAGCGATGGTGCGAGGTCGATCATCACCATCACTTCGGTCAGTGCCGCCATGGCCTCGCCGGAACGCTCCGATTACTGCATTTCCAAGGCCGGGCTTTCGATGTGGGTGAAGAACCTGGCGCTGCGGCTTGCCGCCGAAAACATCGCCGTGTTCGAAGTGCGGCCGGGCATCATCCGCACCGACATGACCGCGGGTGTCACCGCCAAATATGACGGATTGATCGACGGCGGCCTGGTGCCGGCAATGCGCTGGGGCGAGAGCAAGGATATCGGTGCCGCCGTGGCGGCGCTCGCCGGGGGCAAGCTCGGCTTTTCGACCGGCTCGGTCATCAATGTCGACGGCGCGCTGTCCGTGCCGAGGCTATGAACAGGTGACGCCATGATCGACTACATCCCATGACCGACTACATAATTGTCGGCGCCGGCCCGGCCGGCTGCGTACTCGCCAATCGGCTGAGCGAAGATCCGTCGCATCAGGTGCTGCTGCTCGAAGCCGGCGGCAAGGACTGGCATCCGCTGATCCACATGCCCGCCGGTTTTGCCAAGATGACCAAGGGCATCGCCGCCTGGGGCTGGTCGACGGTGCCGCAAAAGCACATGAACGACCGCATCTTCCGGTACACGCAAGCCAAGGTGATCGGGGGTGGCTCGTCGATCAACGCCCAGATCTACACACGCGGCAACGCCCGCGACTACGACGCCTGGGAGAAGGAAGAAGGCCTTGCCGGCTGGGGCTATCGCGACGTGCTGCCCTATTTCAAGTGCGCCGAGAACAACCAGCGCTATGCCAACGATTTTCACGGCGACCAGGGCCCGCTCGGCGTGTCGAACCCGATCGCGCCGCTGCCGATCTGCGAGGCCTATTTCCGTGCCGGACAAGAGATGGGCATTCCCTTTAATCCCGACTTCAACGGCGCCAGCCAGGAGGGCGTCGGCTACTACCAATTGACGCAGAAGGACGCAAAACGCTCCTCCGCCTCGGTCGCCTATCTCAGGCCGATCCGCGAGCGCAAGAATCTCACCGTCAGGACCGGCGTTCTGGTGACACGCATCGTCGTCGACAAGGGCCGCGCCGTCGGCGTCGAGATCGTCGACGGGCCGGGCGGCCAGCCAACGACCCTGCACGCCGAACGCGAGGTGATCGTCTCGTCCGGCGCCATCGGCTCGCCGAAGCTTCTGATGCAGTCGGGCATCGGCCCGGCCGACCATCTGAAGGCGGTCGGCGTGACGCCGGTGCACGATTTGCCCGGCGTCGGCTCCAATCTGCAGGATCATCTCGACCTGTTCGTCATCGCCGAATGCACCGGCAACCACACCTATGACAACTACGCCAAGCTGCACTGGACGGCGTGGGCCGGCCTGCAGTATCTTCTCCTGAAGAAGGGCCCCGTGGCCTCCAGCCTGTTCGAGACCGGCGGCTTCTGGTACGCCGATCCGACCGCCGCCTCTCCCGATATCCAGCTGCATCTCGGCCTCGGCTCCGGCATCGAGGCCGGCGTCGAGAAGCTGAACAATCCGGGCGTGACACTGAACTCGGCCTTCCTGCGCCCGCGCTCGCGCGGCACGGTGCGGCTGAACAGTGCCGACCCGGCCGACCGCCCGCTGATCGATCCGAACTATTGGTCCGATCCCTGTGACCGCGACATGTCGATCAAGGGGCTGAGGCTGGCGCGCGAGATCATGCGGCAGAAGGCGCTGCAGCCCTACGTGCTGCGCGAGGTACTACCGGGACCCGACCTGCAGACCGGCGACGAACTGTTCGACTACGCCTGCCGCAGTTCCAAGACCGACCACCACCCGGTCGGCACCTGCCGCATGGGCCACGATGCGATGAGCGTGGTAACGCCCGATCTCAAGCTGCGCGGCATCGAGGGCCTGCGCGTCTGCGACGCCTCGGTGATGCCGCGCATCCCCTCCTCCAACACCAACGCGCCGACGATCATGGTAGGCGAAAAGGGCGCCGATCTGATCCTTGGCCGGGAGCCGCTGCCGCCGGCGGTGTTTTCCACCAACCGAGCGGCATGAGGGACAAAGAATGATCAGGCACTGTGTTTTCGTCAGATTCCGCAACGATGTCGCCAACGCCGAGCGCGCGGCAATCCATGGCGATCTCGAAGCGTTGCGGCCGGTGACCGACGGCATGGGCAAGGTCGAGTTCAGCGCCAACACCAGCCCAGAACCCTTCGCCCGCGGCTTCACGCACGGCTTCACCATCGACTTTCGCGATGCCGCGGCACGCGACGCCCATCTGGAGCATGAAGCACATCAGCGAGCCGGCGCAAGACTGGTCGCGGCGCTCGAAGGTGGCACGGACGGGCTGATGGTATTCGACCTGGAGATCGCGTGACTATCCCAGTCTCAGCGCAACGACGCCGGCGACGATGCTAAGCACCGCAGCACCTCGCCATGCCGTCATCTTCTCGCCGAGCGCGAACACCGAGATCATCATGGCGAACAGGATCGATGTTTCGCGCAGCGACGCCACCGAGGCGATCGGCGCCTTGGTCATCGCCCACATCACGATCCAGTAGGCGCCGCCGCTGAGCACGCCGGTATAGATTCCCGCCTTCCAGTCGCGCGCCAGCACCGGCAGCGCCCGTAGGCCGCGAAAGACGACGCACAGCACCAGCGCCCACAGCGCGTCGCAGACGAACAGCCAGGCCGCATAACTCGACGCGGTGGCGGCGAGCCGCGCGCCGCTGCCGTCCGACAGCGTATAGCTGGCGATGAAGATCGATGTGCCCAGCGCGAAGCCGACGGCGCGCAGGTTCAACTTCTCCAGATGCGCGCCGCCGCGAAACGACAGCACCAGCGTGCCCGCCGACAACAAGACGATGCCGACGATAGCGAGCGGCGCCGGCATCTCGGCCACAACCACAATGCCCCCCAAAGCAGCCAATAGCGGCGCGGTGCCGCGCGCCAGCGGATAGGTCTGGGCGAAATCGCCGGCCTTGTAGGCACCGATCAGGAACGTCCTGTAGCCCATGTGGAAGACAACCGAGGCGAGGATGTATGGCCACACTTCCGGCTTCGGCACCTCGACGAAAGGCAACGTCACCAGCGCGGCGGCACCCATGCCGGCCGTCATCAGCGTAATCGACAGGAAACGGTCGAGATGGACCTTGACCAGCGCGTTCCAGACCGCATGCATGGCCGCAGCGGCAAGCACCGCGAAAAAGACAAACAGGCTCATCGGCGGCTCATCCGCCGCCGATCCCGGTGGCTACCGGCGTTTCCATGTCGATATCGACCCAGAGCGGAAAATGGTCGGAGGCGATTTGGCCGATATCGGCGTTGACCGAGCGCACGCGCCCGGCAAACATCCCGCCGACGAAGCAGTGATCGAGCCGGCGCTTTGCTACTCTGCCGTCGATGGTCTTCACATGAGTGTGGAAATCCGTTGTCGGTTCCATGGCGATTGCGGCGGCATCGACAAAACCGTCGAGATAGGCGGCACCGCGATGATAGGGCGCGCTGCCGACGATGCGCCGGTACTCGGCGCTGCCCGGCTCCATGTTGAAGTCGCCCATCCAGATCGCCGCCACGGGGTTTTCCGGCTCCTGTTCGCCATTGCTCCAGTTGCGCGCCGGCTCGTCATCGGCGCCGCTCCATGGCCCGCCCTCGGACGGCGCCCGGCGATGCTCGGCGAGTAAATAGTCGATCTGCTCCAGCCGCTCCTCGGCCGCGATATGCGCCAGATGCAGCGACAGCACCCGCACCGGGCCGGCAGGGGTGCGGATCATGCACTCGAGTGCGGCATTGCGGGTGTTGAGCGGACGCAGCGTGCGCCTGAGCGGCAGCGTGTGCAGCCGCGACCAGGCGATCGGCAGCTTCGACAGAAGCATGGTGCCGAATTGCCGCCGCCGGTTGACGATGCGGCCTTCACGCCGTCGGCTGGCATCCATGTCGAAGGCCGGGCCATAGACCCAATGGTAGTCGGGCAGCAATTGCGAAAGAAGTTCCGGCTGGTCGTCCTCGTTGCTGCGCAACCAGTGCCGCTCCACTTCCTGCAAGGCGATGATGTCGGCGCCGGCAACGACCTTGGCGCAGCGCGCCAGATCGTAGCGGCCATCGCTGCCGAAGCCGTACTGGATGTTGTAGCTGACCAGCTTCATTGCTTATCCGGCTCAGTTTCCTGCTGGCAGTAGCCGTTCGCTGACAGCCTTGCAATGTGCAGCCGGGCGGAGGGAGCTTGGGCCAGATGCTAAGTGGTCAGCGGCTGGAACCGACCGGGCGGGGATGCTGCCAGTTCCGACCAGTCGATTTCTTCCTCAAGGCGGTGGTAGGCTTCGTCGCCGATCGTTCCGTCGATGCGCAAACGCTCCAGCGCATCGCGCTGGCTCTTGATGGCATAAAGACGCAATCTGTCATACTCGGTCGCGGCCTGGGCATCCTCCGGGTTTTCGGCGATGGCGCGCTGCGCCGCATATTGCTCTCGCACCGCCCCTGCCGCACTCGATGTCTTGCCGCTCAGCACGTCCAGCGCCGCCTGCATGATGGCGACGCGCGCCTGCGCGACCTCCCGGTCGACGGTCTGGTCGGGGTCGAAATTGAGCAGAAGCAGCAACGGCTTCAGGCTGACGCCTTGCAGCACCAGCGTGCCGAGCACGACAGTGAAAGCGGCGAGCACGATCGGGTCGCGGCCGGGAAAATCGGCCGGCAAGGCGAAGGCTGCCGCAAGCGTCACCAGGCCGCGCATGCCGCACCAGCCGATGAGCACGCCGCCGCGAAATGTCGGAGCGTCTCTCCGCCTGTCCTCATCGCCCAGACGTGCCAGCCTTCTGAGGATCGCGCCACAGCCCAGCACCCAGACCAGCCGCGAGACGATGACGACAGCCAGCACGGCTGCGGCGAAGATGAATGCTTCGACCTGCCCCTGCTCAGCAAGGCGGCCGACGATCAACCGTGCCTGAAGTCCCATCAGAACGAAGGCCAAGACATTGAGCACGAACACCGCCGTCTCCCAGACCGAGTAGGAACTGACACGATTCCTTGCCGGCATGCGGCGCGGCGACGTACGTGCGATCGTCATGGCATAGACGACGATCGTGATGATGGCGGAAAGCCCTATCCTGTCGGCCAGGATCCAGACGCCGAACGTTGAGGCGAATTGCACCACGGTGCCGCTCGCCGGGTCGTCGATGCGGCCGAGTATCGCGAGAGACAACCGGCCGAGCACATAGCCTGCGGCAAGGCTGCCGACCGTCGACAGCAGGATCATTGGTACGGCACTGCTCAACAGGATGGAGCCGGCGGCTGCGGAAACCGACATCCTGTAGATCAACAGCGCCGTGGCGTCGTTGAGCAGGCTCTCGCCTTCCAGGATGGCGGTGATGCGGTGCGGCACCTTGAACTGTCCGAGCACGGCCGCGGCTGCGACGGCATCGGGCGGCGCCACGATCGCCCCAAGTGCTATGGCCGCGGCAATGGGCAGGCCTGCCATCGTCCAACCGACAAATGCCACGGTCACGGTGGTAAAGATGACGGCGCCGAGCGCCAGCAGGATGAGCGAAACCTTGTAGCGGTTGAGATCGCGCAGCGACGTGTCATAGGCCGCGTCGAGCAGCACCGGCGCGATGAACAGAGCGAGCGCCAGCTCCGGGTCGATCTCGATGGTCGGTGCAAACGGCAGGAAGGCTATGCCGGCGCCGGCCAGCGCCAGCAACGAAGGATAGGGAATCTGCAGACGCCGTGACAACGCCGTCAGGGCGACCGCGGCCAGGAGAAGAACAAGGGTCAGTTCAAAAAGCGCCATGCCCAGTTATAACCGTGAAAAGCGACCGACGGCAGGGGCCTGGACGGTTCGATCATGACTGAGGGCGGTCAGCGAACTGCGGCGGCGCGCTGGAATGCTCCAAGAAGCGCGTCCGCATACATCTGGCGACGCGCGGCATGATCGGCACGCAGCTTTTCGGCCTTTTCATGCGTTCGCGCCGGTCCCTGAGACATGGTGACCATGGCGGACGCTAACGCCACGGCATCGTCGACCGGAAAGAACGTCGCGTTTGGCGCCTGCTCCCGATGAAGGCTGATATCCGAGAGGAGCATCCGTGTGCCGAGCGCCTTGGCTTCCTCGACCGTGGTTGACCAGCCCTCGAACAGCGAAGGATTGATGAGAGCATCGGAAGCAGCGTTGAGGCCGAACACATCCTCGTAAGGCACAAGGCCCAGATGACGGAAATGACCCGACACGCCGGCCTCCCTGGCGCTAGCCAGCAACTGGTCGAAATGTCGGGGATTGCGCGGGTCTTCGGTTCGCCCGGTCAAGATCACGGGGGCAACCTTATCAAGCCCGCCATTTGCCGATATGTGCGCCAATGCTTTGATCACAAGCCCATGGTTCTTGTGCGACCAGAACTGGTTCGGTAGGTAGAAATAACGCTGCGGCAGTTCATACCGTGCGATCACCTCCGCCTGCCTTGCTATATGCGGGGCCGGATCAAGATCGATTGCAAACCGAACGACCGCCGTCTTGCCGCGTGCTGCGGGATAATACGTCTCGCAGTCCCGCCTGGCGTCATCGCTCGACAACAGGATGATGCGTTTGCCGGACGTCTGCAGACGGTATCCCAAATCGCGACGCCACCACATGGAGCGCGAGAACAGGTGTGGCAAGTGTCGGTGCTGGAAGTCAGGAATCCACGATACGACAGAAATCGGAAAACGGTTGCCGTAGAACTGCGCCGGCTCGAACACCACGTCGACGCCTTCGCGGCTTAGTATCCGTGCCGCATCGGCGTCGCTGCCGCTGGCCAGCGCCCGGATGGCGTTGCGACCGCGGCCAAAATCAGCAACCTTCGCATCGACGATCGGCGGCGCGGCCAGGAAAGCATCCATCGATGTGCCGATCTTTTCTGCCTGCGCCGGAGTTAAGAACAGCTTGGCCTGCAACTTCCCGGCCAATTCGCTGGAAATAACGCCGAGCATGTTGCGCAGGTAGGTCTCCCCACCTGACCAGTTGCCTCGGCCGATGAGCGTGAAGCCCGCGGTAATCATCTTCGCCCCTCGATGCCTCAGCCTGCCTTTTTGAAAGGAAACCCGCGCACGATATCGGCCACGGCGGCTGGAAGTTCGATCTTGGCGGACCAGCCAACTCGATTTCCGATCTTGTCCACCTTGGCCAGTTGCGTTGCGCGGTCGACCCTGCGTAAGCGCGCCTTGTCCTCGACGATCTCGATATCGACCTTCATCGCCGCTCCGATCAGGCGAACAAGCTCCTCCACCGATGCGTCCCTGCCGGAACCGATATTCATGACATCGAAACTCGCCTCACCAGTGTCGCCGGCCAAAGCCGCCACCCCGGCAGCGGTATCCTCCGCATGGATGTAGTCGCGCCGCGGTTTCAGATTGCCCAATGCGATCCTGGCCTGGCCCTTGGCATTGTAGAGCTGGTTGAGAATATCGGGAATGAGATGCGCATTGGGGTCGTCATGGCCGATGGTGTTGAAGATGCGCGCCACACGCCCCCTCCCGCCGGTCCTGTCGGCCCAGAAACGAAGCTGGCTTTCATTGGTCAGCTTGGACAGAGCATAGTTGTCGCAAGGCCAGGTCCTGGTCGCATCCTCGTCGAGCGGGGCATCGACCCAGTCGTACACCGCGCCGCTGGACGCCAGCACGACCGTTCCGACACCAGCCTTTTCAGCAGCATCGAGGACGATTTCGGTGCCGACCACGTTGGCTTCGCCCGCCACGTCGGTAAAGTGCCAATCGACCACCGTGTAACCCGTGTCCTCAAGCGTCGCAAGCGCGGTCTCGCGCGTGAAATAATGGAGATGCCCCGCCTTCTGACGTGCGTGCATGTAAGCTCGCCGAACCAGTCCCTGGACGTGAAGGTCCAAAGGAATATGAAAAACGTGATAGCGGCCGTGCGGGCGCAGTGCCCGCAAAAAGCCCATATAGTCTTCGACATGTTCGAAGACGTCGATCAGCATGACAAGGTCATGCACTGACTTGGTCGCCAGAAAATCCTCGTGGTGGAAGATCGCGCCAGACGCCTTTTGCAGCGGCCAGAGTTTTGCTGCGTCTTCGGAAATATCGTATCCATGAATAGGTCTGCCCGGATATTGCGCGGCCAATTTGCCGACGATGCCGCGGCTGCCGCAGCCGACCTCGACGGCGTCGCGCCAGACAACATTGTTGCGCTCCAGGATGTTTGCGATCTCGCGCGCCTTCCAGGCTGTATCGGCCAGATGCCAGTCAGGATTGTTGGCAAGGTACTGACTGTCCGAGTAGATGTCAGCCGCGGTATCAGTGACTGTTATCGGCCGCGCTTCTTCGACCCCTTTAGCCGACATCACGATCTTCCTTTTCACAAATGAACGATACCAGGTGACCGGCTTCGACGACATCAATGCGCGTATCGGTGTTTCTGGCGGGCGCCCGAATCGCATCAGTTCCGGTCAACGCGCTAGGGTCCGGCTCAACCGCCGTGACCTGCCATCCATCGGCCGCCGACGCAAGAGACAGGGTTCCATTGCCCACCCCGAGATCAAAGGCTCGCCCAAGCTGCTTCGGCAAATTGCGGCGCAACTCGGCACTTCCATGATAGCGGCGCGCCGGCATCGATTTCAGTTGATGGAAATACGCTGCGCGCGCCAAGTCGGCCTGTTCCGGATGACCAGGCAACCTGCGCACAGCGTCTTCAGAGTCCAGGAAATTGCTGGAGCCCATCAGCCAAAATGTCCCAAACTGCAGGTCACAAAACCGGCTGCAGACAATTCCAATTCAAGGATCAATCTTCACTCCCCAGCGGGTTTCCCTTGGCGGTCTGCTTGTCTCTTTTGACGCATGAGATTGACCGCGATTGCAACATTCCCTGACTAAATCTGGAGCACAGGAAATCACACCGTCGCGACCTCCGTATATTCGTCCGATCGACAATTGTCACGCTACCAAGCTTGGGTCTGAGCAGATCCGGTTCTTTTGCTCGCGCCGAGGCAAATCCGCCTGTCTATTGGCGGATCGCCTGAAGGCGATCCCAGGAAAATGTGGAACAGTTTTTCCAGAACTGCCTCAATGCAGCACAAGCATGTCGCCGGACGAGAACGAAATCTCGGCCTTTTCGCCGACGGCAGGCGGCGGCGTTGCCGGGCTGTTGAATGTGTCTAGCGAGACCGTGCTGCCGCCGATGCCGACGCGCACCCGGATCACCGAACCGAGGAAATGCACCTCGGCGATTTCGCCCGAAAGGCTGGAGTCGCGGCCGGGGTGGCGGCCGAGCGAGATCGCTTCGGGCCGCAACGCCAGTGACAGCGTGTCCCCGGACTTCGAGCCGTTGAGCTTGCCCGTGAGCGAGACCTCTTGCGAGTTGACGCGCACCTTGCCCGAAGCCGCGTCGGTGACCGTGCCTTCCAGGACGTTCAGCGTGCCGACGAAATTGGCGACGAATTTGGTTGCCGGCCGGTTGTAGATCTCGAACGGCGTGCCGACTTGCTCGGCCTTGCCGCCATACATCACAGCGATGCGGTCGGAGATCGACAGCGCCTCTTCCTGGTCGTGGGTGACGAAGATGGTGGTGATGCCGAGCTTCTTCTGGATCGAGCGGATTTCCTCACGCAGCGACACGCGCACCTTGGCATCGAGCGCCGACAACGGCTCGTCGAGCAGCAGGAGCTTCGGCTTCGGCGCGATGGCCCTCGCCAGCGCGATGCGCTGCTGCTGGCCACCGGAGAGCTGATAGGGATAGCGATCGCCCATCTGCGGCAGCTTGATGATATCGAGCATTTCGGCCACGCGCCTGTCGGCATCGGCTTTTGGCATGCCGGCGACCTTCAGCCCGAAGCCGATATTCTGAGCCACGGTGAGGTTCGGAAACAGTGCATAGGCCTGGAACACCATGCCGACGTTGCGCTGATTGGGCTTCAGCCGGGTGATGTCCTTGCCGGCCACGACGATCTTGCCGGCGCTCGGTTCCTCGAAGCCGGCGACCATGCGCAGCACCGTCGTCTTGCCGCAGCCCGACGGGCCGAGGAAAGAGACGAATTCGCCCGGCTCGACGTCGAGGTTGAAATCCTGCACCACGGTGGTGGGGCCGAAGGATTTTCGCACATGCTGGATTGAGAGGAATGGCTCGGCCATGGCTTTTTCTTTCGGCTTTCGATCAGTTTGGGCGGTTCGCCGATCGCGGCGCGAAGCGCGACAGGATCTGGATCAGCGACATGCAGCCCCAGGTGATGGCGAAGGCGATGATGGCAAGCGCCGCCGGCTCGTAGGCGCGGTTGGCGCCGACGTTCTGCAGATAGGGTCCGAAGGCAGGCCGGTTGAGCAGGCTGGCCATGGTGAATTCACCGATGACGATGGCGAAGGTCAGGAAGGCGCCCGACAGCACCGCGATCAGCACGTTGGGCAGGATGACCCGGGTGATGATCGTGCCCCAGCCGGCGCCGAGGATCTGCGCCGCCTCGGTCAGTGTCCGCACGTCGATGGTGCGAAGGCCGGTGTCGACCGCGCGATACATATAGGGCAGCGCCAGTGTCGCATAACCGATGACCAGCAAGGCATTGGCTCCTGTGTCGCTGGCCAGGAACGGCAGCGGCGAGTTCGACCCGTACATTCTGATGTAGCCGAAGACGATAACGATGGCTGGGATGACCAGCGGCAACAGCGTGATGAACTCGACGATTGGCCTGAGTTGCGGCAGCCGCAGACGAATCCAGTACGCCGCCGGCACCACCACCAGCACGCCAAGGACGATGGTGAAGATGGCAGCGACCACCGAATAGATGAAGGTCGCTTGGAAGCGGGGATCGCCGAGCACGACCTGATAGGCATCGAAGGAATACGCACCGCGCCGCATGCGCATGGAGAATTCCACGGTCGCGATAAGCGGAATGAAGAAATAGGCCGCGCCCAGCGCGAAGACGATCCAGGCCCAGAATCTGCCGGACTTCATTTGAGCCACCTCTCAGAGCGCGTCCGGAACCAGATGTAGAAGACATTGGCCAGCCCGGTGATGACGATCATGCCGAAGGCGATGGCGTAGCCGAGATGGGCATTGTGCAGCACGTCACCGCGGATCTGCGCGTAGAGCAGGATAGGGACGATGTTAAGCGAGGAGCCGGTCAGAGCGTAAGCGGTGGCGATGGCACCGAAGGCGTTGGCGAACAAGAGGATGACGGTGCCGAGGAAGCTTGGCCAGATCACCGGAATGACGACCATGCGCCAGAACTGCGCCTGGGTCGCGCCAAGCGTTGCCGCCGCTTCGCCCCATTCCTTCTTCAGCCCATCGATCGCCGGCACGATGATCACCACCATCAGCGGGATCTGGAAATAGACATAGGTCAGCGTCAGGCCCCAGAACGACAGGATGTTGAAACCATGGGCATAAATGTTGAAGCCGACCAAGACGTTGAGCAGCACCGTGGCGAGCCCAAGCCGGCCGAGCGTCGCGAGAAAGGCGAAGGCCAGCGGCACGCCGGCGAAATTGGAGGCCACGCCGGAGAAGGTCAGTGTCGCCGAGCGTATCCACTCCGGTAGCCCGCCGCGCACGATGGCGATGGCAATGGCAAGCCCCGCGAAAGCACCGATCAGCGACGAGGCAAGGCTGACCTTGATTGAGATCCAATAGGCGGCAACGATCGACGGCTGCGCCAAGGCCGCAATGTTTTCGAAAGTGAATTCGCCGGCATCGTTCCGGAATGCGCCCAGCATCAGATAGAGCGTCGGCAGGATCAGGAACATGATGGCGAAGACGAAGAAAGGCGCAACGCCAAGCCATTGCGTCGGCAGCCTCATGCTGCGGGCGTCGGCAGGAGGCGCGGTCTTCCCGGCAACAGCGTGATCGGACAACGAGATATCGGTCATGCGCCGGCTACCGTCCTGGAGGTATGCCGGGCGGCGATCTAAGCCGCCCGGCTGGTCTCAAGTTTTACTTGACGTTGGCGCCGACGACGGCATCCCAGTTCTTGGTGATGGCTTCCTTGGCCTTGCCCTGCTCGTCGAGCGTCGGGAACACCGCGGCTGCATAGGACTCGGCCGGCGGCAGCTTGGCCATTACGTCAGCCGGGAGCTTGCCGTTCTTGGCGAGGTCGTTGAAGCGGATCGGGTGACAATAGCCCTTCAGCCAGCCGATCTGGCCTTCGTCGGAATAGAGATATTCCAGCCATAGCTTGGCAGCGTTCGGGTGCGGAGCGTAGGCACTGATCGCCTGAACATAGACGCCGGCGACGACGCCGGTCTTCGGCACGACGACGTCGACCGGCGGATTGCCCTTCAGCGTATCGCGGCCGGCAAGGGCGTTATAATCCCAGGTCACAAGGATTGGCGTCTGGCCTTGGGCAAGCGTCGCGGGTTTGCCGATGACCGGCACGAAATTGCCGGCAGCGTTGAGCTTCTTGAAGAAGTCGAGACCGGCCGTGCCGGCAGCTTCGCCAGCAGCCGCACCGCCGGAAAGGCCAGCGGCATAGACGGCCTGGATGGCCTGGTTCGAAGCGCGCGGGTCACCGGCGAGCGCCACGGTATTGGCGAATTCCGGCTTCAGCAAGTCGGCCCAGTCGGCCGGCGCTTCCTTGACCAGGTCCTTGTTCACCAGGAACGAAAGCACGCCATAATAGTCGCCGGTCCAGAAGCCGTCGGCATCCTTGGCGCTGTCCGGGATCGAGTCCCAGGTCGATACTTTATAAGCCTGGATCAGGCCATCCTTCTTGGCGGTCGGGCCGAAGCTCAGGCCGACGTCGATGACGTCGGGCGCCTGCGGGCCCTTGTTGTCCTTGTTGGCCTTGATCGCCTCGACCTCGTCACCGGAGCCGGCATCGGGGTTGAGTTCGTTGATGGTGATCCCCGGATATTTTGCCTTGAAGCCGTCGATGACCGCGCCGTAGCCGCACCAGTCATGCGGCAGTGCGATGGTGGTGAGCTGGCCTTCAGCCTTGGCTGCGGCGACCAGTTCATCCATGGACTGGGCCGACGAGATGGCAGAGGTCGCCATCAGGGCGACGGCCGAAAGGGAAAGCAGTTTTCCCGTGAATTTGAACATGTGTTCTCTCCGTTGAACTGACGCCGTTGGACGCCTGCGATGCGGTATCGTTTTCGTGTGACAGCCAGATGAAAGCTTTGTGAAAGCGATGCCCTGCAGTACGAAAAAGTAAACTCTTTTTAACCGGCTGTAGCAACCGCTATGCCGTTATTTTTCCGGCTAACTAGTTTCGGCCTTGCCTTTCATCTTTCCCCCTTTCTTCGCCTCTTTCCCACGTGGATTTGCAATACGGAAGTTGCCTCAGACGGCGCCGGCGATGGCGTTTTCCAGCAGCGTCAGCGCCGCCTTCTTGGTCAGCTTGACCGGGTTGCCGCCGGCGGTCGGATCGACCACCGCCATGTCGGCGATCAGGCCCTTGCGCTTCTTGTCCATGTCGAGCCCCTTGATCAGGCCGGGCAGCGCGTGCGGCACCTTGAGCTCCTTGCGCAGCTTGATGACCGCCTTGGCAAAGCCGTTGAAGCCGCCCTTGATGCCGCAATAGGCGGCGAGCCGGGCGATGCGCGGCTCGATCGCCTCGCGGTTGAAGGCCAGCACGTAGGGCATGAACACGGCGTTGGTCATGCCGTGGTGGGTGTCGTAAAGCGCGCCGATCGGATGCGACAGCGAATGAATTGCGCCAAGTCCTTTCTGGAAGGCGGCCGCGCCCATCGCAGCGGCGCTCATCATATTGGCGCGGGCGACCAGATCCTTGCCGTTGGCATAGGCTTTCGGCAGGTTTTCGAAGACCAGCCTGATGCCTTCCACGGCGATGCCGTCGGCCATCGGGTGATAGCCCGGCGCGCAATAGGCTTCGAGGCAGTGGGCGAGCGCATCCATACCGGTGCCGGCGGTGATGAAACCGGGCATGCCGACCGACAGTTCCGGATCGGCAATGACGATCGCAGGCAAAAGTTTCGGATGGAAGATGACCTTCTTTGTGTGGGTCGCTTCATTGGTGATGACGCCGGCGCGGCCGACCTCCGAGCCGGTGCCGGCCGTGGTCGGCACCGCGATGATCGGCGCGATCGCATCGGCATCGGCGCGCGTCCACCAGTCGCCGACATCCTCGAAATCCCAGACCGGCCGCGTCTGCCCGGCCTGGAAGGCGATCAGCTTGCCGAGGTCGAGTGCCGAGCCGCCGCCAAAGGCGATGACGCCGTCATGCTTGCCCTTCTTGAACACGGCGATGCCGGCGGTCAGGTTGGAATCGACCGGGTTCGGCTTGACCTCGGAAAACACGCCATACGGCACCTTGGCGTCGTCGAGGATCTTCAGCGTCGAGGCCACCACCGGCAGCTTGGCCAGTCCCGGGTCGGTGACGAACAGCGGCCGCTTGATGCCGGTCGCCGCCAGCACCTCCGGCAGTTCCTTGATGCGTCCGGCGCCGAAGCGGACGGTCGTCGGGTAATTCCATTTGGAAACGAGTTTTGTCATTTCGACCTTCTTGACTGCTTTCATGCTCTCGGCTGTTGTTAATTCACAAAGGTATTGGCCACACGGTCTGACCGCATCATGTACGGAATCCAGATGACTGCGGCCCAGACCGAACGGTAAATGTCGCGCATCGTTTCTTTATCGAACGCATCGTCCAGCGATGGAAAGCTGTCGGGAAAAGCCAGATACCCGGCCCATGAATCGACAACGGAATATATCGGCATCGCGAATGCCCAAATCATGTACCAGCCGGGGAATATCTGCCAGCGCTTGAACATGAAGAACAATAATAGGGCCGGGGCTGTAAGGTTTAGTATGCCGGATATCACCAATTCGGCAACAATCAGCACACCTTGGGACAAACTGAAGGCCTGCCAGTTCTGTAACATGCCGAGATAGTCGGTATTGTGCAATTGTACCAACCCTAGTATCGGGGTGAGCATCAACCCGAGCATCGGCAGGACAAGCCAGCCGCCGATACCCTCGGGACCTTCACGATCCGGCAGCGCCGATTGTTGCGTATCCGCCATTACTCCCTCTCAACAGCGATCGTTGGCTTGCCGATCGCCACCTTAGATCACCTCGCGCAGATGGTATGATTTCGGCCTGGTCAGATTGTCGTAGCCGATGGCCGACAGTGCCGCGCCCTTGCCGGTGTCCTTGACGCCGGTCCAGACCAGCGCCGGATCGAGATAGTCGCAGCGGTTCATGAACACGGTGCCGGTCTCGACGCGGTCGCCGATCGCCGCCGCATGGTCCGTGTCGCGCGTCCAGATCGAGGCCGTCAGCCCATAGGGGCTGTCGTTCATCAGCGCGATCGCCTCCTCATCGTTGCGCACCTTCATGATACCGACGATCGGGCCAAAGCTTTCCTCGCGCATCACGCTCATCTGGTGGTCGACCTGGGTAAGCACTTCCGGCGCCAGATAGGGCGAGCCTTGCCTGTCGTTAGCCACCTTCGTGTCGATGTGCGCCTTGGCGCCCTTGCGTAGCGCCTCCGCCTTTTGCTCGCGGATCAGGTCGGCGAAGCGCGCCTGCGCCATCGGCCCCATGGTGGTCGCCTGGTCGAGTGGATTGCCGACGACGTAGTTCCTGGTCTCGGCGATGAAGCCTTCGACGAATTCGTCGTAGACCTTCTCGTGGACATAGACGCGCTCGATGCCGCAGCAGCACTGGCCGGAATTGAAGAAGGCGCCGTCGACCAGATTGGCAACGGCATGGTCCATCTTGGCGTCCGGCAGCACATAGGCCGGATCCTTGCCGCCAAGCTCGAGGCCGAGCGTCATGAAGGTGCCCGCCGCCGCCTTTTCGATGGCGCGGCCGCCGGCGACCGAGCCGGTAAAGTTGACATGGTCGATCTTGCCGGAGCCGAGCAGCCTTTCGGTCTGCGCATGGTTCAGAACGAGGTTCTGGAACAGGCCCTTGGGCAGGCCGGCTCTGTCGAACGCCTGCTGAAACCGTTCGCCGACCAACAATGTCTGTGCCGCGTGCTTGAGGATGACGGCGCTGCCCGCCATCAGCGCCGGCACGATCGTGTTGACGGCAGTGAGATAGGGATAGTTCCACGGCGCGATCACCATGACCACGCCGAGCGGCACCTTCTTCACATAGCGGCGAAAGCCGTCCTTCGGGTTGGAGGCCATGACCGGCTTCAGTGCCGCCTCGGCGATCTCGACCATGTAGCTGACGCGTTCCCTGACGCCGCCGAACTCACCGCCATAGCGCACCGGCCGGCCCATCTGCCAGGCGATCTCCGGCACGATCTCGTCGCTCATGGCGACCAGCGCTTCCAGCATGGCAAGCATGTACTTGCCGCGCTCGACGACCGGCGTCTGCGCCCACTTCTCCTGCGCCGCCTTGGCGCGCTCGACCGCGGCACCGATCGCCTGGTCCGTGGCCAGAGGCCGTTCGGCATAGATCGAACCGTCGATGGGGGATTTTATCTTGACCGTTTCGGTCATGCCTTGGGTCCTCGCATTCTACAATAATTCTCGTTGGTCACGCCGCTCTGGAAGGGACGAAACACCGGCGTTGGCCCCGTTCTTCACAGCGAGCGGGTAAAGGTGAGGGACGGGCGGCGCCGACATTGCCAGGTCATTTAATACCGCTCGAACCCCCTGTGCAGTTCCCAGTCCGTAATCCGGCGGTCGTATTCGAACTGTTCCCAGTGTGCCGTGTGGACGTAGTGTTCCAGCACATCGTCGCCGAGTGCCTGCCTCAGCATCTTCGATTCCACCAGCGTCGCGGTAGCGTCGCGCAATGTCTTTGGAATTTCAGGCAACTGCGAGGCCTGGTAGGCGTCGCCGACGAAGGGCTTCTGCAGTTCAAGCTTTTCATCGATGCCGGCAAGCCCGGCCGCGATCAGCGCGGCGAAAGCCAGATAGGGGTTCAAATCGGCACCGCCGATGCGGCATTCCATGCGGATGCCCTTGGTGCCCTCGCCGCAAAGACGGAAACCGGCGGTGCGGTTGTCCTCGCTCCACATGATCTTGGTCGGCGCAAAGGTGCCGGCCTGGAAGCGCTTGTAGGAGTTGATGTAGGGCGCCAGGAACCAGGTGAATTCCTTGGCATATTTGAGCTGGCCGGCTGCCCATTGCTGGCCGAGCGTCGACAGCGTCCACTCGGCATTTTTGTCGTAGAACAACGGCGTCTTGCCGTCGGCGCTCCACAGCGAATTGTGGATGTGGCTGGAATTGCCGGCGAGCCCGTAATTGTACTTGGCCATGAACGAGATCGCCTTGCCTTCGGACTCGGCGATTTCCTTGGCGCCGTTCTTCAGGATGACGTGGCGGTCGGCCATGTCGAGCGCTTCAGCATAGCGAACATTGATCTCTTCCTGGCCGGGACCCCACTCGCCCTTGGAATTCTCGATCGGAATGCCGGCCGCCTCCATTTCGTTGCGCAGCCGGCGCATGACGCCTTCTTCCTTGGTGGTGATGCCGATCTGGTAGTCGCCGATATAGGGCGATGCCGTCTCGAGGCCCTGCCAGTGCTTCCTGCGGGCGGAATCGTAGGTCTCGCTGAACAGGTAGAATTCGAGCTCGGACGCGAAATAGCCGATATAGCCGCGCTCCTGCAGCCGCTTGACCTGCTTCTTCAGCATGGCGCGCGGCGAATGCGCCAGGTCGTCATGGGTGTGGTGGTCGAGCACGTCGCAGATCACCAGCGCCGTCTTCTCCAGCCACGGAATGCGCCGCAGCGTCGCAAGGTCCGGCTTCATGACGAAATCGCCATAACCCTTCGACCAGCTCGCCGCCTTGTAGCCGGGCACCGGTTCCATATCGATATCGGCGGCCAGCAGGTAGTTGCAACCATGCGTCTCGTCATGCGCGGAATCGACGAAGTACCGGGCCAGGAACCGCTTTCCCACAAGCCGCCCCTGCATGTCGACGATGCAGGCCAGCACGGTGTCGACCTCACCGCTGGAAACCGCTTGCTTCAACTGATCGAACGAGAAATTTCCGGCCATTCTTACGGCACTCCAGCGCTTGTCGTTTTGAAAAGGGAATGAAACCATGGCCGGCGCGATGCCGGCCATGGTCATGAGAGAGCGTCAGGCGCCGGCTTCGCCGACAGCTATCTCGGCTGCCTTGATCGCCGCCTGGCGCTTCGCGATCTGGTCGCCGATGGGCGGACCCTGGAAGCGGCGGTTCTCGAAACCGAACCAAAGCACCGCAGTCAGTACAATGAAGCCCAGGGTGATATAGAGCACTTTGTCGTTCGGCGGCTGGATGGCGATGTAGAAGATGATCGCCATGCCGATGACCGACAGGATGCAAAACAGCTTGAACAGGCCGGCACCGAGATTCCATGGGCCGGGATTCGGCCATTTCGCCGTTCCGAAAGCCATCATGCCGAGCGCGATCGGAATGGTGAAGGACAGGAACAGGAACACCAGCGTCGAATTGACGACGATGGTGTAGATGTTGGTGCCGCCGATCGAAATGAACTGGGCAAGAAAGACATAGATGATCTCGAGGATCGCAGCTGTCCAGATGGCATTGACCGGCGTGCGCCAGGTTGGGCTGACTTTGGCGAGCCCGGCCGAACCGACCGGCATGCCGCCGTCGCGAGAGAAGGCAAACAGCATGCGCGAGGCCGAGGTCACCGTAGCGAGGCCGCAGAGGAACTGCGAGATCAGGATGGCCAGATAGAGCAGTGTCTTTAACCATCCTGGCAAGATCGCGTTCATGGTTTCGAAGAACACGGCCCACCCTTGCTTGGCGCCTGCCGCCATATCCGGAATTGCCAGCACGATCGCGCACAGCATCACCCAGCCGATCAGCGACGACCAGAGCACGGATGAAACGATTGCCCGCGGAACCGAGTGCGCCGCCCTCAACGTTTCTTCCGAGGTATGCGCCGACGCATCATAGCCAGTAATGGTGTAAACCGGCAGCAGCAGGCAGAGCAGGAAGAGATACGTCATGGAATCGGACTGCGGGAAAACACCGCCGCCCGCATCGCCCGAATAGTTCGTGAACGTCCACAACCGGGTGATGTCGATCGCTGGAGCAAACACCAGGCAGGCGACGATCAGCACCGCCGTCGCTCCGAGAATCAGGAAGCCGGACGCATCCGTCAGCATGGCGGTCAGCTTGATGCCGAAATGGTTGAACAGCGCCTGAAGGACCGTGATAATGGCAACAAAACCAACGACTTGAGCCGGAGACGCAACACCGTCGGTGGTAAGCCCTGCGCCGAAGGTCCCGTAGAAAAACAAAGACGTTCCGATGTTGATCGCGCCGAGCACGGTGATCAGGCCGAGCAAATTGAGCCATGCGGTAAGCCAGCCAGTGAAACGGTTCCCCAGAATGGATGCCCAGTGATAGAGGCCGCCGGCGGTCGGAAATGCCGAGGCGATCTGGGCCATGGCGAGCGCGAAAAATCCCGAAACCATGCACCCGACGATCCAGCCGATACCAGCGCCGGCGCCACCGATGGACGATGTCGCCTGCGCGAAGGAATTGATGCCGCCTGAGAGGATGCAGATGATCGAGAACGAGATCGCGAAATTCGAGAAGCGGCTCATGCTTCGCGACAGTTCCTGAGCATAGCCCATTCCGTGGAGAACTTTCAGGTCCTCCTTCTTGTCACCTTCGCTGTAACCCGGTGCTACCATTTTGAAGTCCCCTTTTGGTTTCTTAGCTGGCCGATTGAACTGACTTTCCGACTGCGCTTGGTCTGGAGGCCTTGGCCGCTTCGGGCTCCAGATTGAGAAAAATACCCGTGAGCAGATCCGCCCATTTCCGCTGCCCGGCTGCGCCGGAGATCTCGTCGTTGCGGATTTCGATCATTGCGCAGGGCAGCCCGCGCGAGCGGGCATGGCGTTCCAGCGTGAAATAGACGCGGTCGGCCGGCGAATAGGGTTCGTTGACGCCGACGGTGACGCCGGCGACCCGCTGCAGCGCCGCGATCAGCGGCGCCGCCAGCCGGCGGTCCTCGTCGTGGATAACGCCGATATGCCAGGGCCGGCTGCTGCCCTTGTAGACCGGGGTGAAAGAATGGACCGAGACCAGCCGCGTCTCCCGTCCGGCCGCCAGGCGCTCGTCGATGATCGTCGCGATCCGGTCGTGGAACGGCCGCCAAGCGAGCGCGATGCGCGCCTCCCGCTGATCGGCCGAAAGCCCCTGATTGGCCGGGACCACGGTTTTTTCGCTGGCGCTGACCGTCACTATCAGGTCCGGTGCATCGAGCGGGCGGTTGCAGTCGATGACGAGCCGCGAAATGCAGGTCTCGACCAGCGTCGCATCGAGTGCCTCGGCCATGCGGCGCGCCACCGGCAAGGCGCCGGGATCCCAGGCGATGTGGCGGGAAAGCTCCTCGGCGGCAAGTCCGAGCGTTCCGAATTCCGGCGGCAGGAAATTGGAGGCGTGGTCGCAGGTTAGCACGAAAGGGCTCAATCCGCCGGGGTTCGTCACCCTTACGGTTTCAGGCGATGCAAGGCTGGCGGGCCGTGCTGTCTCCATTGTCTGCCGTCCCCGGGGAGCGCTGTACCGTATGTTACGTATTTTGCCTCATTGCGTCCCTACGGATGATTTCATACAGTTTGGCCGGCTTTGTCAAACGCGATTTCGATAATGCGGTAACGGCCCGGCCAGGGTGGGGAAAAACATGGTTTCCAGCATTGCCGAACTGATCTCCGACCGCATCGGCACCATGCCGGCCGGCGAGCGGCGCGCAGCGCAAACGCTGATCGCCAGCTATCCGCTGATCGGGCTGAAGACGGTCGCCGAATTCTCGGCTGCCGCCGGCGTATCGTCGCCGACGATCCTGCGTTTCGTCGCCCGGCTCGGCTTCCAGAACTATCCGGAATTCCAGTCGGCGCTGCAGGACGAACTGGCGGCGCAATTGCAGTCGCCGGCCTCGCGCACGCTCAATCCGCCATCGCCGGGCAGCAGCGCCGTGTCGCCGATGCTGGAAGCGACGCTCGACAATATGCGCGAGACCTTCCGGC
The DNA here is from genome assembly GCF_040318415.1 of Mesorhizobium sp. M1163. Classification (NCBI taxonomy): domain Bacteria; kingdom Pseudomonadati; phylum Pseudomonadota; class Alphaproteobacteria; order Hyphomicrobiales; family Phyllobacteriaceae; genus Mesorhizobium; species Mesorhizobium sp. M1163. Next base: position 109,722 of record NZ_JAMYMF010000004.1, on the reverse strand, counting down.
ACCTTTCGGATAAGCAGCTTGCCGACATCGTCGCCAAGCTGGCCGACCGGCGCGGCAAGACATTCCTGATCGGTGGCCGCTTCACCGACCCGCTGGCGCGCTACATGGCCGCCCACCTCGCCATCATCCAGCCCAACGTTTTTCACCTCGGCGGGCAGGAAAGCGTCTGGCGCGACCGGCTGATCGACATGGGTAAACGCGACGTGCTGGTGATCTTCGACATCAGGCGCTACCAGGACAGCCTTGTCCGCTTCGCCGAGACGGCCAACCAGCGTGGCGTGCAGATCGTGCTGTTTACCGACCAGTGGCTGTCGCCGATCGCCCGCTTCGCCCGCCACGTCATCGCCGGGCGCACCGCCGTGCCTTCGGCCTGGGACTCATCCGCCGCACTTTTCGTCGTCGTCGAAACGCTGATCGGCGCCGTCACAAGGCAGCTCGAGGCCGACGGCACCAAACGCATCCGCGAGTTGGAAAGCCTACGGTAGAGCGGCCCTTCGGGCGAACGGTCTTCGTTGGGGTCTAGTCAACCAAAAGGCTGACCATCTGCAGGATCAGGATCAGCAAAAAGACGCCAAAGACAGACGCAAAGACCGCTGCCAACAGGACGATGCGTTGTTTCTTACCCACAGCTCCCTCGGGAAGGCATAGCTCCCCCACGATCACGAACGTCAGTCCTGCCTATCGCTCGGCTACCGTCCCAAGTCCTCAAGATCTGCCTGCGGCTTGGGCGGAGGAGTAATGACGAGTTGCTTCACGCGCGAAATGAACCGCTGGCCAAGGTGCTCGCTTAGGGGGACGGCTGCATCATTCATCCGACCCATGTCACGGCCAAATGACCACCTTGCTGCTGGGGCTTAACCATTTCAGCCGCAAGGCGTGCCATCGCCCCACTCCAGCTACTTTACCCGTGGCAAGGGTGATCGAAGTTCGGCTAGCCTTGGCGACGCGAAGCCGCTCATTGACCCACCATCAAACAGCGGTGAACTGCGCGGAGGAATTCGATGAGCTATCTGGACGAGCTGTTCTCAGTCGCCGGCAAGACGGCGCTGGTCACCGGCGCCGCCACCGGCATCGGCCGCATGGCGGCGACCGCTCTGGTCAGGGCCGGCGCCTCGGTGATGATTGCCTCGCGCAAGGGCGAGGATTGCGCCAAGGTAGCGGACGAGCTGAACGGGCTTGGGGCATCCGGCCGGGCCGAGGGTTTCGCCGGCGACGTCTCCAGCGAGGCCGGCATTGCAGCGCTTGTCGCCGAGGTCAGGGCGCGGACCGAACGGCTGCATATCCTGGTCAACAATGCCGGCATCTCCTGGGGCGCGCCGCTGGAAAGCTTTCCCTATCATGCCTGGGCCAAGGTGTTCGGCGTCAACGTCACTGCGGTCTTCTATGTGACGCGCGAATTGCTGCCTCTGCTCGAGGCTGCTGCCAGCGAGGCCGACCCGGCCCGGGTGATCAATCTCGGATCGGTGATGGGCACGCAGCCTTTGGCCGAAGACGCTTACTCCTACTCGGCCTCGAAGGCTGCGGTTCACCACCTGACACGCATCCTGGCGATCGAGTTGGCCGCCCGACGCATCACCGTCAACGCCTTTGCGCCCGGCCCTTTCCAGAGCCGGATGACGGCCTTCGCCACCGGCACCGAAGACCAGGCAAGACATGTCGGCAACCACGTTCCGATCGGCCGCATCGGCGCGCCGGATGACATTGCCGGCGCAACGCTCTATTTGTGCAGCCGTGCCGGCAGCTATGTCACCGGCGCCATCCTGCCGATCGATGGCGGGCAGTCGGTGCAACACGGGCTGACATTGTTCAAGGAATGAGACGCACGCCATCCGGCGAGTGAAATGCCGGGGGTGAAGATGGAGGACATCAGCGTGGAACCGATCAGTCTCGATGTGCTTCTGGCCAACGTCGGCAAGGAAGTCGGCGTGTCGCCATGGCGGGTGGTCACGCAGCGCATGATCGACCAGTTCGCCGATGCCACCGACGACCATCAGTTCATCCATTGCGATCCGGAGCGCGCCAGGCGCGAGACGCCGTTCGGCGGCACCATCGCGCACGGCTTCCTGTCGCTTTCGCTGTTGTCGGCAATGACCTTCGAAACCATGCCGCCGCTGGAAAACAGCAAGATGGGCGTCAATCACGGCTTCGATTCGCTGCGCTTCCTGGCGCCGGTGAAAACCGGCTCGCGCATCCGCACCCGCTTCGTGCTGGCCGATGTCAAGGTCAGGCCGTCGGGCTGGGTGCAGACTGCGCACGACGTGACGATCGAGATCGAGGGCTCGAAAAAACCGGCGCTGACCGCGCGCTGGCTGACGCTGACGCTGATCGAACGCCAGCCGGAAGCGGTTTGACTGGCATCCGGGCCTGGGAACCTAAATCTATTTGGCTTCGGCCGCGACGTACTTCATGTGGCGGCTCACCTGCAGCGCAATGTAGACGACCAATGAGCAACCGATTGGGAACACGATCTCGTTGAGGCCGGTTGCGATAGCCTGTGGCAGTGCCAGAGCAGCGTCGTTCGCCGCGGCCGTCTCAATCGTCAGCACCGTGATGCCGCCACCGAATACCGCGCCTATCAGGGCGCCTGCCAGCGCGAAATGAAGCGGTCGGGGTTCTTCCTTCGATGCCAGCGACGCCAGTATCCAGCCGAGCAGCCCGTATTCGATCGCCCGCAGGACGCCCAGCGTCGTGAGCGACAGGATGGCCGGCTTTGCCGCCGCGTCGAGCGCGCTGACCATGACCTTTTGCGTCCCCTTGGCGATGCCCATGGCCAGCGGTGCCGAGATCGCGGCGATCAGGCCGCCGAGCGAGGCTCGCACTTTGGCGAGCGCCGTGCCGAGGCTGACGCCGGCGCAGACGAAGAACGACCAGGTCACGCCTTGCGCCAGTTCGATCAGGATCAGCGTCGTCGCCGGGTAGGAACCTGCCGCAAATCTGACGGTCAGAATGAGAGCCTCCATGGCGAAGCCGAGCGCGATCGCCAGCCATGCGACCATGACGACGCGCCTGAGCGCCATCCTGGCGCGATGGGAAAGCGGGTTCACGTCCGGCACGCCGGACGAAAGCTCAGTCAGGGCCATGTTGGCCTCCCAGATCACAATTCTTGCAGAGCCGCGAATTAGCGTTTGTCTGTAACAGTCCGATGTTGCCGGCTTTATTGCCGGGTTACATCGTTTTGTGACGTCAAGCTTCTGCTTCGTGCCACCCTTGCCCGACGTCGTACAGCGTATATATGCTGCATCCAGCCATCAGTTATTAAAGGCAGTCGAACAATTGCAGCTAAGCGTCCAGGAGCGCCGCGAAAAACAAAAGGCCGAACTGCGTTCCGAACTTGTCGACGCCGCGCACAAGCTTGTCCAGGAAGAAGGCTATGACGGCCTCACCATCCGCAAGCTCGCCAAGCGCGTCGGCTATGCGCCGATGTCGGTCTATTCCTATTTCGCCGACAAGCAGGACATCCTGTTCGCGTTGGCCGAAAACGCCTTCGAGACCCTGGCCAGGCACATCGAAAATCATACGGCCGACGACCCGATCGAGGCGCTCAAGGCGGTGCTGGTCGAATATGCCGCCTTCGGGCTCGAGAATCCCAACGAATACCGCACCGTCTTCATGACCGAAAAAGTCAGGCCGCCGGCCGGCAAGACGTTCGCCGAAATGCAGAGCGGCAACCCGGCGATGAAAGTGCTGATCGAGAGGGTCGAGGCCTGCGTTGCCGCCGGCAGGCTCAAGGGCGATCCGCGCGCCATCGCCACCATGCTGTGGGCGGTCGGCCACGGCGCCATCTCGCTGCTGATCACCTTCCCGTTCTACCCGTTCGGCGACCAGACGACGTTCATCACACGGATCGGCAACATCATGCTCGAAGCGATCGCCGCGCACGAGATTGCGCCCCTCGGCCCGCCGGTCAACTGCTGAGGAGCGGCGCTCCTCCCGATCTGTAAAATCTTTCTCCGAACGATCCGCGCTCCGGTGCCGAGCGTCCGGCAATTCCTGCGCCTAATTTCTCCGTACGTGTACGATTTTTGCTTGAACTCCCTCAGCCTTGGGCGTATCTGTACGCAATACCGTACATGTACGAATTCACTAGCTGGAACCGGAGACCGATCATGAAGAAGGCAATTCTCACGCTCGCCGCCCTGCTGGCGCTCTCTGGCGCCGCAATTGCCGGCAGCAATCAGACAGGCAAGCAAGAAGCGGCCTGCATCGACACCAAGACCGATGTGAAGCTCGATTGCGCGCCGACCGGATCGCTTGAAAATGCCGATACCGAGACCCACAAGGCCGGCAGCAAGGGCCCGAGGCTCGGCATCGGCATCGACCCGTGGATCGTGCCCAGCAGCTTCTGAGCCGACCGGCGATAATATGCGGCGATGAACCGAAAGGGCGGCAGCAATTTCCGGCCGCCTATCTTGCCGGCCTCAGCCCTGCTTTATCGCGCCGTGCAGATCACTTCTTACGCTTCTGTCCCGCCACCCTCTTCGCCTTGCCGGGTCTTGCCGGCGCGCCGGGAATGGCCGTTCCGGTGATCGACACCGGATCGCTGGCCGGAAACGTATCCTCGAGGCCTTCCTCGAGTTCCTCTTCGACATCCGCCTCAGTGCGCTGCTCGTGTTCGAAAGAGCGCACGGCCGGCGTCTTGGCCGGCAACTTCGGCGCGGAGTTCGACGGCATTTGCATTCTCCCTCGGCTCGCTGTCGCAGAACTGCTGGGCGCGGCGAACATTGCTATGCTGCCGCGTCGCGCGCTGCCTCCGACAGAAAAGTAAAGACATAGTCGGAGAAGGAACGCCAGCATTCGACGCGGAACGCGTCGGCCGCCGTGCGCAACAGCACGATTTCGACCTTGCCGAGAATGGTGCGCGATGCCGCCCCGATCGGAAAGGCGTCGAGCGACAAATCCTGCGGGCAGCCGGCATTGATCGTCGTCGCGGCAGCCGGTCCGGTGACCGATACGGCGACGTTGCGGTGCGAGATGCCGACCGCCGAATGCAGCGCGGAAATCTTGGCGCAATCGGCGAGTGGATCTTTGCCGCTTTCATCGATGACCAGCCATTCGTCCGGCCCGAGCCACAAGGCGGTCCGTCCAGCCTTTGCCGCCGAGGTTTTCGGCCTTAGCGGCAGGGCGATGCCAAGTGCTTTCGAAAGTGCCGCGATCGAGGCGTCCGGCGCGCGCAGCGATATGCGTTCGGCCGGCGGCAGCACGACAAGTGTGACGCCGGTGGCGGAAAGCGACTGGCCGGCGACAGCCGGACGGCGTTCGACCGACGGCCCGGCGACGGCGGTTTTCACAGCGGCCTTAGCCATTGAGGCGCTCCCCCTTCTCGTCGAAGAACACCATACCGGTGACCTCCACCTCAATCACCCCGTTCGGCATCGGTACATAGAGCGTCTCGCCCATGCGATCGCGGCCGCCGGCGACCAGCCCCAGTGCGATCGAGCGGCCGCAATTTTGCGACCAATAGCTCGACGTGACATGGCCGATCATCTTCATCGGGATTGCCTGCTTCGGGTCCGCGACGATCTGCGCTCCCTCCTCCAGCACCACCTTGGGATCCCTGGTCTTCAGGCCGACAAGCTGCTTGCGGCCCTTGGCGACCAGATCCGGCCGCGCCATGCCGCGAATGCCGACGAAGTCGGCCTTCTTCTTGCCGACCGCCCAGTCGAGCCCGGCGTCGTTCGGCGTCACTGTGCCGTCGGTATCCTGGCCGACGATGATGTAGCCCTTTTCGGCGCGCAGCACATGCATCGACTCGGTGCCGTAGGCACAGGCGCCATGCTTCTGGCCCTCGGCCCATAGCGCTTCCCAGACCGCCTCGCCGTAATCGGCCGGCACATTGACCTCGAAGCCGCGCTCGCCGCTGAACGACATGCGAAACAGCCTGGTCGGTACGCCGCAGATCCGGCCTTCGCGCACCGACATATGCGGCAGCGCCTCATCCGACATGTCGATGCCCTCGACCAGCGGTGCGATGATGTCGCGAGACTTCGGCCCCTGCACGGCAATGACCGCCCACTGCTCGGTGATCGAGGTCAGCCAGACGTTGAGATGCGGGAACTCGGTCTGGAGATAGTCCTCCATATGGTTCATGACGCGCGGCGCGCCGCCGGTCGTCGTCGTCACATGGAAACGGTCGGGTGCAAGCCTGCCAACGACACCGTCGTCATATATGAGACCGTCCTCGCGCAGCATGATGCCGTAGCGGCAGCGGCCGGGCTCGAGCTTCTCCCATGGATTGGTGTAGAGCAGTTCCATGAATTTGGCCGCATCCGGCCCGACCACCTCGATCTTGCCCAGCGTCGAGGCGTCGAACAGGCCGGCCGTCTTGCGCACCGTGACGCATTCGCGGTCGACGGCCGCATGTATGTCCTCGCCCGGCTTCGGGAAATACCAGGCGCGCTTCCACTGGCCGACATCCTCGAACATCGCGCCTTGACGCTCTGCCCAGGGATGGATCGCCGTCTTGCGGGTCGGGTCGAACAGGGGACCCCGCGCATGCCCGACGATCGAGCCGAACGTCACCGGCGTATAGGGCGCACGGAACGTCGTCAGCCCGACCTGCGGGATCGGCTTGCCCAACGTCTCGGCGGCAATCGCCAGGCCGTGCATGTTGGAGGTCTTGCCCTGGTCGGTCGCCATGCCGTTGGTGGTGAAGCGCTTGACGTGCTCGATCGAGCGCATGCCCTCATGCACCGCCTGGCGGATGTCCTTGGCGGTGACGTCGTTCTGGAAGTCGACGAACGCCTTTACCGTCGTTTCTGCCCCGGCGCCGGGCGCCGCACCCAGCATGCCGCGCGACCAGCTCTCGCTGGCATCGACTTTCGGCTTGGTTCCCTTGGCTGGCTTGCTGCCGGCGTCCTTGGCGCCCGCTGCATAAGCCTCGTCGATCGTCGCCGACAGCCCGTCGGTGCCGTTGCAGGCGCCGACCGATACGCAGTCCTGCGCATAAATTCCGGGCACGAAGCGCTTGGTCTCGTCGTTGAAGGCGACCTTGCCGCGCGATTGCGAGAACAGATGCACCGATGGCGTCCAGCCGGCCGACATCAGAATCGCGTCAACCGGGATGGTGCGTTCGCCGCCGCCATTCTTCGGCTGCACAGTCATTGACGACACCCGCAGCTTGCCGCCGGCGCGGATCACCGCGCGACCGAAATTAACCTCGATGCCAAGCGCCCTCGCCTCGTCGATCGCCGGCCCGGTCGGATTGTCGCGCAGATCGACGATCGCCGCCACGTTGATGCCGGCCTTCTTCAGGTCGATCGCCGCCGCATAGGCGGAATCGTTCGCCGTATAGACGCCGATATTCCTGCCGACCGCGACGCCGTAATGGTTGAGATAGGTGCGCGCCGCCGACGCCAGCATGACGCCGGGACGGTCGTTGTCGGCAAACACCATGTGGCGCTCGATGGCGCCGGTCGCCAACACCACGCGTTTGGCGCGAACCTGCCACAGCCGCTCGCGCGGCAGGTCGCGGCCGGGGCTCTGCAGATGGTCGCTGACGCGCTCAACCAGTCCGACGAAATTCTGCGCGTAATAGCCGAAGGCCGTGGTGCGCGGCAGTACGCGGACATTGTCCATCGCGCTCAACTTGGCGAGAGCGGATTGCGCCCAGGAAAAGCCGTCCTGGCCTTCGATCTTCGCCCCGCTCTCGAAGCGAAGGCTGCCGCCGAATTCCGCCTGCTCGTCGGCAAGGATGACGCGCACGCCGGTTTCGGCGGCAGCCAATGCCGCGGCAATACCCGCCGCACCACCGCCAAGCACCAGCACCTCGCAATGGGCGAAGCGCGCCGAATAATGGTCGGGATCCGGCTGGTCGGGGGCGACGCCGAGACCGGCCGCGGCCCGGATCTTAGGCTCGTAGAGGTTCTTCCACGCAGCCTTCGGCCACATGAAGGTCTTGTAGTAGAAGCCGGCCGAAAGCATCGGCGAGGCGATGCTGCTGACCGCACCGATGTCGAAGGCGAGCGACGGCCAGCGGTTCTGCGACTGTGCCGTCAGCCCGTCATAGAGTTCCTGTACCGTGGCGCGGACGTTCGGCGTCTTGCGTGCCGCGTCGCGCTTGATCTCGACCAGCGCGTTCGGCTCTTCGGCGCCGGCCGACAGGAAGCCGCGCGGCCGGTGGTATTTGAACGAGCGGCCGACGAGATGGACGCCATTGGCAAGCAGCGCCGAGGCCAGCGTGTCGCCCTCGATGCCGGTATAGGGGCGGCCGTCGAAGCTGAAGCCAGCTATCTTTGCCTGCTTGAGCCGCCCGGCGCCGGCAATGCGGAACGTCGCGCTCATTTGGCGGCTCCCGGCAGCTTCGCCGGCTTTGGCTCGCCGGCCTTGTAGGTCATCAGGAACCTGTCGCTGACGGTGTCGCGCACGGCGTTGAAGAACCGCGCGCAGCCATGCATGTGCCGCCACCGCTCATAGATGATCCCCTTGGGATTGGAGCGGATGAAGAAGAACTTTTCGAAGTCGTCGTCGCTCTCGCCGGCGATGTTTGGGGAACGCGCAATATGCGCCTCACCGGCGTTGCGGAATTCGAGCTCGGGACGCTCTTCCTCGCAATAGGGGCAGCGGATGAGAAGCATGGTTGGTCCTACAGTTCGCCGTGGCCGACGCGAGCGCCGGCAGGTTGGTCGCAAAGCCTCTGACCCATCGTGACGAAAGGCGCGACGAGCCGGATGCGCTCCTCGATGCTTGCCGCAGGGCGAAACAGAGCGCGATTGGCCATGTTGCCGATGGTCAGTTGGATTGGATCGGTGGTGACGATGACGCCGCGCGGCTGGAAAGGCTCGTCCGGATCCAGATCGGAAGGACGGGCCTCGAAGAAGAGGACGATCTTTCGCCCGCCGCTCCAGACGCAGGTCAGCATGCCGTCATCGATGGAAAACGGCCAGTCGGCCTCGTTCCCGGCGCGACTGATCGGCTGCGTGCGCACCTCGTCCGGTGACGGAAAATGAAACAGGCCTTGCTCGCCGGCGAGCATCAGCGGCATGGCGACGGCCATCTCGGTCATCATCAGTGCGCCACCGCCGCCGCCGCCGCCTCGTCGATGAGGCGGCCGGTGCGGAAGCGCTCGATGGTGAAGGGTGCGTTGATCGGGTGCGGATCGTCCCTGGCGATCGTATGGGCAAAGACGTGGCCCGAACCCGGCGTCGCCTTGAAGCCGCCCGTGCCCCAGCCGCAATTGACGTAGAGGCCGGGCACCGGCGTCTTGGCCAGGATCGGCGAACGGTCCGGCGTCACGTCGACAATGCCGCCCCATGAGCGCAGCATCTTCATGCGGGTGAAGATTGGGAACATCTCGCAGATCGCGTCGAGCGTGTGCTGCAGGATGTGCAGCCCGCCGGTCTGCGAATAGGAGACATATTGGTCGGTGCCGGCGCCGATGACCAGCTCGCCCTTGTCGGATTGCGAGATATAGGCATGCACCGTGTTCGACATCACCACGCAAGGCACCACCGGCTTGACCGGCTCCGACACCAGCGCCTGCAGCGGATAGCTTTCCAGCGGCATGCGCACGCCGGCCATGTTCATGATCACCGAGGAGTGGCCGGCGGCGACCACGCCGACCTTCCTGGCGCCAATGAAGCCGCGCGTCGTCTCGACACCGGCAACCGCGCCGTTCGGCGCGCGTTTGATGCCCGTGACCTCGCAATTCTGGATGATGTGGACGCCGCGCGCCGAGGCGCCGCGCGCATAGCCCCAGGCGACCGCATCGTGGCGCGCCGTGCCGCCACGGCGCTGCAGGGCAGCCCCCATCACGGGATAGCGCGCATCGCGCGAAATGTTGAGTGGCGGACAGAATTCCTTAGCCTGCTCCGGCGTCAGCCATTCATTGTCGATGCCGTTCAGACGGTTAGCATGGACGTGGCGCTTCAGGACCTGAATGTCGTGGATGTTATGGGCGAGCATCATGACGCCGCGCGGCGAATACATGACGTTGTAGTTGAGTTCCTGGCTGAGCCCGTCCCACAGCTTCAGCGCATGGTCGTAGATGCCGGCGCTCTCGTCATAGAGATAGTTCGAGCGGATGATGGTGGTATTGCGGCCGGCATTGCCGCCGCCGAGCCAGCCTTTTTCCAATACCGCGACGTTGGTGATGCCATGCACGGTGGCGAGGTAATAGGCTGTGGCCAGGCCGTGGCCGCCGGCGCCGACGATGACGACGTCATACTCCTTCTTCGGCTCCGGCGAGGACCACTGTTCCTCCCAGCCCTTGTGGCCGCGCATGGCCTCGCGGGCGATAGCGAATACCGAGTATTTCTTCAACGTTGCAGGCCTCGCAAATGGCGGCCGGGCAGATCAGCCAACCCCGGCGCGCGAGCTGTATCACTAGCGAAACCGCACTGCCAGCCTTGCACTGTTTGCGACGGCGCTTGCCGTTTTGCGCCGTGACGAAAAAGAGGTATGCGACGTGACGGGCGATCAAACCAAATCCGAAGCACCTCGCGGGTATCGGGTGGCCCGCGCCGCCTCGATCTGCGACCAAGCATCCCGATTGCCGGCAAGGGCTGGCGCGAAGAAAAGGATGCAGAAAATGTTCGCACTTACCGACAAAGTCGCCATCGTCACCGGCGCCAGCTCCGGCATCGGCCGCGCCACGGCCAAGGTGTTTGCGGAGGAAGGCGCCAAGGTGGTCGTCGCAGCCCGCCGCCAGGCGGAGCTCGATGCGCTGGTTGCCGAAATCGAAGACGCCGACGGCACCGCCGTCGCTCTTGCCGGCGATGTCCGCGACGAAGCCTACGCAAAAGCCCTCGTCGACCTGGCGGTCGGGAAATTCGGCGGGCTCGACATCGCCTTCAACAATGCCGGCTCGGTCGGTAGGATGGGGCCGGTTTCGGAGCTGTCGCTGGAGGGCTGGCGCGAGACGCTCGATACCAATCTGACCAGCGCCTTTCTCGGCGCGAAATACCAGGTGCCGGCGATGATCGATCGCGGCGGCGGCTCGCTGATCTTCACCTCCACCTTCGTCGGCCACACCGTCGGCATGCCGGGCATGACCAGCTATGCCGCAAGCAAGGCCGGACTGATCGGGTTGACGCAGGTGCTGGCCGCCGAATATGGCGCCAAGGGCATTCGAGTCAACGCGCTGCTGCCGGGCGGCACCGACACGCCTTCGGCGACGTTCAAGACACCTGAATCGCGAGCCTTCGTCGAAAACCTGCATGCCTTGAAGCGCGTCGCCGAGCCTGAGGAGATCGCCCGCTCGGCGCTCTACCTGGCGTCCGACGCATCGAGCTTCACCACCGGCGCGGCGCTGTTCGCCGACGGCGGCGTCTCGATCACCCGGACGTGAGGGTTCGGAGGGCGCAACGCATGCCCGCCAGCCGAAATGTCGCGAACCGGCCCTTGATTTTTTCGGCGATTTGACGATTCCGTCTTCTCCTCGAAGACGGGTTGGAAACATGTTGCTGATCAGGACCTATATCGCTGCAAGCGCAATCGAAGGCGTCGGCGTGTTCGCCGCCGAGCCGGTCCGGAAAGGCGCGCAGATCTGGCGTCTCGATCCGGACTTCGACCGGCTGATCCCGATGGAAAAATACGAGACGGCGCCGCCGCACCTCAAGGAATTGCTCGACAGATATGCCTATCCCAGCCAGGACCGGCCGGGCTTCATGGTCTATGAGGTCGACAATGGCCGCTTCATGAACCATGCCGACAAGCCGAACACCGATTTTTCGCAATATGGCGGGGCCACGGCGATCCGCGATATCGCCGCCGGCGAGGAGATAACCTGCGACTACGGCGAGTTCTTCGAGGGTTTCGAGCAGCTCCACCTGGCCACGGCCCTGGCCACGGCATAGCGGCGTCTATCTGGCCCAAGGCGAATTTTGTTCTTGCTTTGTGCCGGCAGCTATGCTACTAAACTGCGTATGGTGCTGATTCACACCAGAGACCCGCCGCCGAGGCGGGTTTTTCGTTTCGTGATCGGCACCGCCTCTCAATCGGCTGTGGACAGCGCCCCTTGATTCTGCTATCAGCCGCCCCAATTCGTGGTGTAACGCGCCGCGGAGGCTTGTGGCTATGGCCGCTTGCCTGTTGATTTCAAACCGAAAGACAGGATTGCACGTGCAGGTACTCGTCCGCGACAACAATGTTGATCAGGCGCTTCGCGCGCTCAAGAAAAAGATGCAGCGCGAAGGCATCTTCCGCGAAATGAAGATGCGCGGACATTACGAGAAGCCTTCCGAGAAGCGCGCCCGTGAAAAGGCGGAAGCCGTGCGCCGCGCCCGCAAGCTGGCCCGCAAGCGCGCCCAGCGCGAAGGCCTGCTGCCGATGACGCCACGTCCGGTCGCAGCCGGTGCTGCCGGTGCCGGTGCTCCGCGTCCGCCGCGGTTCTGACGTCAATTTTTCGTCCTTTTCCAAGGATATCCAAGGTGGCGCGATGCGGAATCGCCGCCACCTTTTTGTTGTGATTTCGATCCGGTCCGAGAGGACCGGTTGGGAGAGATGCCGGTTCGGAGGGGGAACGGACCAGACGGCGCAGTAAGGACAGGGCAGACATGGACGCAATCACCGTAAAGCGCAGAACCGCGTGGCGCGGCCTCGCCCTGACGGCAGCCCTGCTCTCCGGGTTGGCGCTTGCCGGCTGCCAGAGCGTTCCGACCGGCGAGTTCAACAACATCGACAAGGCGCAAGCCTCGACCGAGAACATCTCCTCGCTGTCGGCGGTGATCCAGCGCAACCCCCAGGATCCGGAAGCCTACAATGTGCGCGGCTCGGCCTATGGCCGCGGCGGCCAGTACCAGGCGGCGCTGAAGGACTTCAACACCGCCATCCAGCTCAATCCGAATTTCTACCAGGCCTATTCCAACCGGGCGCTCATCCAGCGCTTCCTCGGTGATCAGGCAAGCGCGCTTGCCGACTACAACCGCTCGATCCAGATCAATTCCAATTATGACGCCGCCTATATCGGCCGCGGCAATCTCTACCGCAAGGCAGGCCGGGTCCAGGAGGCGTTCAACGATTTCCAGAAAGCGATCCAGCTCGACACGACCGACGCGCGCGCCTATCACAATCGCGGCCTGATCTACCAGAGCCAGGGCCAGCACGCCTTTGCCATCGAGGATTTCTCGACCGCCATTTCGCTGGCGCCGGATGCTTCCGAGCCTTACAACGGACGCGGCCTCTCCTACCTTGCCATGAACGACGAGGACAATGCCTTCGCCGACTTCAACATGGCCATCAAGCTCGACGGCAAGAACGCCGAGGCCTGGTCCAACCAGGCGCTGATCTACGAGCGGCGCGGCGACAAGGTCAGGGCCGCGAAATCCTACCGCGAGGCAGTGCACCTCAATCCGACCTACCAACCCGCCAAGGACGGTCTGGCCCGCACCAGCGCCGCCTGACCGGGCCGGTTTTATCGGGCCTCCGTTCCGCACTCCGACAACCCTGCGTTTAGTCTGCCTTGCTGGCGCCAAGTTTTCGGCGGAACGCTCGGCGTGCTCAGCCGTTGTTCAAAGCCATTTGGAAAGGACCCTCCCATGATCAAGCAACTTGCCTGTGCCGCCGCACTCGCCACAACCGTCGTTGCCGCTCCCGCCAGCGCCGGCAAGCTCCAGCTCGGCGTGCTCGACTGCACCATCGACGGCGGCACGGCCTATCTGGTCACCTCCAACAAGGGTGTTTCCTGTGTCTTTCGTCCGCATCGTGGCGGCCCACCCGAAGTCTATACCGGGGTAATTTCCAAGCTCGGCGTCGACGTCGGCCGGACGCATCAGGGCCAACTGGCATGGGCGGTTCTGGCAGCAACCCGCAACCACGATGAAGGCGATCTTGCCGGCAGCTACTATGGCGTGAATGCCGAGGCGAGCGTGGTCACCGGTGGCGGCGCCAATCTTCTGGTCGGCGGCCTTGGCAGCGCCTTCTCGCTGCAGCCGCTCAGTGTCCAGGCGCAGACCGGCGTCAATCTGGCGGTCGCCGTCACTTCGCTGGACTTGATCCATTCCTTCAAATAGCGGCGTAGCATGGCTCCCCGAGCAGCCGGGCAGCGTAGGTGTCGGCCTGCGAATAGCTGCCGAAAGCTCATGGATTCCGGCAGGCCCGCTCCGCAGAGGATGGGCCGCCCTGATGTTCAAAGTTGCAGCGCTCGAAGATCACGGCATGGATCCTAGGATCCATGCCGTTACCGTGACCGAAGATTGCGGCGATCCAATATTGCTTACATCTTCGGCCTGACCAGGATCTCGACATCTCGTGACTGTCTCGCGCCGCATGATCTTTGGCATCCGCCGCGCTAACGGCGATCAAAAAACCGCTTGAGCTCAACCGCGGTTGAGGTTTTACAAACCGCACGCGAACAAGGCGCGCGTCGCGCCTGAAGTGGCAAAGATGCTCTGGCTCGGCAGGAATTCGGGGGTGGACTTGACCAAAACAAGCACAAACAGGGTCGATTGGCGCGCGCTGTGGGCGAGCGGCGATCTGGCGCGCTTCTGCTTCATCAGCCTCGGCATCCTGTTGCACGCCACCAACGAAACGATGGTGGCAACGGTCATGCCGGCCATGGTCGGCGAGCTCGCCGGCGTGCAGCTGGTCGGCTGGTCGCTGGCGATCTACGAGCTCGGCGCCATCGTTGCCGGTGCGGCCGCCGGACGGCTGGTGAGCTATGTCGCGCTGCGCACCAACATGACGGCCGCCGCCCTGCTCTATGCCGCCGGCGCGCTGGTCTGCGCCACCGCGCCTTCGATGCCGCTGTTCCTCTCCGGCCGCCTGATCGAAGGGCTTGGCGGTGGCGCGCTGGTGTCGCTGGCCTTCGTCTCGGTCGAGCGGCTGTTTGCCCGCGCGATCTGGTCGCAGCTTTTCGGCGTTATGTCGGCGATCTGGGGCGTCGCCGCCTTCAGCGGGCCGGTGCTCGGCGCGGTCGTGACCGAATTGCTGTCCTGGCGCTGGGCCTTCGGCGTCTTCACCCTCGGCGGCACGGCCATGGCGCTGGCAAGCTTCCTCGTGCTCGATACACCTAAAGCAACAAGGCCGCAGGCGACCGGCGGGTCGGCGCCGCCCTTCCCGTTTGCGGCACTTGGCTGTCTTGCCGTCAGCGTCGTGCTGATCGCCACCGCCGGCGTCGACATCGCCCTGCTGCGCTCGTCGCTGCTGCTCACCCTCGGCATGATCGGCCTGGCGCTGTTCGTCTATATCGACGCGCTGAAGCCGCGCTCGCGGCTGTTCCCGTCGCGGCTGTTTTCATGGCGCTCGCCGGTCGGCGCGGGCATGACCATGGTCGCGGCGTTTTCGGTGGCGACCTGCTCGTTTGCGGTCTACGGGCCACTGCTCCTGACCAGCCTGCACGACATTCCGATCCTCACCACCGGCTACATCATCGCCGCCGAATCGATCGCCTGGTCGATCCTGTCGATCCTCGTCGCCAATGCCCCGCCGGAGCGCGAGCGGCTGATCATCGTCGGCGGGGCGCTGATGATCGCCACGGGCGTCGCGGGTTTCGCCTATACGGTGCCGGCGGGCTCGATCCCGTTGATCCTGCTTTGTGCCTTGCTGCAAGGCGGCGGTTTCGGCATCGCCTGGCCGTTTGTCACGCGTGTCATCGTGGCATCGGCCAAGGAAGGCGAGCAGACGATCGCCTCGGCCGCCGTGCCGACCATGCAGCGCATCGGCTATGCCGTGGGTGCGGCACTGACCGGCATCGTCGCCAACGCCAGCGGCTTTTCCGAAGGCCTGAACCGCGAGGCCGCGGCAAATGTCGCCGCCTGGCTGTTCCTCGCCTTCATCCCGCTCGGCATCCTGGGATGCCTTGCCGCCTTGCGGATTTCGGGCGCGAGCGACGACGCGCGGCTGGCGAAGCTGCCAATCTCCCCCACGAGAGGTGAGATCGGCTAAACACCCGAGGGGAGATCGCTAAACCACGACCGTCTTCAGCCGGCCGGCGATCAGTGCCGCGAGCCGCGTCGCCACCTCTTCCTTGCTCATCTCCGGCCATTCCTCGACGCCGGCCTTCGAGACGATCCGCACCTTGTTGCGGTCGCCGCCCATCACGCCCGGGGAACCATCTTCATGCGAGACATCATTGGCGACGATAAGATCGGCACCCTTTTTCGCAAGCTTGGCCTCGGCATTCCTGACCAGGTCCTGCGTCTCCGCGGCGAAACCGACCACCAGCATCGGCCGCTTTTTGTGATGCCCGACGCCGGCAAGAATATCGGGATTTTCCACCATCTGCAGCGCCGGCGGCCCCTCGCCCGCCACCTTCTTGATCTTTTCCCCGGCCGAACTTTGAGTGCGCCAGTCGGCGACAGCCGCGACGAACACTGCCGCGTCGGCCGGCAGCAGCTGTTCGACCGCATCCTTCATCTCGACGGCCGTTTCGACATGCATCGTGGCGACGCCGGCCGGATCCGCAATGCCGACCGGACCGGAGACGAGACGCACGTCGGCGCCGAGCCTGGCCAGCGCCGCCGCGATGGCATGGCCCTGCTTGCCCGACGAACGGTTGGCGATGTAGCGCACCGGGTCGATCGGTTCATGCGTCGGCCCGGAAGTGACAATGATCTTCCTGCCCGCCAGCGGCTTTGGCCGACTGTCGAGCAGCGCCTCGATCGCGGCGACGATCTCCAGCGGCTCGGCCATGCGGCCCTCGCCCGCCTCGTTGCTTTCGGCCATCTCGCCCTTCGCCGGGCCGACGAATGCGACGCCGTCCTTACCCAGCATCGAGCGGTTGCGCCGGACCGCCGAGTGCGTCCACATTTTCGGGTTCATAGCCGGAGCCATCAAAACCTGCTTGTCGGTGGCGATGAGCACCGTCGAGGCAAGGTCGTTGGCGTGGCCGTTGGCGAGCTTTGCCATCAGGTCGGCGGTGGCCGGCGCCACGACCACAAGGTCGGCCTCGCGCGACAGCCTGATGTGGCCGATGTCGTGCTCGTCCTGCCGGTCGAACAGCTCGGTGAAGACATGATCGGCGGACAGTGCTCCGGCCGACAGCATGGTGACGAATTCCTGCGCCGCGGCGGTCATCACCACGCGCACCGAAGCACCGCGCTCGCGCAGCCGGCGGATCAGGTCGAGCGCCTTGTAGGCGGCGATACCGCCGCCGATGATCAGCAGGATGCACTTGCCGGAGAGGGTCATGCCCGAGGCCAGTTCTTGTCCAATGTCATGCCGGCTTCAGCGCCGATTCGATGTCGGTATGGATGAAATCGTCACCCTTGAAAAGTAGCGGCAGGTTTCGGGTCTTGGCCAGGGCATAGGCGAAACAGTCGCCCATGTTGAGGTCAGCACGATGGCGGGATCCGCGACCGTACCGAGAGTAGGCAAGTCGTGCGACCTCGAGCTGCGCCAGATCAAAAGGAACGACCGTCAGTTCGAGGCGGTCGATGAGCACCTGAAGTTCGGCGGGGTTGATGCCACCGCTGGACCGGTTCGCCACACAATGTGCCTCCAGAAGTGTTGCAGTGCTTATCAGTACAGCAGATGAGGTGCCGAAAACATCGACGAATGCAGCCGCATCCGGCTCTGCGGCGATGATTGCGATTAACGCAGACGTATCAACTGCAACGGTCACAGAAGTCCCTCATCCCACATGTGATCAGTAAGCGCCTTGAGGTTAATGGGGTGTTCTGATTTCCGTCCGAGCGCCAAGATCTCGTCACGTGACGCTTTCAGCCGCCACTCCCCGTTCTGGAGCTTGCTCTCGGGGATCGTCACTTTGCGCAAGGCATCCCGCGCTTCCTGCTCCATCGAAACGCCGCGCGCGGCAGCGCGTTCGCGCAGCACCTGCTTCACTTCGTCATCAAGATTACGGATTGTGATAGTGCTCATAGCGTAGCTCCTCGCCGTTAACATAAGCGACAAGCAGCGTGCTTGCAATGACAGCACTGCTGTCATTGCAATCAGAGCAGCTTCCAGGCGATGTACACCAGCGTCAATGCGATTACCCACAGCGCGAGCCGGCCGGAGCGGGTGTAGCGCGCCTCGGCCTTGCCGATCGCGTGCGCGGTCCTTTCGTCGAAGCGCAGGCCGTGTTCGGCCATCAGGTCGATCTCGCGCGACAGCCGCTCGGTGCGGGCGGCGAGGTCCGGCGCCTGGCGGGCCAGCGCCAGCAGCGCGTTGGCGCCGTCGCGCGCATCGGCCAGCAAAGCGCGCGGGCCGAGATTGCGGGCAATCCAGCCGCTGACCACAGGTTCCGACGTCTTCCACATGTTGAAGGCCGGGTCGAGGGTGCGGGCGACGCCCTCGACAACGACCATGGTCTTCTGCAGCAGCACCAGCTCGGATCGCGTCGCCATGTCGAAGAGCTCGGTCACCTCGAACAGCAGCGTCAGCAGCTTGGCCATCGAGATGGTCTCGGCCGGCTGGCCGTGGATCGGTTCGCCGATCGCCCGGATCGCCTGGGCGAAAGCTGCGACATTGTGCTGGCGCGGCACGTAGCCAGCCTCGAAATGCACCTCGGCGACGCGCTGGTAATCGCGCGTGATGAAGCCGTAGAGGATTTCGGCGAGGAAGCGGCGCTCCTTCCTGCCGAGCCGGCCGGCAATGCCGAGATCGACGGCGACGATGGTGCCATCGGCCTCGACGAAGAGGTTGCCCGGATGCATGTCGGCATGGAAGAAACCGTCACGCAGCGTATGGCGCAGGAACGACTGGACCAGGTTGGCGGCAATCGCCTTCAGGTCGTGGCCGGCGGCGGCGAGGCCGGCAATATCGTTCAACTTGATGCCGTCGACCCATTCCATGGTCAGCACGTCGCGGCCGGTGCGCTCCCAGTCGACCGACGGCACGCGAAAGCCGGGATCGTCCTTGGTGTTCTCGCCGAGTTCCGAAAAAGCCGCCGCCTCCAGCCTCAAATCCATTTCGATCTTGGTGGTCTGGGCCAGCGTCTCCGTCACCTCGACCGGCCGCAGCCGGCGCGACGACGGGATATATTTTTCCTGCAGCCGGGCGGCGAGGAAATAGCTCTCGAGATCGCGAAAGAAGCGGCGGCGCACGCCCGGCCGGATGACCTTCACCGCCACCCGGGTAACGACGCCGTCCTGCAGGGTTTCGGCGGTATGGACCTGGGCGATCGAGGCGGCGGCGACGGCCTCGCCAAAACTGGCATAGAGCTCGCCGACCTTGCGTCCGAGCGAGGCCTCTATTGCCGCTATGGCTTCGGCTTTCGGAAATGTCTGCATCTTGTCCTGCAGCATGGCGAGATCGAGCGCTATGTCGTTGCCGACGACGTCCGGCCGCGTCGCCAGGAACTGGCCGAGCTTGACGTAGGATGGGCCGAGCCGCACGACCGCCTTGGCCAGCCGGTCGCCGCGCTCGTAGGCAAGCGCGCGGCGACGGGTGAACAGCCGGGCCATGCGCCAGCCGAATTTCGGCAGGCCGAAGAGTTCGTCGCCGGGCAACGCCGCGATGACACCCTCGCGGACCAGCACCCAGCCGGCCCGCACGAGCCTGAAACCAGCGCCTATGCTGCTCATGGCTGGCTTTGCCTTGCCGGTTTCCTGAACTGGCGAAAGGCACGTCGGGCTATGAAAATGCGGGCCAGCCTCAAAGCTTCCAGCCCGAATGAAGCGCGGCGATGCCGCCGGAATAGTTGCGGAATGAGGCGCGCTCGAAGCCCGCGCGCGAGATCATCGCCGCGAAATTCTGCTGATTGGGAAATTTGCGGATCGATTCGACCAGATAGGAGTAGGGCTCGCCGTCGCCGGTCACCGCCTTGCCGATCCGCGGGATGGCGTTGAACGACCATGCCTCATAGACCTTGTCGAGCAGCGGCATCTCGACCTCGGAAAATTCAAGGCAGAGAAAGCGCCCGCCAGGCTTCAGCACGCGATAGGCTTCGGCAAGCGCCACATCGATACGCGGCACGTTGCGGATGCCGAAAGCAATGGTGTAGGCATCGAAAGTAGCGTCGGCAAAAGGCAGTTCCTCGGCATTGGCCTCGACGAAATCGGTATTTGCCGACAGGCCCTTTTTCTCGGCTCGGTCGCGGCCGACGGCGAGCATCGAGCCGTTGATGTCGAGAACCGTTGCATGGGCATGCCTGCCGCTCGCCCCGACGATGCGGAAGGCGACGTCGCCGGTGCCGCCGGCAACGTCGAGAACGCGCCAGCCCGGCCGCTTCGGTGGATTGAGCCAGGCGACCATGGCGTCCTTCCACAACCGATGCAACCCGGCCGACATCAGGTCGTTCATCAGGTCGTAGCGGTTCGCCACCTTGTGGAAAACATCATTGACCAGGGGCTGCTTGTCGCCTGGCCCTACCCGCTTGAAACCATAGGAGGTTTCCATGCCGCCCGCAGCCGTGGTTCTTTCAACCGACATCGTTTTGATCCGCCATAAAATCGGCGGGACCATAGCCGATCGATGGTGCGGGCGCTATTGTTTAAGGCGCGGTGTTCGGCCGCGCTTCGAAGCAGGTTCCGGAAAAGCGTCGCACGGTTTTCCGACAAGAACCTGCGTCATAAGAAAAAGCCTGACGGGATAATTGAATGCCTTTGAAAGCAGAACTGCACTGCCACATCGAAGGGGCAGCGGCGCCTGAACTCGTCCTCCGCCAGGCCGAGAAATACGGCAGGGATGCCTCGCCCTACATCCGGGACGGCTCCTTCGCCTGGCACGATTTCACCTCCTTCCTCGCCGCCTACGACTTCTCCTCCGACCTGTTCCGCACCGAAGAAGATTATGCGCGGCTGGCCGATCACTACCTGACCAGCCTCGCCCGCGACGGCGCCATCTATTCCGAGGTTTTCACCTCGCCGGACCATGCCAGCAAGGCCGGGCTGTCGCCGAAGGCCTATACCGACGCGCTCGGCGAAGGCATGGCCCGCGCCAAGGCGAAGACCGGCATCGAAGGCCGCATGATCGTCACCGGCGTGCGCAATTTCGGTGTCGAATCGATCGAGCGGGCTGCGCGTTTCGCCGCCCGCAGCGGGCATCCGCTGGTCACCGGCTTCGGCGTCGCCGGCGACGAGCGGATTGGCGATCTGGAAGATTATGTCAGGGCCTTCGAGATCGCCCGCGAGGCCGGCCTCGGCATTACCGTGCATGCCGGCGAATTGATGGGCTGGGAGAGCGTCGAGGCGGCACTCGACCATATCCGCCCGTCTCGCATCGGCCACGGCGTGCGCGCCATCGAGAACCCCGATCTCGTGCGGCGCATCGCCGACGAAGGCGTCGTGCTCGAATGCTGCCCTGGCTCCAACATCGCGCTCAAGGTCTTCGACAGTTTCGCCGACCACCCATTTCCCGCATTAAGGGCAGCGGGCTGCAAGGTGACGCTCAACTCCGACGACCCACCCTATTTCTGGACCTCGCTGAAGCGCGAATACGACATCGCCGCCGAGCATTTTGCGATGGACGACAAGGCGCTCACCGCCGTCACCAGGACGGCCATCGAGGCAGCTTTCGTCGACAGGAAGACCAGGGCGGCGCTGCTGGGCAGGCTCGGCGCCAAGGGCAGGTGAATGCTGAATTGCGAACCTGGCGCTTCGGTCGGTCAACCGCGAGTTCTTCCGCGCAACCAAGGACTCGCAAACCAGTTCACTATTCACTATTCACCATTCACCATTCACCATTCACTATTCACCTGCGCAGTTCGGAGAACACCATGAAGGGCGTCACCGTCGTCGACCATCCGCTTGTCCAGCACAAGCTGACCATCATGCGCAAGAAGGAAACCTCGACGGCCGGCTTCCGGCGGCTGTTGCGCGAGATCTCGCTGCTGCTCGGCTACGAGGTCACCCGCAACCTGGAACTGACCACGACGACGATCGAGACGCCGATCGAGACGATGGAGGCGCCGACGCTGGAGGGCAAGAAACTGGTCTTCGCCTCGGTGCTGCGCGCCGGCAACGGCTTGCTCGAAGGCCTGCTCGATCTGGTGCCGGCGGCGCGTGTCGCCCATATCGGCCTCTATCGCGACCATGAGACGCTGGAAGCGGTCGAATATTTCTTCAAGGCGCCGGGCGACCTCGCCGACAGGCTGGTGATCGTCGTCGACCCGATGCTGGCGACCGCTAATTCGGCGATCGCGGCGATCGACAAGCTGAAAGGCCGCGGTGCCACCAACATCCGCTTCCTCTGCCTGTTGGCGGCACCAGAGGGCCTCGAGCGTTTTACCAAGGCGCATCCCGATGTTCCGGTCTTCACCGCTTCCATCGACCGCCAACTCAACGAGAAGGGCTACATCATGCCCGGCCTCGGCGATGCCGGCGACCGCATGTACGGCACCAAATAGGTCCGTTTACCGATTGTTTACGCAAACGGCTGGTTTCCGCATTCGTTAAAGCGGCAAACACCATGTCGGACTAAGGATCGGCAACCACAAAGGCCGGTCCATGCTGCGCAAGCTTCTCATCCTTGGCGTGTTTGCCGGAACGTCGGCATCGCTGCCGATCATCTATCAGTCGAATCCACAGACGATCGAGCGGCTATTGAAATCCGCCATCGGAGCCAAGCCGGCCGACACCCAAACCGACCTGAACCTCGCCGCCGTTCCGGACAGGCCGGCGACGCCGCAGCCGCTCGGCCGCAAGGTCGTCGTCACCGCGGACGCGCGCGGCCATTTCATGTCGGTCTTCAAGCTGAACGGCCGCCAGATCGACGGCATGATCGACACCGGTGCGACGCTCGTCGCCATCAACAACTCGACCGCGCGCAGGATCGGCATCTCGCTCAATTCGACGGACTTCAGCCATCAGGTCAACACCGCCAACGGTGCGATCAAGGCCGCCGTGGTGACGATCGACCGCCTGCAGATCGGCAAGATCATCGTCGAGGGCGTCGAGGCCGTCGTGCTCGACGACAGGGCGCTGCACACCAACCTGATCGGCATGAGCTTTCTGCAGCGGCTCGAAAAATACCAGGTCGAAGACGGCACGCTGCTGCTGGTTCAGTGACTATCAGCGCGGCAGGATCCGCCGGATGACGGTTTTCTCCGCGGCCGGTTTGGAAGTCCCGATCGTATAGGCCGAAAGCACGGCGGCCGCGGCCGCCTCGGCATCCCCGGCATTGCGGGCATGGACCAGCGCCAGCGCCTCGCCGGTCCGCACTTCAGCGCCGACCGGCAGCAGCCTGGTGATGCCGACGGCGTGATCGATCCTGTCGTCCGGCCGCGTCCGCCCGCCGCCAAGCCCGACCACCGCAAGCCCGATCTCGCGGGTTGCGATGCCGGTGACAAAGCCGTTCGCGCTCGCCTTGACGACGAATTCCGTTGCCGCTTTCGGCAGATATTTTTCCGGATTCTCGATGAAATCGGCGGGACCGCCAAGTGCCGCCACCATGCGCGCGAAGATGGCAGCGGCGCGACCGCCGGCCAGCGTCTCGACGGCGCGGCGTAGGCCGTCCTGGTTGGACGACACCAAGCCTGCCGATTGCAGCATCTCGGCGGCCAGCGCCAGCGTCACATCCTCCAGCCGCCGGTCGCGAAAGCGGCCGGTGAGAAAATCGACGGCATTGCGCACCTCGACCGCATTGCCGGCGGCGGATGCCAGCGGCTCGTTCATGCCGGTTACCAGCGCCGAGGCTTTCAGGCCGGCGCCATTGGCGACGTCGACCACGCTGTTGGCCAGCGTGGTTGCGTCGCGCGATTTCTCCATGAACGCGCCGTTGCCGACCTTGACGTCGAGCACCAGCGAATGGAGGCCGGCCGCCAGTTTCTTCGACAGAATCGAGGCGGTGATCAGCGGCACCGATTCCACCGTTCCCGTCACATCGCGGATGGCGTAGAGCCTGGCGTCGCCGGGTGCGAGATCGGCGGTCTGGCCGATGATGGCGCAGCCGGTTTCGAGCACGGTTTTGCGCAAGCGCGCAACATCCGGCTGGCTGATATAGCCGGGGATGGCATCCATCTTGTCCAGCGTGCCGCCGGTATGGCCGAGGCCCCTGCCGGAAATCATCGGCACATAGGCGCCGCAGGCAGCGACGATCGGTGCCAGCATCAAGGAGACATTGTCGCCGACGCCGCCCGTCGAATGCTTGTCGGTGACCGGGCCGGGCAGATCCGACCAGTCGAGCACATCGCCGGAATCGCGCATCGCCATAGTCAGCGCCACCACCTCGTCGCGGCTCATGCCGTTGAAGAACACCGCCATGGCGAAGGCGCCGACCTGCGCGTCGGTAACGGTGCGGGCGGTCAGGCCCTCGATGAAAGCCGATATCTCCTCAGCCGAGAGTTTTTGACCGTCGCGCTTGCGGCGGATGATTTCCTGGGGAAGCATCAGGCGTCTACCCTGTGCTCCGGAAGCCCGTCCTGAAAAACACGCTGCAGAATGGTCGCCAGCCGCGCGCCGCCGACCGGCGCCATGTCCTTGGTCTCCTGGTGCGACAGCTCGGCTCCGGTCATGCCGGCGGCAAGGTTGGTGACGACCGAACAGGCTGCGACGCGCAGCCCGAGGAAGCGGGCGAGAATGACCTCCGGCACCGTCGACATGCCGACCGCGTTGGCGCCCATGATGCGAGCCATGCGGATCTCGGCCGGCGTCTCGAAGCATGGGCCGGAGAACCACATGTAGACGCCCTTGTGCAGCCTGGTACCGGTGGCCTTCGCGGCTTGCTCGATGGCGGAGCGGAGACCGGCGTCGTATGCTTCGGTCAGGCCGACGAAGCGGCGGTCGCTCGGCTCGCCGATCAGCGGGTTGGAGCCTGAGAAATTGATGTGGTCGGTGATCAGCATCACCGAGCCCGGGCCCATCCCGGGATCGACCGAACCGGCGGCGTTGGTGAGGATCAGCCTGGAGATGCCGAGGCCGGCGAGCACCTCGAGTGCCGGCCGCATCGCCGCCGCGTTGCCGTGCTCGTAATAGTGTGCGCGACCGGACAGCATCAGCACCGGCGTGCCGGCAAAGAGCCCCGCCACCACCTCGCCGGCATGGCCGCTGACGCCGCTTCTGGGGAAGCCCTGCAAGTCGGCATAGGAAATGCGCACCGCATCCTCGACCTTGTCGACAAGCCCGCCAAGCCCCGATCCCAGCACCAGCGCAGTGGTCGGCGCCAGCCCGTCCAGCCTTTCGACGAGGTGATCGAGTGCTTCCTTCATTTCAACACATCGCCCTGGAAGCCGTATGGCAGCAACTCGCCCATGGTCACGGTCTCGACCACGCCGCTATCATCGCAGAGATAGAACTTCGTTTCCGGCCGGCAGAATTCAGCCAGCCGCTGCCGGCAGCCGCCGCAGGGCGAGCATTTTGCCACGCGTTCGGCGATCACGGCGATTTCCGTAATCTTGCCGCCGCCACCCATGATGTAGTGGCCGAGCGCGGTGGTTTCGGCGCACCAGCCCTCCGGATAGGACGCGATCTCGACATTGGCGCCGGTGAAGACACGGCCGTCCTCGGTGCGCAACGCCGCGCCGACCGGAAATTTCGAATAGGGCGCATAGGCCTTGGCCATGGCGGCTTTCGCCGCTTCGAACAGATCACGAGCCATGATAAATCAGCGTTCCTTGACATAAGGCACGCCGCCGGCACGCGGCGGGATTGCCTTGCCGATGAAGCCTGCAAGCAGGATGACGGTCAGCACATAGGGCAGCGCCTGCATGAATTGCACCGGCACCTTGCCGATCAGCGGCAGCGGCGTGCCTTGCAGGCGGATCGACGCCGCGTCGAGGAAGCCGAACAGCAGGCAGGCGAACATGGCGTTGACCGGTTTCCATTTGGCGAAGATCAGCGCGGCCAGCGCGATGTAGCCCTTGCCGGCGGTCATGTCCTTCACGAAGCCGCCATTCTGCACCATCGACAGATAGGCGCCGGCAATGCCGGTGAGCACGCCGGTGCAGATCAGCGCCCGGTAGCGCAGCCAGGCGACGGATATTCCGGCGGTATCGACCGCGGCCGGGTTCTCGCCGACGGCGCGCAGGCGCAAGCCGAAGCGGGTGCGAAACAGCACCCACCAGGTGAACGGCACGGCCAGGAAGGCGAGATAGACCAGCACGGAGTGGCCGGAGATGAGTTCCGAATAGATCGGCCCGAGGATCGGAACGCTCCTGAGCGCATCCGCGCCCGGCCAGATGATTGCCTCGAAGCGCTCGCCGGCGGCCAGCGCTGGCGTGCGCCCGCCTTGCTGGAACCAGGCCTGGCCGAGCATGATCGTCGATCCGGCCGCAATGAAATTGATCGCGACGCCGGAGACGATCTGGTTGCCGCGATGGGTGATCGAGGCAAAGCCGTGGATCAGCGCGAAGGCAACCGAGATGAGGATGGCCATGCCGAGCCCGAGATAGGCCGAGTGGAAGACCGAGGCGGCGGCGGCACCGGCGAAGGCGCCGACAAGCATCTTGCCCTCGAGCCCGATGTCGAAGACGCCGGCGCGCTCCGAATAGAGGCCGGCGAGGCAGGCGAGCAGCAAGGGAACCGACAGGCGGATGGTCGAGTCCAGGACCTGCACGATGGCATTGAAGAAATCCATCTCAGGCACCCTTCCCCTTGACCGCTTCCATACCAACCGATCTCGGGCTGAGCGAGGCGAACAGCGCCTGGACGTAGGGCCGGAACATATGCTCGAGCGCGCCGGCGAACAGGATGACGAGGCCCTGGATGATGACGATCATGTCGCGGCTGATCGCCGGCATCTCGAAGGCGAGCTCGGCGCCGCCCTGGTAGAGCATGCCGAACAGTATTGCGGCAAGCACGATGCCGACCGGGTGCAGGCGGCCCATCAACGCCACTGCGATGCCGACGAAACCGGCGCCCGAAACGAATTCGAGCGCGACATTATGCTGGTCGCCCATCGTCGGATTGAGCGCCATCATGCCGGCCAGTGCGCCCGAGATCATCATCGCGATGATGATGATGCGGATCTCCGAAATGCCGGCATAGCGCGCCGCTTTCGGGCTATGGCCATAGGTGCGCATCTCGTAGCCCAGCTTGGTGCGCCAGATCAGCACCCACACGAGAAAGGCCATGGCCAGCGCCAGCAGCGAGCTGACGTTGAACGGCGCCGAACGGATTTTGGCGCCGAACAATTCGATGATCCAGTTGAGCTTCGGCAATTGTGCGCCTTCGAGGAAGGTGCGCGTCTGCGGCGCCATCGAGCCGGGCGGCTTCAGCATGCCCACCAGCGCATAGACCATGACGCTGGCGGCGATGAAATTGAACATGATGGTGGTGATGACGATGTGCGAGCCGCGCTTGGCCTGCAGATAGGCCGGGATCAGCGCCCACAGCGCGCCCATCGCCGCTGCGGCGACAATGGCAATCGGGAAGGTCAGCCACCAGGGCAGCACGCTGTCGAAGGCCAGGCAAACGATGCCGATGCCGAGACCGGCGATATAGCCCTGGCCCTCGCCACCGATGTTGAACAGGCCGCAATGCGCCGCAACCGCCACCGAAAGCCCGCTGAAGATGAAGGTGGTGGCATAGAAAAGCGTGAACGCGATGCCTTGGCCGCGACCGAAGGCGCCCTCGACCAGGACGACGGCTGCGCGCAGCGGGTTCTCGCCAACCAATATGACGACGAAGCCGGCAACGACGAAGGCGACGAACAGATTGATCAGCGGGATCAGCACGTAATCGGCCCAGGCCGGCAGCTTGGCATAGGGAGTGCTCACTCGGCCGCCTCCCGGTGCTCGACGCCGGCCATCAGCAGACCGAGTTCGCCCTCGGTCGCGTCGGGGCCGCGCTCGCCGACGATGCGGCCGGCAAACATCACCAGAATGCGGTCGGAAAGCGAACGGATCTCGTCGAGCTCGACCGAAACCACCAGCACCGCTTTGCCCTGGTCGCGCATCGCGATGAGGCGCTTGTGGATGAATTCGATGGCGCCGACATCGACGCCGCGCGTCGGCTGGCCGACGATCAACACGCCGGGATCCTGCTCCATTTCCCGCGCGAGCACGATCTTCTGCTGGTTGCCGCCGGAGAAATTGGCGGTCTTGAGGCGGCAGTCGGCCGGGCGGATGTCGTATTTGACGATCTTGTCCCTGGCATCGTTACGGATGGCGTCGATGTCGAGGAACGGCCCCTTCAGATAGCGCTCGTCGTCCTGGTAGCCGAGGATCGAATTCTCGTTCTCCTCGAAGGCCAACACCAAGCCGACATGGTGGCGGTCCTCCGGCACATGGGCAAGGCCGCGCTCGCGCAGCTCGCCAGGGTCGGCGGCGCCGGTCAGGTCGATCGGCTTTCCGTCCAGCATAACCGAGCCCGACACGGCATGCCTGATGCCGGAAATCGCCTCGAGCAGTTCGGATTGCCCGTTGCCGGCGACGCCGGCAATGCCGACGATCTCGCCGGCGTGGACGTCGAAGGAGACGTCGTCGACCATGGTGACGCCGCGGGAATCCTTCACCGTCAGATTCTTGACCGCGAGCTTGACGCCGCCGGCCTTCGCCTCGCCCTTTTCGACGCGCAGCAGCACGCGCCGGCCGACCATCAGCTCGGCCAACTCCTCGACCGTGGTCTTCCTGGTTTCGCGTGTCGCCACCATCGTGCCCTGGCGCATCACCGAGACCGTGTCGGTGATCGCCATGATCTCGCGCAGCTTGTGGGTAATCAGCACGATCGTCTTGCCCTGCTCCTTCAGCTGCCTGAGGATGCGGAACAGATGGTCGGCCTCGGCCGGCGTCAGCACGCCCGTCGGCTCGTCGAGAATCAGGATCTCGGCGCCGCGATAGAGCGCCTTGAGGATTTCGACGCGTTGCTGCAGGCCGACCGGCAATTCCTCGATGATCGCGTCGGGATCGACTTCGAGCCCGTATTCGCGCTCGAGCCGCTCCAGCTCGGAACGCGCCTTGGCGATGCTCTTCTTCAGCAGCGCATCGCTTTCGGCGCCGAGAATGACGTTTTCCAGGACCGAGAAATTGTCGACCAGCATGAAATGCTGATGCACCATGCCGATGCCGAGCGCGATCGCATCGTTCGGCGTCTTGATCGATGCCGGCTGGCCGCCGACACGGATTTCGCCGGCATCGGCCTGGTAGAAACCATAGAGGATCGACATCAGCGTCGACTTGCCGGCGCCGTTTTCGCCGACGATGCCATGGATGGTGCCGCGCATGATCTCCAGATTGATGTCACGGTTGGCGCGCACGGCGCCAAAGCTCTTGTCGATGCCGATCAGCTCGATTGCGGCTTGCGCCATGCAGCCTGTTCCCACTGTTATTTTTTTACCGCTTGGTCAAACGCCTAGCATGACGCCCAGTCTGTGCCAATTGGGTCTGCGCCAATTGGCCGGAGCAGCGTTCACTCTCGACAAATCCCGCCATGCTTGTCAATTTCCAACGTGGCCGCAGCCTGCACAATCGCCTGATCGAGGATTTCAAATGACCATGCCCGAGGACCGGCTGACGACGTTGGAAATCCGCGCCGCCGAGCAGGAGAAGACCATTGAGGAACTGTCCGGCCAGATCGCCGAACAGTGGAAGGTGATCGAGCGCATGCAGCGCAAGCTCGACGCGCTGGCCGAGCGCTTCCTGGCGCTGGAGGAACAGGCCGCACCCGACGTGCCGGTAACCAAGCCGCCGCACTGGTGAGCGGCTGACAATGCAAAACCGCCGGGCTTTCACCCGGCGGCTCGTCAGTTCAGCAGTGCCAGTCGATCAATAAGGGCAATCGATCAATACGGGCAGGCATTGTCCGACATGTAGTCGTGCACCTTGATGGTGCCGGCAATGATGTCGGCCTTGGCTTTTTCGACCGCCGCCTTCATCGCATCGTCGACAAGTGCCTTGTTGTTGTCGTCCATGGCGTAGTCGACGCCGCCTTCCTTGAGGCCGAGATCGTTGATGCCGGCCGTGAACTTGCCGTCCTTGGCATCCATGAAGGTGTTGTAGACGGCAACGTCGACGCGCTTGACCATGGAGGTCAGCACCTTGCCGGGCTGCAGGCCGTTCTGGTTGGAATCGACGCCGATGCCGAGCTTGCCGGCGTCGGCCGCTGCCTGCAGCACACCGACACCGGTGCCGCCTGCCGCTGCGTAGACCACGTCGGCGCCCTGGTCGATCTGCGTCTTGGCGATCTCGCCGCCCTTGGCCGGATCGTTCCAGGCTGCCGGCGTATCGCCGGTCATGTTCTGGATAACGTCGGTGGCGCCGGCCGCCTTGGCGCCGCCGACATAGCCGCAGCCAAACCTGCGGATCAGCGGAATGTCCATGCCGCCGACGAAGCCGACCTTCTTGGTCTTGGAAGCCATCGCCGCCATCACGCCGACGAGGTACGAGCCTTCCTGCTCCTTATAGACCAGGGAGCGGACATTGGGCTTGTCCACGACCATGTCGATGATGGCGAATTTGGTGTCGGGGAACTCGGTGGCAATCTTGTCAAGCGCATCCGACCAGGAGAAGCCCGCCATGACGATCGGATTGCGGCCGTCCTCGGCGAAACGGCGCAGCGCCTGCTCGCGCTGGGTGGCGTTGCTGACCTCGAATTCCACATAGGGGATGCCGGTCTCGGTCTTGAACTTTTCGGCGCCGTGGAAGGACGCCTCGTTGAACGACTTGTCGAACTTGCCGCCGAGATCATAGAGAAGCGCGGGTTGAATGTCGGCGGCGAAGGCCGGAAGAACCATTGCAGCTGCGGCCATAAGGCCGAGAACGATACGTTTCATGTGATCCACACCCCTGTCGGTTATTTGTCCATTATGCACCGCATGCCGGCCCGGTTCTCCGGCAGGCACGCGGCGTCAGGCAGGAGTGTCGTCCTCCCGCTTCGGGCCAATCTGGCACGGCCCGAAACAAAATTCACGTGGAATTTTGACCCTTTGGAAAAGCGTGGCGCCGCATCGCGGCGTCACAGCATATTCCTTGCGTCAGGGTCATAAAATCAGGCGGATACGGCGGCCGGAATGGCGCAGGAGACGCCGGTTCCCTGCAGGCCGCAATAGCCGTAGGGGTTCTTCGCCAGATATTGCTGGTGGTCTTCCTCGGCGAAATAGAATTCCGGCGCCGGCGCGATCTCGGTGGTGATCTTGCCGCGTCCGGCACCGCGCAGCGAAGCCTCGTAGGCGTCGCGCGAGGCGATCGCAGCCTGGTGTTGCGCGTCGTTGAACGTATAGATCGCCGAGCGGTAAGTGGTGCCGACATCATTGCCCTGGCGCATGCCTTGCGTCGGGTCGTGGCTTTCCCAGAACAGCTTCAAGAGCTCGGCATAAGACACGATCTTGGGGTCGTAGACGACGAGCACGACTTCGGCATGGCCGGTGAGCCCGGTGCAGGTTTCCTGGTAGGTCGGGTTGGGCGTGACGCCGCCGGCATAGCCGGCCGCCGTGACCCAGACGCCCTCGACCTGCCAGAACAGGCGCTCGGCGCCCCAGAAACAGCCCAGGCCGAACATCGCCGTCTCCAGCCCTTCGGGATAGGGACCCTTGAGCGGCCTGTTCGAGACAAAGTGCTTCGATGCCGTCGGGATCGGCCGGTCGCGGCCGGGCAGCGCCTCGGAGGGCTTCGGCAGGTTGAGCTTCTTGTTCAGCATGTCGCTGAGAAACATAGTGCGGTTTCCTTTTCTTCTTGGTTGAGCCTCCCCGCTACGGGAACACCGGGTCAGGCTGGAATTTCAGGTCGCGGCGAACCGCCCGCTGGGGCGCTGCCGCCTGTAGCCGATGGCGTAAAGAATGAACGCCAGCACCGCGAACACGGCGAAGCCGGGCTGGCTGAGCACCCAGGCGATGGTGCCATCCCACAGCAGCGGATTGACCTTGTCGCGGACGAAGCTTTCGAAGGCGCTGCGCGTATCCGGCGAGACCGCGAGCCAGCTGGTATTAAGCGGGGTCATCACCAGCGCCGAAGCCGCCACCGACCGGGTCGCATCGAGCACGGCCATGATGACCGAAACCGACAGCGCGACCATTGCAGCGAGACGAAAGATGAAGCGGAACATCCAGACCCTTCCTCCCCAGGAGATTATCAGAATGTCGTATCGGACTGTTAGATAGGATCTACTTGCTTCGCCTGCAATCGCGACACGCGAAGTTGAACCCGCGACCGCCGGTTCGCCGGAACCGGCGGCGCGCCGGACGGCGAGCACACCTCCGCCGCCCCTTTCGATAGGCTCCCAACGGGTGCTCCGGTAACATGGGGTGAGCATCCGTATCCGGCAAAGCGAATAGACTGTCGTTATGTCTTGGCATTCGGCACCGGATCGACTAGATGAGCCCCGCGCCTGTTGCTTTGACGGCTCAGGTGCGGGGAAAGGGTATCCGCTGGTTGACGGCGCCCACGGCCGGAATTCCGGTCCGGAATCCCCAAGGGAGATGCATCTCCCCAACCCGCGCGGCGAAACCGACCGCAGCGAAAATGCTAAAGACGGAGAGGTGGCCGAGTGGTTGAAGGCGCACGCCTGGAAAGTGTGTTTACGGGAGACCGTAACGCGGGTTCGAATCCCGCTCTCTCCGCCAGCTAATCCCGAGAAACCCTTTATTTCCGGGCGTTTGGTAAGGTTCGGTTAGTAGCCTACTAACCAGCCTACTAATCACTAGGGTCAAAACTCCGCCAATGGCCGAGATGGGTGGAAGACCGACGTTCGTTGACAGAAAGACATCACCGTCGCAGCGTCGTCTACAAACGGGGAGATGTCTCAATGTCAGTGGAAATCCGGGCTGCCTCGGAGGCAGACTTTGACGCGCTCGTTCGGCTCAATCAGGTGGTTCAGAGTCTCCATGCTGAATTGCATCCAGACGTTTTCAAACAGGCAGCCGATCCGTCTGCGGTGAGGACATTCTTCGCAGCGAGGCTGGCTGATCCGAAGAGCTCGATCGCGATTGCTGAGATTGATCGTGCTCCAGTCGGCTACGTCTGGTTTGAAATTCAGTCGCTGCCAGAAACGCCGTTCACTTTCCCTCGGCCCCTGATCTATGTGCACCACATCTCGGTTATGCCGGAAGCTCGTCGTCGTGGAGTTGCCGCAGCTTTGATGTGCCATGTTGAACAGCGAGCTGCTTGCGAAGGTTTCGACGAAATTGCTATGGGCATCTGGGCAGCCAATCTCGACGCGCGGCATTTCTTTGGGTCGCAAGGATGCGTTCCGTACAACATTGCACTTTGCAAGAAGCTTGTGAGAGTCAGCTAAGGGTCAGCAAGCGGACGTTTGAATTACGGTGACAGTGCACTTTGAATTACGGCGACAGAATTACGGTGACAGTGCACTATTTGTCATGTTTGCTCGGCTGTCGCTGTGCGTAAATTGAACGCATGGCTCGACTTGCATTACCGCGCCGCCGATGTCGTGCAACCGATGGGCAGCGAAGCACTTCTCGACCGTGATTGCCGAGCAAACCGGAAAGAGCAGTGAAATTGGGAAACGCGACAGGCGGGAAAAAGAAAATGGTGCACTGTCACCGTAATTCGTAATTTGCAGAGGGCGCGAAGGATCGCTACTGAGCGGCTCCATCTGCGCCGCACCCCTTACCCCAGATCAGCCCACAAGCCGAACGACCCGCGCTCCACCAGAGCGCGGGCTTCGACAGGTTCGTTAGTGTCGCTACGCGTCTAGCGCGGAACCGCTTGTATTCCCGAGACCGAACGCTCTGTTTCGCCGGAGAAAACCACGAAGGCAAAGATCAGCACGGCGACAGCGACAATCATTGAGCCGGTGGCGACGATCGGCTCGAGCGCCGGATTTCCCTGCAGCATCAGGTAAAGCGCCGGCAACATCACGACCAGGCCGAGATTGTACACGCCATAGTGGATCATCGCCGTCCTGCGGGCAGCCTTCGCCGGGTTCAGCGCATAGTAGCCGCCGAATATTGCACTAGTGACCCATCCCAGCAGGTTGATGTGCGCGTGAGCCGGAAACGCGCCGTGATCGCCTGAAATTGCCATCTGCAGGCCAACTGCAATTCCCAGAATAAGAAAGACGATGGCTGTCTTGAAAAAGAGCTCCGAAACCTTAGGCATGTCATTCTCCCAAACCCGTTTTGCCGCCGCATCATGCTTTGTTTCCGGCGACCTTGCCAAGGGGGACGTCGGGCCTGCCGAACCATTTGTTGGCGGCCTGACGGCCCGTTGGCGGCCGGCCGCCGGGCCTGGCCGGTTGCGAGTCCAGCCGGTAAAAAATATGCGCTCACGCTAATTTGATTGCAATATCACCCGCCAGGCTTCCACGTCGTTCTCACAAGGGAAGTGTCCTGCACGATGGTGGTGCCATACGCGCCAAAGGTCAGCCCGTCAGTGTTGCAGCAAGGCCTCGCCAAACTTCTCCCACAGCTGTGTGCAATCTGTTGCTCTGAGGCTGGGGGTTCCGAGTGGGCCATATCGGATGACGGCGGCGTGAACATCATAGCCAACGATAGGTGCATTGGCGACAAAGTGGATAGCCTCGCCCAATCGGCGAGAGCCAATTGGCGCATCGGTTTTGTTGGTGATGTCGAAGACACCACAAATATCCACTTCCTGATTTCTGGCTGCCAACGCAGCTTCCATTACCTGTTCGTGCATCATCGAAATCTCTCCTAACGGTCTAAGTCTAAGAACCGCGGCTTTTGCCGGTCCGGCAGCTGACAACCGCCAAGTCGAAGTGCCTTTTGCAGCATCTCGATTGGCTCTTGCTGCGAGCCACTCCGCCCGCTCCCGCGGCAAGCCGATAAGGCAACTGCCCGCGAAATCCGCAGGCACGTCCACGGTCGCATCAAACACGGCCCACGTGCCAGTCGGCTCCTGAACGGGCAAAAACCTCATAACAGCGCCTGCTAATATACCATACCGACTGTGAGGACGGAGCTTTGTTCCTGCATCGATCAAACGAATGAGAGATGTTGTCGAAATGTCAGGCGACGCTCGCCGAAAACAATCGTCGGCGACATCGCCAGGATCGAAGGCTGAGCAGCGATCCGGCCGCATTCGGGACAAGCACAAGATGCGGGAGACAAGCGCGGTCAGAATGTTCAGCCAGAATCGCGTTTTCGTTGCGGATGGATGGTCTCGCCGCGCTTCAGCATCTCCACGAACGCCGCGATCTTCTTCTTGCGTCCGGCTTCGGTCTTCATGTTGTGGGTGCGGAAGGCGAGCGCGAAGCGGTTTTGCTCGCTGAGCTTCGCCAGCATCTCTTTCGCCTTGGGCTCGGCGTCTATTGCCGCCTGGAGGTCGTCGGGGATCTTCATTTCCTTGCCGCTCCTATAGGCGCGCGCCCAGCGGCCGTCGGCCTTGGCTGCCTCGGCCTGCCTCAGCCCATGCTCGGTCATCCGGCCCTCCTCGATCAGCCGGGCGACATTGTCGACGTTGATCTGGCTCCAGGTGCTCTTCTTGCCGCGCGGGGTATAACGCTGCAAATAGCTTTTGCCGTCCAGGGCCTTGCGCACCGCATCGATCCAGCCCCAGCATAACGCCACGTCGATGGCTTGCTTCGGCGTGATCGACGGCAGCCCCGAATCGCGCTTATGGATCTTGATCCAGACTTCGTCCTCGCTGTCGTGATGCTCGCCAAGCCAGGCATGGAAGCTTTCGGCATCCCTGAACTCGCGCACCTTGGCCGGGTCGACCTTGACGGGCGCCATCAGCCGGTCCGCCCGTGACACAGGCGTGTAACGACGCCGAACCGCTTGCCGGCCGCGCGCGCGCTCATCTCAGCTCCAAGTCCGCAATCCGCAGGCCGGATGATTCCCGCTGGCACGCGTTCAGCCTGCGCGATTGGGCGTGCCGAGGACATGGGATTTCGGCGGCAGCATGACGTCGTCGAATGTCTGCGTGAACATCGCCGCCGCAAAGAAAGCGACGGCGCGCAGGGTTTCGGTGCCGGTGTTGACGAGGTCGTGCCGGACCGGCGTCGGAAGTACCAGGACGCTGCCGGGCCTGACCGGGTGGATGCTGCCGCCCTCGATGTGCAGCTCGCCGGTGCCGGCGATGATGTATTGCGTCTCCTCGGTGGCGTCGGTGTGCCAGCCGAGCCGCTTGCCGGGCTCGATCTCGTAGACAATGACTGAGGACTGGGTGGTGCCGTGCCCGCCGTAAACCGCGAAAGCGCCGGCCCATTTGACCGACGGATCGTCCTCTGCCCAAACCAGCGAACGTTCGAGCCTGTCGGATGCGACGACTGCTGTCATGGCTTCGTTCCTCTCAGCGAATGGCGAACACGAATCTAGATGATTTTTCTGGTCTGCGTCAGCAAAACTGGCTGCCAACCGTTTCCTCGCCCATTGCGCGTAACTATTTGTCGTGCCGCGATCTGACCATTCTACTCTGGGATCGGATCACTGAGCCGATTTCACCATGCAACCAAGCCTTTACCTTTCAGCCAGTTTGGAGTTGCCCCTGCGTTGCGTTCGTGGTCCGGTACAACCAGGGCGCTCAATGCGAATTCGGCAACGGTCGCCTCACCGACCGTCAAGGCAACACACCGTGAAGGCAACCCAGGAGATAGCAATGGGCATTTTCGACAGTATCAAAGGTGCGATTTTCGGAAACGCGGTTGCGGCCGAAGCGCCGCCGGCGCAACCGTCTCCCGCGCCTGCTTCGAGCACGGCCACCCAGCCGACGGCGCCTACCCGACCCGACCCGGCTGCAACCCCGGCTCCGGCAACGCCATCCGCGCCGTCCTCTGCTCCTGACATCGCTACCATTCTCGACAAGGCGGTGGCCGCGAAGGGGCAAAAGCTCAACTGGAAGAATTCGATTGTCGACCTGATGAAGGCTCTGAATATCGATAGCAGCCTCGGCGCCCGCAAGGAGCTTGCTCACGAGCTGAACTACACCGGCGACATGAATGACACCGTAACGATGAATCTGTGGCTGCATGATGCACTGATGAAAAAGCTGGTCGAGAATGGCGGCAAGCTTCCGAGCGATCTGGCCGCCTAGAGTCATAAGACAAGCAATTCCAGGAAAACGTGTGAACGGTTTTCCATCCGGAATTGCGTCAAACAAAAAAGACAGACCGGTTCGGCGTTCCGTGAAACGACGAACCGCCCTGGTCCCGCCCGCACCGTGGTTCTTGCTGCGCTGACTTCAGCCGCAACCGAGCAGACCCGACTGCCAAGCAATCAAACTGCCAAGTAAATAAAGTAAATAAATTGAAACCCTTCCCGGCCGCCGGGATTGGGTCTGTGGCGAAGTCGCATGGCACAAAAGTGCTGCCGCCTCGCGCCTGGATTGCCTCACGCAAAACCGACGATTTCGGTCGCTGCCCCGCGCGTTGGTAGGACCACCATTTCGCTGGCGAAACCCGACGTTCGGCGTATCATTCTCGCGGGAGAGGGTTCATGGTGGGAGGAAGCCAATGAACGTGGTGCAGAGGGTGACTGTCGCCGACTTGACGGCCCAAGAGCTTGTTTCATCTGCGCTTTCAAGATTCGGCGCCGGCGACACCATATCCACGAGGGCGATGCTGGACATCGTTCGCCGGACGGCCCCGGCCTGCGGTGACAGTGACGACGATCTGGTCGAGATTATCGTCATGACGGCCGTTGGTAGGACCATGGGGGTCGTGTTCGACCATCGCTACCCTTAGCAATCCGCAACGAATACCTGGCTGCGCCCAGGAGCAGTGGCGGGCGGTTGGCAGCGCGCGGCGGAAATTTACTGGTGCGGCCAAGGAAGCGAGCCTTTTTGTGCGCGAAGGCCAGCCTGGCGCCGTGCCCTTGCTTTGAGCAAAAACCGCCGCTCATGTCGGGTCATGCCCGAGGGTAGGCAACTGGGCGACACGCTCGAAGGAACTCGCTGAAATCTTGCCCGTTATGCTCTCGTTGAGATGAGGAGAGCTGCCATGGCCGACGACAAAACCAGGACCGACAGTCGCGACCGCTCACGAGTGGCGGGCGGCGAAGACTATGAGGTACGTCATTTCGCCGAGGAAGCGGGCATTACCCCTGATCAGGCACGCACGCTGATCAAGCGCCACGGCACCGACCGCAAGGTGCTGAACGAAATCGCCGAGAGCATAAGAGCGTCGTAATGGCTAACAAGAAAACCGCAATGGCCGACCGCAAGACGCGCGATCCGGACGAAAAGAAGGCTCTGCACCTGGCCGAAACCACCGACGTTTCGCCGAAGCAGGCGAAGGATCTGATGCGCAAGCACGGCAAGGACAGCGCGAAAGTCGAGAAGGAAGCCAAGAACTTCAAGGCCGAGGGCTGAACGGCCGGAGGTCTGCCCGTCACCCGCAACTTAATAGTCGCTGCTCAACGTGCCCAGCCGGTTAGACGCGCGGCACAGGGTTGTGGCCGCAATCCCGTAGCTTATCGGTTTTCTAACAAATTCGGCCTATCCCTTCCGCTATCGCGGCTCAGGGATGCCATATGCGCGGGATGTCTGGTGAGGCGAGGCCGTCGATAGACGACATACGGCATGTGAGGCTGGTGTTTGGCCTGCTGGCGGCGGTCGTGATGGCGGCGGCGCTCCTCGCCTTTGCCACCTCCCTCCTGCAGGATCCCGATAGCTGGTGGCACATCAAGGTCGGCATGGATATGCTGGCAAGCCGCACATTCCCCACCGTCGACATTTACTCCTACACTTTTGCCGGCCAGCCATGGATCGCTAAGGAATGGCTTAGCCAGGTTCTCCTTGCAATTGCCTTCGAAGCCGGCGGCTGGAACGGCGTGGTACTGCTGGCGACCGCAGCAATCGCGCTGACGGTTTTCTTGACGTCGTGGTATCTCAGCGAGTGGTTGAAGCCGACGCTAGCGATAGCACTGACGCTGGTGCTCGCGCTCTTGATCGGGCCAATCTATGTCGCCCGACCCCACATCTTTACCTCGCCCATTATCGTCGTCTGGACCGCCGGTCTTTTCCAAGCCGCACGCAACGAGAAAGCGCCGCCTTTATGGCTGCTGGCGCTGCTTTGCCTGTGGGCCAATCTCCATGCCACCTTCACCTTCGGTTTCGTCATCGCCGCCTTCGCCGGCCTCGATCTCGTCATGCGCACGCGCCTCTCGAACGCCCGGCTGCTGGCCAAGTGGATCGCTTTCGGGCTGCTTTGCCCGCTGGTCAGCCTGCTCAATCCTTACGGCGTCAAGGCCATACTCGCCACATTCACCGTGGCCTATGGCAATGAGGCGGTGCCTTACATTGCGGAGTGGCAGCCATTCGACGCCTCGCGGCATACCCTCCAGGAGGTGGCCCTGCTGGTGGTGTTTTTCGGGCTGCTCGTGTCGAGATTGCGCATTGGCTGGGCCAAGGCGCTGTTCCTTGTCTTCACCTTGCACGTCTATCTCACCCACATACGGTTCATGTACCTGTTCTTTCTTCTTGTCCCGGTCGTCCTTGCCGTCGAGGTTGCGCAACAATATCCAGCGCTTTCAGCCCCTACATGGGCCGCGGAAAAGCGCGACGGACTTGAACAATTTTTCGCGCGGCAATTTTCCAGAATTTGCGCTGGACTTGCCGTTTTGCTGGTTTTGGCGGCCGCGGTCTTCCTGGCCTATCCGGTCGTGCCGAGCCAGAAGACTTCGGCGAGGGATGCGCTGGCCTTCGCCCAAGCCCATAATCTGTCAGGCAATCTGCTGAATTCCTACAATTTCGGCGGCACGCTGATTTTCCATGGCATCAAGACGTTTATCGACGGCCGGGCGGATCAGCTCTTCCTGAACGGCTTTACGGAAACGGATGAGCAGACTGGGCACAGCCGGGGCAAGCCGATCCTGAAAGCCCAGCTCGAGAAATATGCGATAGGCTGGGCATTGTTGACCGCCGACGACAGCCGCATTCCGTTCTTCGACGAACTGGGCTGGAAGCGGGCCTATGCGGACGATTACGCTCTGATCTATACCCGCGCAGACTGATCCCCGGCAGCTTCGCGCGCCGGTGCGCACCTCCCCCTGAAGCTGTGGCCAGCGCCGAGGCGGCGAAATCCTTATGGGATTTTGATTTCTTTGCTCCGCGTCCCGTCTCGAACCTTTATGGCACTTTGATCCATATTCGGCAGAGCGATGTATCCGGCCGCCGATGTGAAGCGGTGAGCGGGCTTGGACAGTTTTGTCCAAGTTGAAAAGAACAAACTCAATATAGGAAATTGCACGATGGACATCATTGTTGTCGGGATAGGAATCTCGTTCTTTGCTCTATGCTTCGGTTACATCAAAGCCTGCGACGGGCTGTAAGTTTAGGGGATCGAAACATGCTCTTCGACTATATCCTCGGCGGCGCCGTGACCCTGTTCCTTCTCGCTTACCTGACATACGCCCTCGTTCGCCCGGAACGCTTCTGATCTCCGCTGGCAAGGAGCCAACCCCATGACAATCAACGGATGGCTGCAGATCCTCGTCTATTGCGGGATCGTCGTTTTGCTGGCCAAGCCGCTCGGCGGCTACATGCATCGCGTTTTCAGCGGCGAGCGCACATTCCTGTCGCCAATTCTGGCCCCGCTCGAGCGCGGGCTCTACCGTATGTCCGGGACCAGCGAGCGCGAGGAGCAGCACTGGACCTCCTATGCGGCGGCCCTGCTGTTCTTTAACCTGGCCGGCTTCCTGGTGCTCTATTTCCTGCAGCGGCTGCAAGGCGGCCTGCCCTACAATCCGGGCGGCATGACCGCCGTCGAACCTGGGCTTGCCTTCAACACCGCCGCCAGCTTCATGACCAACACCAACTGGCAGAACTACGGCGGCGAAAGCACGATGTCCTATCTCGTGCAGATGGCCGGCTTGACCGTGCAGAACTTTCTGTCGGCCGCGACCGGCATCGCCATCGCGGTCGCACTGATCCGCGGTTTTGCTAGAGCCTCAGGCAAATCGATCGGCAATTTCTGGGTCGATATGACCCGCTGCACGCTCTATCTGCTTGTGCCGTTCTGCATCGTGTTGACGCTTGTCTATGTCTATCTCGGTATGCCGCAGACGGTTGGTGCTTACGTCAACGCGACGACGCTGGAAGGCGCGCAACAGACGATCGCGGTCGGGCCGGTCGCTTCGCAGGTTGCCATCAAGATGCTCGGCACCAATGGCGGCGGCTTCTTCAACGCCAATGCAGCGCATCCCTTCGAAAATCCCGACGCGATCTCGAACCTGATCCAGATGGTGACGATCTTCGCCTTCGGCGCGGCGCTAACCAATGTCTTCGGTCGCATGGTCGGCAACCAGCGCCAGGGCTGGGCAATTCTGTCGGCGATGGGCGTGCTGTTCATCGCCGGCGTTGCCGTCTGCTACTGGGCCGAGGCCGCCGGCAATCCGCTCGTCCATGCGCTGGGCATCGACGGCGGCAACATGGAGGGCAAGGAAAGCCGCTTCGGCATCGCTCTGTCGGCACTGTTTGCCGTCATCACCACCGCCGCGTCCTGCGGCGCGGTCAACGCCATGCATGACAGCTTCACCGCACTCGGCGGCATGATCCCCATCATCAACATGCAGCTCGGCGAGGTCATTGTCGGCGGCGTCGGGGCCGGCTTCTACGGTATCCTGATGTTCATCGTGATCGCCGTCTTCGTTGCCGGGCTGATGGTCGGACGCACGCCCGAATATCTCGGCAAGAAGATCGAGGCCAAGGAGGTCAAGATGGCAATGCTGGCCGTCCTCTGCCTGCCGCTGGCGATGCTGATCTTCACCGCCATCGCGGTGGTGCTGCCGACCGGCGTTGCTTCCATCGCCAACGCCGGCCCGCACGGCTTCTCCGAGGTCCTCTATGCCTACACCTCGGCCGCGGCGAACAATGGCTCCGCCTTTGGCGGTCTCAGCGGCAACACGCCCTGGTACAACATAACGCTCGGCATCGGCATGCTGATGGGCCGCTTCCTGGTCATTATTCCGGCGCTGGCGATTGCTGGATCGCTGGTGGCGAAGAAGACCGTCCCTGCCTCCGCCGGCACCTTCCCGACCGACGGTCCGCTGTTCGTCGGGCTGTTGGTCGGTGTCATCCTGATCGTTGGTGGCCTGACCTTCTTCCCGGCCCTGGCGGTCGGACCGATCGTCGAGCACCTGGCGATGATTCACCGTCAGACATTCTGAAACGGCCATGCCCTGGTTCAAGATCATATCTCGAAAGGCCCGGCATCGTCCCGAGCCGGAGGGGGAGAAAACACCTCCTCCTTTCCCGACCCTGTCCACATTCCTCGCTATTGCGGCAGCCTTGATCATTATCTGGCTGCTGGCTTACGGGCCGCCGCACCTTCGTTCGGCACACGATCGACCGGTCACCAACATCGACACTGGAGCCACCAAATGAGCCAGTCGAAATCCGTGAGCATCATGGATCCCCGCATTCTGTTGCCCGCCATCGGCGGATCCTTCAGAAAACTGAACCCGCGCACCTTGATGCGAAACCCGGTGATGTTCGTCGTCGCCGTCGTCTCGGCGCTCACCACCGTGCTGTTCGTCAAAGATCTCGTTACCAGCGGCGGCGATCTTGGCTTCACGCTGCAGATCATCATCTGGCTGTGGTTCACAGTGCTTTTCGCCAACTTCGCCGAAGCGGTGGCCGAAGGCCGCGGCAAGGCGCAGGCAGACTCGCTGCGTCGGGCGCGAACCGAGACGCAAGCCAAGCTGTTGAACGGCGGCGACCGCCGCAAGTTCAAGCTGGTGCCCGGCACCAGCCTGAAGGTCGGCGATATCGTGCTTGTCGAAGCCGGCGACATCATCCCCTCGGATGGCGAGGTGGTCGAAGGCGTGGCTTCGGTCAACGAGGCGGCCATCACTGGCGAATCCGCACCTGTCATCCGCGAATCCGGAGGCGATCGTTCGGCGGTGACCGGCGGCACGCAAGTCTTGTCCGACTGGATCCGGGTGCGCATCACCGCGGCTTCCGGCCATACGTTCCTCGACCGCATGATCTCGCTGGTCGAAGGCGCCGAGCGCCAGAAGACACCCAACGAGATCGCGCTCAACATCCTGCTCGTCGGCATGACGCTGATCTTCGTGCTGGCGACAGCGACGATCCCGAGTTTTGCGTCCTATTCGGGCGGCTATATCTCGGTGACAGTGCTGGTCGCCCTGTTCGTCACGCTGATCCCGACCACGATCGGCGCCCTGCTGTCGGCCATCGGCATCGCCGGCATGGACCGCCTGGTGCGCTTCAACGTGCTCGCCATGTCGGGCCGCGCCGTCGAGGCGGCCGGCGATGTCGACACGCTGCTGCTCGACAAGACCGGCACGATCACGCTGGGCAACCGCCAGGCAACGGCATTCCGTCCGGTCAGGGGCGTCACCGACCAGGAACTGGCCGACGCCGCCCAACTTGCCTCGCTTGCCGACGAAACGCCGGAAGGC
Source organism: Mesorhizobium sp. M1163 (assembly GCF_040318415.1). Taxonomy (NCBI): domain Bacteria; kingdom Pseudomonadati; phylum Pseudomonadota; class Alphaproteobacteria; order Hyphomicrobiales; family Phyllobacteriaceae; genus Mesorhizobium; species Mesorhizobium sp. M1163. The sequence goes on along the minus strand of NZ_JAMYMF010000004.1, from coordinate 66,753 downwards.
CGCTCGATCGTCGTGCTGGCGAAGGAGAAATACGCCATCCGCGCCCGCGACATGGCAAGCCTGCACGCGAGTTTCGTGCCCTTCACCGCGCAAACCCGCATGAGCGGCGTCGACCTGGAAGGCTCCTCGGTCCGCAAGGGCGCAGTCGATGCGGTGCTTGCCCGCGTCAACCTCTCGACCATTGCCACAGGCAGTACGCGCCCCGGCAGCGACACCGTCCGCGACCTTCAAACCATCGCCGACGAGATCGCCAAATCCGGCGGCACCCCGCTGGCGGTCGAGCGCGATGGGCGCCTGCTCGGCGTCGTCCACCTGAAGGACATCGTCAAGGGCGGCATCGCAGAACGCTTTGCCGAATTGCGCCGCATGGGCATCCGCACGGTGATGATCACCGGCGACAATCCGATGACCGCGGCGGCGATCGCGGCGGAAGCCGGCGTCGACGACTTCCTTGCCCAGGCGACGCCCGAGGACAAGCTGAAGCTGATCCGCGACGAACAGGCCAAGGGCAAGCTGGTCGCGATGTGCGGTGATGGCACCAACGACGCGCCGGCGCTTGCGCAGGCCGATGTCGGCGTCGCCATGAACACCGGCACGGTCGCGGCGCGCGAGGCCGGCAACATGGTCGATCTCGACAGCGATCCGACCAAGCTGATCGAGATCGTCGAAATCGGCAAGGCGCTGCTGATGACGCGTGGTTCGCTCACCACCTTCTCCATCGCCAACGACGTCGCCAAGTATTTTGCCATCATCCCGGCAATATTCGCCGTCTTCTACATCGCCCCGGGCCAGACCGCCGGGCCGCTGCAAGCGCTCAACGTCATGCATCTGGCAACGCCGCAGAGCGCTATCCTCTCGGCCATCATCTTCAACGCGCTGATCATCATCGCGCTGATCCCGCTGTCGCTGAGAGGCGTCAAATACCGCGCTGTCGGCGCCGGTGCGCTGCTCAGCCGCAATCTCATAGTCTACGGCCTCGGCGGCGTCGTCGTGCCCTTCGTCGGCATCAAGGTGATCGACATGGTCATCACTGCTCTCGGTCTCGCATAAGGAACCACGTCGATGCTCAATCAAATCAGGCCTGCGATCGTCATGATCGTCTTCTTCACCGTTCTGACGGGGTTGGTCTATCCGATCGGCATGACCGGCATTGCCCAGGCGCTGCTTCCGCGCCAGGCCAATGGCAGCCTGATCGAGAAGGACGGCAAACTCGTCGGTTCCGAGCTGATCGGCCAGGCCTTCACCAGCGACCGCTACTTCCATGGCCGTCCGTCGGCTGCCGGCGACGGCTACAATGCCGCCGCCTCGGGCGGTTCGAATCTCGGCCCGACCAACCCGAAGCTGATCGACCGTATCAAGAGCGACGCCGAGAAGTTGAGAGCCGAAAACCCGAACCAGCCGGTACCGATGGATCTGGTCACCACGTCCGGCAGCGGCCTCGATCCGCATATCAGCCCCGATGCGGCCTATTTTCAGGTCGCCAGGGTGGCCAAGGCCAGGGGCGTCGATGAATCCAGGATCAAATCGCTTGTCGACAGCCATATCGAGGATCGCGAATTGGGATTCATCGGCGAGGCGGTGGTCAATGTGCTGGCCCTCAACCTTGCGCTGGACGATGCGATGAAACAATGAAGGGCGGCGCCGGGATCGACACCGAAGCCGGTGCCGTTCATGATTGATCCTTATGCCAGACGACAGCCGCACCGCCGAAACCAGGCCCTCTCCCGACGCGCTGCTCGCGCATGCCGAGCGGGAGGAGCGCGGTCGGCTGAGGATATTTCTCGGCGCCGCCCCCGGTGTCGGCAAGACCTACGAGATGCTGATGTCAGGCCGCGCCAGGCTGGCCGACGGAGTCGACGTGGTGATAGGCATCGTCGAGACGCACGGCCGCAAGGAAACCCAGACGCTGGTCGAAGGCTACGAGGTCATTCCTCGCCTTGAGATCGATTACAAGGGGCGGATCCTCGAGGAGATGGATCTCGACGCCATCCTCGCCCGGCGCCCGGCGCTGGTTCTGGTCGACGAACTCGCCCACACCAACGTCGCCGGCAGCCGCCACCCCAAGCGCTACCTCGACGTCCAGGAAATCCTGACGCACGGGATCGATGTCTACACGACACTGAACATCCAGCACGTCGAAAGCCTGAACGACGTCGTGGCCCAGATCACACGCGTCAGGGTGCGTGAAACCGTCCCCGACTCCATCATCGATCAAGCCGACGATGTCGAGATCATCGACCTCACCCCCGACGACCTGATCAAGCGGCTGGAGGAAGGCAAGGTCTACTTCCCCAACACCGCCCAGCGCGCCATCGAGAACTATTTCTCGCCGGGCAATCTGACGGCGCTCAGGGAGTTGGCGCTTCGCCGCACCGCCCAGCGGGTCGATGAGCAGTTGCTCAACCATATGCAGGCGCACGCGATCCCGGGACCGTGGGCGGCCGGAGAAAGGGTTCTCGTCTGCGTCGACGCGCGTCCTGGCGGAGCGGCTCGCATACGCTATGCGCGCAGGCTGGCCGACCGGCTCCGCGCCCCCTGGACGGCGCTTCATGTGGACACCCCTCGCTCAGCCGCCATGCCCGAGGAGGACAAGGATCGGCTGGCGACGCAGTTGCGCCTTGCCGAGCAGCTCGGTGCCGAGGTGACGACCATTCCGGGTCAGAATGTCGCGCAAGACATCGTTCGCCATGCGACGGCGAACAACTTCACCCATATCGTGATCGGCAGGCCGACCCGATCACGCTGGCGCGAATTGATCGAAGGCTCGCTCACCTATGATCTCATCCGCGACGCCGGCAACATCAGCGTCCATGTAATTTCGGGAACCGACCAGGGCACCGACGCACCCTCGAAAAATGTCAGCGCGGCAACCGAGCAGAAGCAGTTTCAGGTTAGGCCCTACCTGCTAGCTACAGCCTATGTCATGGGCTCGCTGGCCTTCAGCACTGTTCTCGACCAGTTTCTCGACGTTCGCAATCTGGCCATTGTCTTTCTGCTGGCGGTGCTCACATCGGCTGTAATGGGCGGGCTCTGGCCAGCGTTGTACGCCTGTGTCGTCAGCGCCCTTGCATTCAACTACTTTTTCCTAGAGCCGCGCTACACACTGACGATCAGGGATCCGGAGAGCATCGTTGCGCTTGCCGTCTTCCTTGTTGTCGCCGTTATCGCCAGCAATCTGACGGCGCGGGTGCAGCGTCAAGCGATCGCTGCCAGCTCACGGGCGCGCGCCACGGAAGACATCTATCAGTTTTCAAAGAAGCTCGCCGGCGCCGGTACCCTGGACGACGTGCTATGGGCCACTGCCTTCCAGATCGCCTTGATGCTGAAGCTGCGCGTAGTGCTGCTTTTGCCCGAGGACGGCACAATCGCGGTCAAAGCCGGCTACCCACCCGACGACACGCTGGCCGAGGCCGACATCGCAGCAGCCCGCTGGGCGTGGGAGCATAACCGCGCCGCCGGGCGCGGCGCCGACACGCTGCCCGGAGCAAAACGCCTCTATCTGCCCTTGCGGACCGGACGCACGGCGGTGGGCGTCGTCGGCCTCGACAACGACAAGCAAGGTCCGCTGCTGACACCCGAGCAGCAACGTCTGCTCGATGCGCTCGCCGACCAGGCGGCGGTCGCCATCGAGCGCATCCAGCTCGTCGCCGATGTTGACCGGGCCAAGCTTGCGGCCGAGGCAGACCGTCTGCGCTCGGCCTTGCTCACCTCCATTTCCCACGATTTGAAAACGCCGCTTGCCGCCATCATGGGCGCGGCCGGAACACTCAGGGACTTCGAGGCCGCACTGCCCGAGCAGGACCGGGCGGAACTGCTGTCGACCGTGCTTGATGAATCGGAAAGGCTGAACCGCTTCATCGCCAATCTGCTCGACATGACCAAGATAGAATCCGGCACGATGGAGCCGAATTATGCATTCCACTATGTCGGCGACATTGTCGGCTCAGCCCTGCATCGGGCCCGCAAAATCGTCGGCGAGCATAAGACCGAGACCGATATTCCATCGGATCTGCCGATGTTGCGGCTCGACCCCGTTCTGTTCGAGCAGGTGCTGTTCAATCTCCTCGACAATGCTGCAAAATACGCGCCGCCAGGTTCGACGATCCGCCTGCAGGCCTGGGCCGACAATGGCAGCGTCATCCTGCAGATCATGGATGAGGGACCAGGCATTCCGCCAGCGGACCTGGAGCGCGTTTTCGACACTTTCTACCGTGTGCGCAAGGGTGACCAGGTGCGTGCCGGCACCGGGCTCGGATTGTCGATTTGCCGCGGCTTCATCGAAGCGATGGGCGGGACGCTCTCGGCGGCGAACAGGACCGACCGCTCGGGCGCGGTTTTCACCATAAGAATGCCGGTGCCGGCAGAACTCCCCGATGTCGGTGAACCCGATGCTGACGATCGAAACATGGACCACCTGTCATGACGAATTTGGACGTCAGGATATTGGTGGTCGACGACGAGCCGCCGATCCGGAAACTGCTTCGCGTCGGGCTCGGCAGCCAAGGCTATGCGATCAGCGAGGCGCCGAACGCCAGCGCGGCGATTGAACTCATGGAGACGGAAAAGCCGGACCTGGTCCTCCTCGATCTCGGCCTGCCCGGCATGAGCGGGCATGAGCTGCTGCGCAAATGGCGGGATGATGGCCTGGACATTCCCGTGGTTATTCTTTCGAGCCGCACTGATGAGGCCGGCATCGTCTCGGCCCTCGAACTCGGCGCCGACGATTATGTCACCAAGCCGTTCGGTATGAACGAGCTTGTGGCACGCATCCGCGTGGCGCTGCGCCACAAGTTCCAGCAGCAGGGTGAGAAACCGGTGTTCCACACCGGCGACCTCTCCGTCGATCTGGTGAAGCGCATCGTCAAGGTCGAGGACAAGGAGATAAAGCTCTCGCCGAAGGAATACGACATCCTCCGCATCCTCGTACAGCACGCCGGCAAGGTTCTCACCCACCAATTCCTGCTGAAGCAGGTCTGGGGCGATTCCACCGACGTTCAATATCTCAGGGTCTATGTCCGGCAACTCAGGCAAAAGATCGAAAAGATGCCCGACCAGCCCCGTTATATCACCACCGAGACCGGCGTCGGATATCGGCTGCGCGAAGTCGAGTGAAATGGGAGAGCCAGCCTCGCGTACCGCAATGCCTCCCAAAGCCGGCAGGACGACGTAGCAATTCGCCGCGAATCAGCGGCGGCCATGGCATCGCCGGGCAAAACCCCTATATTAATCTGAGGTCGGTTTTGTGCGGGAATTAATGAATGTCACAGCTTCGTCTATTGACGTTTTTAGGGTCGGCAATGCTGGCAACGGTGATGCTGTCGGGCGTAAATCCTGCCGCATCGGCACAGATCGTCAGCCCCGCCGACCGCAACGCATTGATCCAGCAAAACCAGTTGCAGATGCTGGAGAACAGGCTGCAGCGGCAGCAATATCAGCAGCAGCAACAGCAATACCGTGCGCAGGACCGCCAAATCCCGGCGCCCCAACCGCAGGTGGTGCCGCAGATGAAGCCGACTTGTCAGTTGCTGCCGTCAGGGAGCGGCTTTGTCAGCACTTGCCGCTAACGTTTTCATTTATTTAGCCGACTTATTATGCTTGGATGCCGCCGCACCTGAGATAACATCGAAGGCGGTTTGGATTTAGCAATGCTGCCCTTCGTGCTTTGGGCACCGCTTCGACTGGATTTTTGAATGGCAGCCAGCAGAAAGAAGGTCGTCCGTAAGGCAAGGAAGGGCGCCCGGATTCGCCAGGTCGCGGCGATCCCCTTTCGGCTGAGCGAGCATGGCGATGTCGAGGTTATGCTCGTCACATCGCGAACGACGAGGCGCTTCATCGTGCCGAAAGGCTGGCCGATGAAGGGCAAGGGGGGTCGCAAGGCGGCCACCATCGAAGCACAGGAAGAAGCCGGCGTCCTCGGCAGGATATTGAAACAGCCGGCCGGCACCTATTGCTACTGGAAGCGGCTGGCGAACCGCTTCGTCCGCGTCGACGTCGTCGTCTATTTGCTGGAGGTAACCGAGGAACTTGCCGACTGGCAAGAAGCCAACAGGCGGCAGCGGGCATGGCTGGCACCGGCCGACGCGGCGCTGCTCATCGACGAGCCGGATCTTTCGACGTTGGTGAGGAACATCAGGAGTCCCGAGCTGGAGCATACCCCCAAAAAGCAGAATCCGGCTTTCGGAAAAGATCACGCTCAATAAACCATGGGGGTCTATCCCGACTCTATCGGGAATTGGCTCCAGCGCCCTCCGCTGTCGCTTGAACCGACATCTCACTGACTGCCTTCGTCTTCCTCGGGCAAAGGCCGCGCCGGCGTGCCGGTATAGGCCCACAGCCATTCGCGCGGCAGCGGCCCTTTGTTGCGGTCGCTTTCCTGCGACTGTTCCCATGCATGGGCCAGGATGCCGACCGAGCGCGACAGTACGAAAAGGCCTCGCGTCAGCGGCGGCGGGAAGCCGAGCTCTCCGTAGATGACGGCCGTGGCGCCGTCGATATTAAGCGGGATTTTTTTGCCCTTGCCCCGCGCAACTTCCGCCTCGACCATCTCGGCGATGTCGGCGAAGCGCCCGCTGACGACGCCGCGCGCGGCAAAGTCGCGGGTCAGTTCGATGAGGCGCGGCGCCCGCGGGTCGACCGGGTGGAAGCGGTGGCCCAGCCCCGGCACATAGCCGTCTTCCCCAGCAAGGACACGATCAACCCGCGCCGACACCGCGTCCGCGAGCGGCACGCCGGCGTCCAGTTCGGCGGCGATGTCTCCGTAGAAGGAGAGCGCCTGTTCGCCGGCGCCTCCATGCACGTCGCCAAGCACGTTGACGGCCGACGCCATGGCGCTGTTGATGCCGACACCGCACGTGATCGCCATGCGGGCGATGGCGATGGACGGCGCCTGCGGCCCATGGTCGACGGCGGCACCCAGCGCGATGCCAAGCAGCGCCGCCTGCTCCTCGCTCGGCAGTTCGCCGCGCAGCATCAGCCAGATCATTGCCGGAAAGCTGACGCGGCCGATCAGATCCTGGATCTCATAGCCGCGCAGCCGGATGACGCCGGGCCGCATCTCGATGATGCCGGTCTGCCACCATTCCTCGCCGCGCGCGCGGCCAGTCTTGTTTTCCGTGTCGCTCATGCCTTCTTTTCCGTGCCGCTCATACCTTCGCTCTTTTCTTGGCGCGTGGCGGCAAACCGGCAAAAACCTCGTCCATATGCTCGCCGAGCCCCGGCGGCGGCCTGCTCGGCAAAGGTGCCTCGCCATCGACCATGAAGCCGCCGCGCACCACGGTCAGCGGCCGGTCCATCCCGGACACAGCCTGGAAGCGCGCCGTCATGCCGCGCTGGATCACCTGTTGCTCTTGCAGTACCTGCGGGATTGTCAGCACCCGGCCTGCCGGCACGCCGGCGCGATTGAACGTCTCCTCCCAGGCGGCGGCAGAGCCGCTCGCCAAGGCATCCTCGATCAGCGCTTTCAATGCAATGCGGTTCTGCTTGCGCGTTTCGCGCTCGGCAAAGCGGACATCCGACGCCAGCTCCGGCCGATCGATCAACCGGCACAGTGTGACGAACTGCTCCTGCTTGTTGGCTGCGATGTTGAGCAAGCCGTCGCCGGTGCGAAACGCGCCAGACGGTGCGGCCGTCATGTTTTCATTGCCCATCGGCTGCGGCTCGACGTCCGCCGTCAGATAGTTCGACACCGGCCAGCCGAGCGCAGAAAGCGTGCATTCGAGCATAGAGACGTCGAGGAACGCACCCTCGCCTGTCGTCTTCTGCTTGACCAGCGCGGCGGTAATGGCGAACGCCCCGACCAGCCCGCCAAGCGTATCGGCGACGGGATAGCCGACACGCAGCGGCGCCGTTTCCGGTGTACCGGTGATGCTCATGATGCCGGAAAGACCCTGGATGATCTGGTCATAGGCTGGATTGTCGCGCATCGGCCCGGTCTGGCCGAAGCCCGATATCGCACAATAGACAAGGCTTGGCCGGACCTCCTTCAGCCTGGCATGGCCAAGCCCCAGCCGGTCCATGACGCCGGGGCGGAAATTCTCGACCAGCGCGTCGGCCGAAGCGACCAGATCGAGGAAGCGTTCGCGGTCGGCCTCCTGCTTGAGATCGAGCGCCACCGAGCGTTTGCCGGCATTCTGCGCCAGGAACGAAGCGCCCATGCCCACCCGGTTGAGCTCCGGCGAGGCGCCAAGCTGGCGCGCCAGATCACCGCCTTGCGGCGTCTCGACCTTGATGACGTCGGCCCCGAGCAATGCCAGCTGGTAGGCGCAATAGGGGCCGGCCAGCACATTGGTCAGGTCAAGGATGCGGATGCCGGAAAGCAGGTCTGTCATGACGTCACGAACAGCTCAGGCATCGCCCGGCACGTGCTCCGGTCCGCGCATGCGCCTGTGCTCGATGTAGGCCCAGATATGCGGTCCAACCAACCCGATGAAGGCCAGCGTCAGCAGCGTCAGCGACAGCGGATGCTTGTAGAACACCGTCCAATCGCCGTTCGAGATGGTCATCGCGCGGCGGAACTGCGTTTCGGCAAGCGGCCCGAGAATCATGCCGATGATGACTGGCGCGGTCGGGAAATCGAAACGCCGCATCAGGAAGCCGGCGGCACCGAGCAGATAGAGGATGATGAGGTCGATCGGCGATTGCGAAATGCCGTAGGTGCCGACCGTGGCGAACACCAGAATGCCGGCATAGAGCTGCGGCGCCGGAATCTTCAGTAATCGCACCCAGAGCCCGATCAGCGGCAGGTTGAGGACGACGAGGATGACATTGGCGATGAACAGGCTGGCGATCAGCCCCCACACCAGGTCGGCCTGCGTCGTCAGCAGCAGCGGCCCCGGATTGATGCCGTAGCTCTGAAATGCCGACAGCATGATCGCGGCCGTCGCCGAGGTCGGCAGGCCGAGCGTCAGCATCGGCACCAGCACGCCGGCGGCGGATGCATTATTGGCCGCTTCCGGCCCGGCAACGCCCTCGATGGCACCGACCGTGCCGAACTCCTCCTTGTGTCTGGAGAGTTTCTTCTCGATGGCATAGGAGAGGAAGGTCGGGATTTCGGCGCCGCCGGCCGGCATGGCGCCGATCGGGAAGCCGATCAGGGAGCCGCGCAGCCATGGCCTCCACGAGCGCGACCATTCAGCCGCGGTCATGTAGAGCGACCCTTTCAACGGCACGATGTCGTCCTTGCCGGCATAGCGGCGCGAGGCCATGTAAAGCGTCTCGCCAACGGCGAACAGGCCAACGGCGACGACGATGACGTCGACGCCGTCCAACAATTCGCTCATGCCGAAGGTGAAGCGCGGCTGCCCCGTCTGCAGATCGACGCCTATCATGCCGACGACGAAGCCGACGAACAGGCTGGTCAGGCCGCGCACCGACGACGAGCCGAGCACCGCCGAAACCGTGATGAAGGCCAGCACCATCAGCGAGAAATATTCGGCCGGACCGAAAGCCAGCGCGAATTTGACGACGATCGGCGCCAGGAAGGCAACGCCGATCGTGCCCAGCGTGCCGGCGACGAAGGAGCCGATCGCCGAGGTTGCCAAGGCCGCACCGCCACGGCCGGAGCGGGCCATCCGGTTGCCTTCCAGCGCGGTGACGATAGTGGCGCTTTCGCCAGGCGTGTTGAGCAGGATCGATGTCGTCGAGCCGCCATACATGGCGCCGTAATAGATGCCGGCAAACAGGATGAACGACGCCTCCGGCGCCACCTGGTAGGTGATCGGCAACAGCAACGCGATGGTCAATGCCGGTCCGAGGCCGGGCAGCACGCCGATCGCAGTCCCCAGCGTGGTGCCGACCAGGCACCATATGAGATTGATCGGCGAGAAGGCGACCGAAAATCCGTGCGCGAGATGGCCGAGCGTTTCCATGGCGTCAGCCCCTCAGCACGGCAACGACCGAATCGACGATCGCGTTCAGCTGGTTTTCGATGAAGCCGGCGCCGATATTGACGCCGAGTGCCCTGGCAAAGCCGAAATAGGCGGCCAGCGCCAGGATCAGACCGAGCAGCACGTCACGCAGCGGACGCCGGCTGCCGAAACCGTGGCAGATGAGAACGAACATGATGACAGATGCGGCGGTAAAGCCGAGCGGCTGGATCAGCACGAGGTTGGCGATCAGTCCGAGGACGACGATGCCCATCGCCTTCCAGTCGGTCGGCGTCTCCTTTTCGTCCTCCGGCTGCCATCCGCCCCGCAAGGCGGCAATGATGAGCAGCAGCGACAGGATCACCATCCCCGTCATGGTGATGTAGGGAAAGACGGTCGGACCGACCTTGGAATAGAGCGGCGACACCGGGATTGCCAGCGTCTGCCAGGCAACCGCACCCGCACAGGCGAGGAGCCCAACGCCGATCAGCAGTTCGGGCACTGCAAGGCGCGGCGGCGCCTGCTGGTCGCTGGTGCTCATCATCGTCCTCCCAATGTCGGTCCCTTGGGGCCGGTTCTCCTTGGACCGGTCTCACTCGGCCGATCTCGGCGTAGTTTCACCTCCGGCGCCGCGTATGTCCATGCGGCTGGCGAAAGCCGGCAAGGGTTGGCGCAGGCCGCCCCTTGCCGAGAGCATCACGCCAGGCCGAGGTCCTTGAGGATCGTCCCGATGCGGGCCGTGTCTTCGGCGACGAATTTCGCATAGTCGTCACCGGTGAGCAGGATCTGCGTCCAGTTGCGGTTCTTGCATTCGGTGGCCCAGGCGTCGCTCTTGGCCATCGTCTCGATCAGCTTGATCATTGCTGCCTTGTCGGCGTCCGAGACGCCGGGCGGCGCGAAGACGCCGCGCCAGTTGAACAGCTCGACGTCGATGCCGGCTTCCTTCATGGTCGGAGCATCGATGCCCTCCTGGCGTTTGTCGGCAGATATCGCCAGCAGCCGCAGCGCGCCCGCCTTGACCTGTTCGGCGAACTCGCCATAGCCCGAGATGCCGGCCGCGACCTGGTTGCCGAGCAGCGCCGACAGCGCCTCGCCGCCGCCGGCGAACGGCACATAGGACAGGTTGGTTGCAGGAACACCGACGGTCTTGGCGATGAGGCCGAACAAGATGTGGTCCGAGCCGCCGGCCGAACCGCCGGCGACTGGAACCTGCGTCGGGTCGGCCTTGAGGGCGGCAACGAAGTCGGCCGCAGTCTTGAACGGCGAGGCGGCCGGCACCACAAGCGCCTCGAACTCGCCGGTAAGGCGGGCGATCGGGGTGACCTCGGTAAGGTTGTTAGCCGCCTTGTTGGCGATAATGGCGCCGACCATGACCATGCCGGCCACCATCAGCGCATTGCCCTTGCCCTTCCACTGGTTGACGAACTGCGGCAGGCCGACAGTACCGCCGGCGCCGCCGACATTGGTGATCTGCGAGCCGGAGATCAGCTTTTCACTGCGCAGCACCTGGTCCATGGCGCGCGCCGTCTGGTCCCAGCCGCCGCCCGGCGCCGCCGGCACGAAAATCTGCAGCTGCGGTGCGTCCTGCGCGAAAGCGGGGATAAAATGCGATGCCGCGAGCCCGGCAGCACCTGCCGCCGCGGTGCTCATCAAGAATCTGCGTCTGTTCAGCATGGGATTCCTCCAAATCGCGACACCTCCTCCGGTGCCTGCCAGAAACGTAGCCTGAATTCAGACCCGCTCGATAAAATTCATGCAGAGTTTGCGTCATCCTGTCAAAGACAGAACACGCTGCATGCGCCACAATCGGCCCGTGCGATGTTCAGGCTGGCGAACTCGACGCCCGACGACGATGTGGCAGGCAGTGCCCAGACAGCATCCGTCAGGGCTGCCGCTGCAGCAGGATGGTCGGCTTGTCTTGATAGACGGTTCGCAGCACTTCGCCATAACCGCATTTTGCCGCGACGTTCAGCGAGCCGGTGTTTTCCGGATCGATGATGCAGACGGTCTTCGCGGCTGCAAATGCCTCATCGCCCCAGGCAAGCACCCGTGCGACGACTTCGCTGGCCAACCCCTGGCCATGCACGCCCGAAACCAGAGCCCATCCGGCCTCCGGAATGCCCTCGATCGACGGCGTCATGTCGCGTTTCAGATCGTGGAAGCCGGCCTCGCCGATGAAGCGGCTGGTCGCCTTTTCCTCGACCGCCCAGAAGCCGTAGCCCAGAAGCGACCACAGGCCGGCATGGCGCAGGAAACGCATCCAGCTTTCCTCCCGCGTGCGCGGCTTGCCGCCGATAAAACGGGTGACGACGGGATCGGCCCACATTGCGACATAGGCGTCGAAATCGTCCAGCCGGTGCGGTCGCAGGACCGTGCGAGAGGTCTCAATCACTGGGGCGACAATTGTCTGCGGACTGGTCATGGTCATGCCTCGGTTGTGTTGCCGGTGCCTAATGCCGGTCATCCAACGGTTAGGACAGCGACATGCATGAAATGGGGAATCAAAATCCGTTGCGTAAAACAAGAACCAAGGCTGTGTAGATCATCTTCCAGGCTGATGTGAATCCCGCCAAGCGGTGTTAGTTTTTCGCCAGTATTTCGTTCACTGCGTTCGGTTTCGGGGCTGCCGTCCGACAGAGGGGAAACAGCATGGACACCACCGACCTTGTGCTTGCCATCTTCCATCATCTGCTGGTGTTTTCGCTGGCAGGCATCATCGGCGCCGAATTCGTCCTGATCCGCAGCGACCTGTCCGCCGCGACGCTGAAGCGGCTTGCCGGTATCGATCGCCATTACGGCATCATTGCCATGCTGATCATCGTCGTCGGCATCGGCCGCGTCATCTATGGTCTCAAGGGCTGGGAATTCTACGTCTACAACTGGATGTTCTGGGCAAAGATGGCCGCTTTCGCAATTGTCGGCCTGTTGTCGATTATCCCGACCGTCCGATTCCTGTCCTGGAGCAGGCAGGCGAGCGCCAGTCCCGGCTTCCAGGTGCCTGCGGCGGAGCTAGCGTCCGTTCGCACCTATGTCCGCACCGAGGCATTCATCTTCCTGTTGATCCCGGTGTTCGCGGCGGCGATGGCGCGCGGCTACGGCTATTAAGATAGGTCGGAGGAAGGGCATCGCGCGGCCCGACCTTTCCACTCATTTGCGCGGACAAATGTGCAGTTTGCCGTTTGAGGCGATTGTCATTTGTCGGGTTGCGCTAGTTATTGCTCCATCTACATTCGGTTTGAGAGGAACTCCGCGCAGCGGTTGGTAATTCGTATTCTGGGAGGAAATCACGATGAGAAAATTCGTCGCCGCGCTGGCTGCCGTTGCGGTCGCCATGCTTTACCCGTTGGCCGCGGGCGCGCAGACGTACCCCGAACGCACCATCACCGTTGTCGTGCCGTTTTCGGCCGGCGGCCCAACCGACACCGTCACGCGTCTTGTCGCGGAAGCCATGTCGAAGGACCTCGGGCAGCAGGTCATCGTCGAGAATGTCGGCGGCGCCGGCGGCACGCTAGGCGCCGGCCGCGTCGCGAATGCCGATCCTGACGGCTATACGCTGCTCCTGCATCACATCGGCATGGCGACCAGCGCGACGCTGTATAGGAACCTCGCCTACGACACGCTGAACGCGTTCGAATATATCGGTCTCGTCACAGAAGTGCCGATGACCATCGTCGGCCGCAAGGATCTCGAGCCGACCGATCTGAAGGGACTGGTCGACTATGCCAAGGCCAACAAGGACACCGTCACCGTCGCCAATGCCGGGATAGGCGCGGCCTCGCATCTGTGCGGCATGCTGTTCATGAGCGCCATCGGCACGCCGCTGGTCACCGTTCCCTACAAAGGCACTGGCCCGGCCATGACCGACCTTCTCGGCGGCCAGGTCGACATCATGTGCGACCAGACGACCAACACCACCAAGCAGATCCAGGGCGGCACGATCAAGGGCTATGCCGTAACCTCGGCGCAACGCCTCGACGTGCTTCCGGACGTGCCGACAACGACGGAAGCCGGCCTTCCGCAGGTGCAGGTCGGCATCTGGCACGGAATCTATGCACCCAAGGGCACGCCGGCCGAGATCACCGAGCGCCTGTCGAAATCGCTGCAGGTGGCGCTGAAGGATCAGAACGTCGTCGCCCGCTTTGCCGAACTCGGCACCAAGCCGTCGCCCGAGGCCGACGCCACGCCGGCCGCGCTCAAGGCCAAGCTGGAAAGTGAGATCGCGCGGTGGAAGCCTATCATCGAAGCGGCCGGCCAGTACGCCGACTAAAGCTTGAACGGGGCGCCACCAGCGCCCCGTTTTTACACGGCATGGGCAAGCCCGCGGCGCGGCCCGGGAGGACGTCATGATACCGTTCGCAATCGACAGAACCAACGGCATTTGCGCAGCGCTGTTCATCTTCCTCGGCGCATTTTTCGCGCTGCAGTCGCTCGGCCTCGAAATCGGCACCGCCTTCCGTATGGGACCGGGCTATTTCCCGCTGGTGCTGGCGATCGTGCTGATCCTGCTTGGCGCCGTCATCCTCGTCCAAGCGGTGCGTTTCGAGAGCGACCCGATCGGCCACATCGCGTGGCGCGGCATGCTGTTCATTCTGCCCGCTCCGATCTTCTTCGGCCTGACGGTGCGCGGCCTCGGCTTTATCCCCTCGATCTTCCTGACGGCGCTAATCGCATCGTTCGGCAGCGGCCGTATGAAGCCGCTGACCGCGCTCGTGCTGTCGGCCGGCCTGACGCTGTTCGCATTCGTCGTCTTCAGCTACGCACTCGGCCTGCCGTTCCGGCGTTTCGGCCCGTGGCTGCCCCTATCATTGTGAGGAGATGAAATGGAACTCCTCAACAATCTCGCACTCGGCTTTTCGACGGCCACATCTTTGGCAAACCTCGGTTTCTGCCTGATCGGCGTCCTTCTCGGCACGCTGATTGGTGTCCTGCCCGGCATCGGCGCCACCGCAACCATTGCCATGCTGTTGCCGATCACCTTCCAGATCGGCGATCCGGTTTCCTCCCTCATCATGCTCGCCGGCATCTATTACGGCGCGCAGTATGGCGGTTCGACTACCGCCATCCTCATCAACATGCCCGGCGAATCCTCGTCGGCCGTCACCGCCATCGACGGCTACCAAATAGCCAGGAACGGTCGCGCCGGGGCGGCACTGGCGACCGCGGCGATAGGCTCGTTCTTTGCCGGCACGGTGTCGACCTTCCTCGTCGCCATCTTTGCCCCACCGCTGACGGCGATAGCGCTGAGATTCGGCGCAGCCGAGTATTTTTCGCTGATGATTGTCGGCCTGGTCTCGTCCGTCGCGCTCGCCCACGGCTCGATCGTCAAGGCACTGGCCATGGTCGTGCTCGGCCTGCTGCTCGGACTTGTCGGCACGGATATCTACACCGGCACGCCCCGCTTCACGCTCGGCATCCGCGAATATGCCGACGGGCTGAATTTCGTCGCAGTGGCGGTCGGTGTCTTCGGCGTCGCCGAGATACTGCGCAACCTCGAAAACGAGCATGAGCGTTCCGTGCTGATCCGAAAGATCTCCGGCCTTATGCCGACCCGCGAAGATTTTCGGCGCATGGCGGCCCCCATCGTGCGCGGAACAATCATCGGTTCGGCGCTCGGCATCCTGCCGGGAGGCGGCGCGATCCTTGCCGCCTTTGCCTCCTACACCGTCGAAAAACGTGTCTCGAAAAGTCCGGGGGAATTCGGCAAAGGCGCAATCGAAGGCGTCGCCGGACCGGAATCGGCCAACAATGCCGGCGCACAAACCTCCTTTATCCCGATGCTGACGCTCGGCATTCCGGCCAACCCGGTAATGGCGCTGATGATCGGCGCGATGATCATCCAGGGCATCGTACCCGGCCCCAATGTTGCGATCGAACAGCCTGCACTGTTTTGGGGTATCATCACCTCGATGTGGATCGGCAATCTGATGCTGATCGTCTTGAATCTGCCGCTAATCGGGCTTTGGGTGAAACTGCTTACGATCCCCTATTACGTGCTCTTCCCGATCATCATGGCGTTCTGCTCGATCGGCGTTTACAGCGTCAACACCAACGTCTACGACCTCTATGCAGTCGCACTCTTCGGCTTGCTTGGCTATCTCCTGACCAAGCTGCGCTGCGAACCCGCGCCGCTGCTGCTTGGCTTCGTGCTCGGCCCGCTGCTCGAGGAAAACCTGCGCCGCGCCATGATCCTCTCTCGCGGCGATCCGAGTACCTTCGTGACGAGACCGATCAGCGCCAGCCTGCTCCTCATCGCGCTCGCCGTGCTCGTCATCGTGTTTCTCCCCGCGGTCAGGAAGAAGCGCGAGGAGGTGTTTGTCGAAGAGAGCTCCTGAACGTGGACGGCGCCACATAGGAGGAACTTCAGAGTCACTTGGCTGGCACTGATTCAGTAGCCGCCTCTACTGGCCCGAGCGGCGCGATCTCGACCAGTGGTGCAGGCACGCTGGTCGTCTTTTCCTTGGCCTTGCAGATATCGGCGATGACGCAAGCCGGGCAATCCGGCTTGCGTGCCTTGCAAACATAGCGGCCGTGCAGGATCAGCCAATGATGCGCATGCCGCATATATTCATCCGGAATGATCTTCAAAAACCCTTGTTCGACCTGTTCCGGCGTCTTGCCCGGCGCCAGGCCGAGCCTGTTGCCGATGCGGAAGATGTGCGTGTCGACCGCCATCGTATGCTGGCCGAAGGCGACGTTGAGTACGACATTGGCGGTCTTGCGGCCGACACCCGGCAGCTCGACCAGTTGATCGCGATCATCGGGCACCTTGCCGCCGTGGTCGCGGATCAGGGCTTCCGACAACGCGATGACGTTCTTGGCCTTGTTGCGCCACAGCCCGATGGTGCGGATATGGTCGCCGAGCCTGGTCTCGCCCAGCGCCAGCATTTTCTGCGGCGTGTCGGCGATCTTGAACAGCGCCCGCGTCGCCTTGTTGACACCGGCGTCCGTCGCCTGCGCCGAAAGCACCACCGCCACCAGCAGCGTGAAGGCGTTGATATGTTCGAGTTCGCCTCTCGGTTCCGGCCGCTGAACGGAAAAGCGCCGGAAAATCTCATGCACCTCGGCCGGGCTGTAAAGCGCCCGCGACCTCGCCGGCCGCGGACGCGGCTTGGCGTTCGAGCCGTCGCGGCGGCCGGGCAACAGGTCTTTTTTTAGCGCCGAAGAGTTTTTGGACTTGGGGCTTGTCATTGCTTTCCTATAATATTCTGTAATGAGCGACACAAACGCCTCATTTCAGGCCGACGAGCCATTCTTCCAGGCGCTGCTGATACCGCACCGGTCGCTGGGCAAGACCGGCTTTGTCATCCTGATGGGCGCATTGCTGTTCGGGTGGCTGGTGACCGGAGCGTTTTTCCTGTCGCGCGGCGCCTGGCCGGTGTTCGGCTTCTTCGGCCTCGATGTTATTGCCATCTATATCGCCTTCCGCGCCAATTATCGTGCCGCTCGGGCTCGCGAGGAGGTGTCGGTGTCTCGCACCAGCCTCGATATCCGCAAGACTGCCCCGTCAGGCAAATCGGAAGCACATCGCTTCAATCCGTTCTGGGCACGCTTTTCGATCGCCCGCCACACCGAAATCGGCATCACGAGAATGGCGGTCGAGGCGCAAGGAAAAACAGTCTCGATCGGTGGCTTCCTCAACCCCGACGACCGCGAAAGTTTTGCCACCGCATTTTCGCGCGCTCTGGCGACCGCCAAGGCGCGCTGACGATCAAAACCGAAATCTCAACAGCCTGCCGACCCTCCGAAGAGCCGGAACGTGGCTCCAGAGGCGAAAGACCAGTCCGGCGAACCAGCTCACACGGGCGGCATGTTCGGGTTTGTACGCCATCGTTTCCTCGACCAACCGCAGGCCGGGCACTGACCGTTCCAAGTCGCGCGGATCGTTGATCGCCCAGTGGAGTTCGGCTCCGGTGGCGCGGAACGACCGGTTGAGGCGCACGAGCTTTAGACCCAGGTCGCTGTAGGCATCGCAGATAAATTCGCCGCTGGCCAGATGCGACACAAGCCGCGAAACCAGTCTTGGGCCCTCGTCAGCGGCAAGGTAGGGGGTCAGGCCCTCCGCCACGACCATCGCCGGGCGATCGCCGGGCACTTCATCCAACCAGCCAGGCTCCGTGACGGATGATCCGATCAGGTGGTAATGCTCGCGCATCGGGTAGAGCTTGCGCCTGAGCTCGATGACTTCGGCGTAGTCGACGTCGAACCAGTCGACGCCGGCTGGCGGGTCGATACGGAATATTCATGTGTCCAGCCCGCAGCCGAGATGCAGTACAATGGCGTTCGGGTTGTTCGCCAGAAAAGCCGAAACCCAGTCGTCCAGCGTCTTGGCCCGGATCGCCAGACCGACGCCGAGATTGTTGTCGACCTTGAGCCGCGAGAAATCGTAGTCGATGCGGCGAACCGCCTCGTCCGCAAAGCGGTCTTTCAGCAGCGAGTTGGGAAGCCGGCTTTCCAGCGCCTTGCCGTAGACGGTGATCAGCAGCGTTTCTTTTTCCTTGGTCAGCTGCATCTTCTCGCCGGCCATGATTGTCCTCCCCATTCAAAGCCAACTCTATCTGGGTACATGCTGCGGGAAAGCAAGTTTCGGGTGGTGATCGGCGCCGCGAAGGACGATATTCGCACTCAAGGAGATACTACCATGAACGCCCAAATGCCTCTCAAAACGACAGCAATCCTTCAGAAAGACATCACGCCTGAAGGCGGCGACTACGAAATCGTCCGTCGTGCCATCGAAAAGATCAGCCTCGACTATCGCGACCAGCCTTCGTTGGAAGTGCTGGCCGAGGAGGTCGGCGAGACGCCGACCGGGCTGCAGAAGCTGTTCACCCGCTGGGCCGGCCTGTCGCCGAAGGCTTTTCTGCAGGCCGTCACCCTCGATCATGCGCGCAAACTGCTGGATTCCGGCATGCCGCTGCTGGAAACTTCGTTCGAACTCGGCATGTCCGGCCCAGGCCGGCTGCACGATCTGTTCGTCACCCATGAAGCGATGTCGCCGGGCGACTACAAGACCCGCGGCGCAGGGCTCACCATCCGCTACGGCTATCATATCTCGCCTTTCGGCATCGCTTTGATCATGGTGACGGACCGCGGCCTTGCCGGCCTCGCCTTCAACGACCCCGGCGGCGAGCGCGCGGCCTTTGCCGACATGTCCAGCCGCTGGCCGAATGCGACCTATGTCGAGGACATGGCGGCGACGGCGCCCTATGCCGCGCGCATCTTCGATCCGACGCTGTGGCGCGCCGACCAGCCGCTGCGCGTCGTCATGATCGGCACCGACTTCCAGGTCCGCGTCTGGGAGGCCTTGCTGCGCATTCCGATGGGCAAGGCCTGCACCTATTCCTCGATCGCCGCGCGCATCGGCGCACCGAGCGCCAGCCGGGCTGTCGGTGCCGCGGTCGGTGCCAATCCGATGTCCTTCGTCGTGCCGTGCCACCGGGCTCTCGGCAAGTCCGGCGCGCTCACCGGCTACCATTGGGGCCTGACGCGCAAACGCGCCATCCTCGGCTGGGAGGCGGGACAAGTCTCTTCTTGAATAGCCAACGAATGGAACGATAGGAGCGAAGGGCCCCGAGGGTGACAAGCAGCGATCTTACGGAGTAGCTTCCCGCGCAATTAGAGTGACATGCGCTAGCGGGAGGCACTTCTTGATCGTCGTCATCGGTTCCATCAATCTCGACCTCATCGCCAGTGTCGACCGCTTGCCCGGTCCCGGCGAAACGGTGCGCGGCTCCGGTTTCGCCACCGCCCCCGGCGGCAAGGGAGCCAACCAGGCGCTGGCCGCCGCCCGCGCCGGCGCCAAGGTGCGCATGGTCGGCGCGGTCGGCAAGGACAGCTTCGCCGGCGAGGCTTTGGCGCTGCTGCGCGACGGCAAGATCGACCTGTCCGGCGTCGGCGAGACCTTTGCCTCGACGGGTACCGCGTTGATCATGGTCGGCGCCGACGGCGAGAACGTGATCGCCGTCGTGGCGGGCGCCAATGATTCGGTCGTGCCGGGTGACCTTTCCAAGGCTTTCCTGAAAAACGGCGATGTCGTGCTGCTGCAGTTGGAGGTCCCGTTGCAAACGGTCAAGACAGCGCTTGACGCGGCAAGGACGGCCAACGCGGTCACCGTGCTCAACACCGCACCTTTCCACGGCGACGCGGCCGGCTTCCTCGGCAAGGCCGACTATCTCGTCGCCAACGAGACCGAGTTCGACCTCTATGGTGAGGCGCTGTCGTTGAGTGGCCGCGACCGCCCGGCACGGATGCGCGACTATGCCTCGAGAACCGGCCGCACCATCGTCGTCACGCTTGGCCCAGACGGCGTTCTCGCCGCGACGCCGGACGATCTCCTGATGGTTCCGGCGCTGAAGATCACTCCGCTCGACACGGTCGGCGCCGGCGACACGTTCTGCGGCTATTTTGCTGCCGGACTGGCGGCAGGCCTGCCGCTCGACCAGGCGCTTGCCCGCGCTGCCGCAGCCGGTTCGCTGGCCTGCCTGAAAGCCGGCGCCCAGCCTGCCATCCCGCTGGCCAGGGATGTCGACGCCGCCATGCCGACATCTGCCGGCTGAAGCGCGATGACAGCCACGCGCCCGACCACCAGGCATGCCGTGCCGCCCGCCGGCGACATCTGCCGCCTGTCCGCCGTGGAACTGGCCGACAGGATCAGGCGCCGGCAGCTTTCGGTGCGCGAAGTGATCGCTGCATTCCTGGACCGGATCGAGGCGGTGAACCCACAGGTCAACGCCATCGTTTCATTGCGTGAGCGTGCCGACATCCTGCGCGAGGCCGACGAGGCAGACGCTCATTTGGCGCGAGGAGCAGATACCGGATCGCTGTTCGGTCTGCCGATCGCGATCAAGGATCTTGCGCTGACAAAAGGCCTGAGAACCACCTTCGGCTCGCCGATCTTCGCCGATTTCGTGCCTGAGGAAGACGACTTCTTCGTCGAGCGTGTTCGGCAGGCCGGCGCCATCATCATCGGCAAGACCAACGTTCCCGAATTCGGGCTCGGCTCCAACACCTACAATACCGTGTTTGGACAGACGCTCAACGCGTTCGACCCAGCGCTGACCGCCGGCGGCTCGAGCGGCGGCGCGGCGGTCGCGCTGGCGCTCGACATGGTTCCCATTGCCGATGGCAGCGACTTCGGCGGTTCGCTGCGCAATCCCGCTGCCTACAACAATGTCTATGGCTTCCGCCCGTCGCAGGGATTGGTACCGGCCGGCCCTGATCTTGATGTGTTTCATGCGCAAATGGGCGTCGAAGGGCCGATGGGGCGTGACGTGCGCGACATGGCGCTGCTGCTCGACGTTCAGGCCGGCTATCATCCTCGCGCGCCGCTGTCGCATGATAAGCCAGGCTCGTTCCTCGAAGGGCTGGAAACGCCGGCGGCCGGCGGGCGCATCGCCTGGCTCGGCGATCTTGACGGTCATCTGCCAATTGAAGCAGGCATTCTACAGCTTTGCGAGGCAGCACTCGGCCGGTTAGCGGATCTATCCTTCGAGGCCGAGCCGCTGATGCCGGAATTCGAGTTCGAAGCGCTGTGGCAGGCCTTTGTAACGCTTCGCCAGGCGAGCAGCGGTTGTGCGCTCAAGGTGCATTACGACGATCCCTTGAAACGCCGCCTTCTCAAGCCGGAGGCCGTGTGGGAAGTGGAACATGCACTGGGCCTCACCGCGCCGCAGGTCCACGCCGTCACGGTGAGGCGCTCGTCATGGCACAAAACCCTGCTGTCGCTCTTCGATCGATTCGATCTCATCGCGCTGCCGACCGCGCAGGTCTTCCCTTTCGAGGTCTCCACCCACTGGCCGACGCAAGTGGCCGGGCGTGTCATGGACAGCTATCATCGCTGGATGCAGGTTTCAGCGTTCGCCACGCTCGGCGGCTGCCCGGCGATCAATGTGCCGGCGGGCTTCGACCCCAAGGGCAGGCCGATGGGCATGCAATTGATCGGGCGGCCACGCGGTGACCTCTCGGTGCTGAGGGCGGCTGCCGCCTATGAGGCAACGCTACCATGGCAGGCCGGCGCCTGCTGAAATCAGCTCCGCATTGTCGGCGCCTCGCCGACTTGCACGCAACTCATCGCCATGCATTGATCGCGACAGCGCGCCGCACGAGCGGCATTCTGCGGAGGGAAAAATGTCGCTGGAACTCTACGCCACCTACGTCGTCGCTTGCATCGTCATCATTCTTGTGCCGGGGCCGACGGTCACGCTGATCATCGCCAACAGCATCCGCCACGGCTCGCGCGCCGGCCTCGCCAATGTCGCCGGCACCCAGGCCGGGCTGGCCATCATGATCGCCATCGTCGGCATCGGGCTGACCTCGCTTATCGCCGGAATGGGCCACTGGTTCGAATGGGTCCGGCTGATCGGCGCCGCCTACCTGATCTGGATGGGCGTGCAGATGTTCCGCTCGAAAGGCAAGCTGAACGCCGACGGATCGGCTAAAAAGCCGCGCGGCGGCTTCTTCCTGCAGGGCCTGCTGGTGGCGATCAGCAATCCGAAGACGCTGGTGTTCTTCGGCGCCTTCTTTCCGCAGTTCATCGCCCCCGAAGGCAATTACGCGCTACAGATCGGCGTCATGGGTCTCACCGCCATGATCTTCGCCGCAGTCTCGGATTCGACCTACGCGTTGGCCGCCGGCCGCGCCGGGCGCCTGCTGTCGGCCGGCCGCGTCAAGCTCTTGTCGCGAATCAGCGGCAGCTTCCTGGTCGGCGGCGGCCTGTGGCTGGCGTTTTCCAAGGCGAAGTGAGGCGGCTGCCCTCAAGCATCTTTGATGATGATGCTCGATTGAAAGTGCGCCTTTTGGCTCCCACATGAGGGCATAGGGGGCAAAATCGGTGTCGCAGGCTGGTTCGGAATCGCTCAAGCAGAGGCTTGCCGTTCTATTTGTCAGCGCCTTTTTTGCCGTGATGTTCGTCTTGGCTCTGAACAAGTGGGCCAATGACGCAAGCCCGATCCGATCGGTTGACCCGATCGCGGCTACGGTCAAAAGTGGACAGGGTGAGGGGCAGAATATCCAATATCTGCTGTTCCTTGAGAACGGTTCAACGGTCCTCGTTTACGACGATCGCCCGCGCCTGATCGGCTCGCGCGTCGGCATCGAGCGCGTCACGCGCGACAATGGCTTTGTCTTCTACCGATTTCCAAATTGAATGGCGATCGATCAATGAAGCTGTTTTCGAAGGTAAAACGAGTGACAGAGCTCTCTTCGAAGAAATCGCTCTTGAACAAAGCCCTTACGCTACTCAACTCTAAGTGATGGGGCCGACGAATCTTTCTCGTAGAAACCGCCTTCTTCTGCTTCGCGAAGAGTTTCGCGGCAGAGTTGTTGGCATCACAATCTTGTGCGCGTTCGCTTTTGCGATCGCTGTGCCGATTGTAACAAGGCAGAACAGTCCGATCATTGGCACGCAACGCGTAGGAGGCATCGTCGAAGATGTTGCGACGATGCCTCTAAATCCGAAAGGTTCCGTCGGCCATGGACTTTATTATAGATATGAAGTCCGTCTCCATGACGGCAACGCACTGGTATTTGTCGATGGTGAGGTGGAGACGCCCCACATGATCGGATCGGAAGTCTCGATCGAACAACAGCACCGCAAGAACGGCACCACCACCTACCGCCTGCTCAATGACTGAGCGGCACTAAATCCGCCCCAGCCTTTCCAGCAACAGCGCGAAAAACGCCTCATGATCGATGTCGCGCATCACCAGGGCGTTCTTCGGCCGCTTGGTCACTCCCCACCAGTCGATCACCGTCATGCCCATGGTGAGCTCCGAGGCAGTTTCCACGCTGACATTGCAGTTGCGGCCCTTGAACAGCTTCGGCTTCAACAGATAGGCGATGACGCAGGGATCGTGCAGCGGGCCGCCATCGGTGCCGTATTTCTCTTCGTCGAAGCGTTCGAAGAATTCCAGCATGTCCGCCGTCGCCGTGCCGACCCTGGTGCCGAGCTTGCGGAAAGCCTTCGTGCGCTTGGCGGTGGTCAGCGCCTTGTGGGTGACGTCGAGCGGCATCATCACGATCGGAATGTCGGATTTGAACACGACATCGGCGGCATGCGGGTCGACATAGATGTTGAACTCGGCAGTCGGCGTGACGTTGCCGCCCTCGAAGAAGCCGCCGCCCATCAGCACGATCTCCTTGATGCGCGGCGCGATTTTCGGCTCGCGGATCAGCGCCAGCGCAACATTGGTGAGCGGCCCGAGCGCGCAAAGGGTGATCGTGCCGGTCTCCTCCTCCATCAGCGTCTCGACGATGAAATCGACAGCATACTGATCCTGCAGCTTCATCTTTGGCTCAGGCAGTTGCGGTCCGTTGAGGCCGGTCTTGCCATGCACTTCCTCGGCGGTGACGAGTTCACGCGCCAGCGGCCGGATGGCGCCTGCATAGACCTTGACATCCGGCCGGCCGGCCAACTCGCAGATCTTGCGTGCGTTTTTTTCGGTGAGTTTCAGCGGCACGTTGCCGGCCACCGCGGTGATGCCGACGATCTCCAGCTCGGCGCTGCCGAGCGCCAGCAATATGGCGACGGCATCGTCCTGGCCGGGGTCAGTGTCGATGATGATCCTGCGGGATTGGGGCATTTCAATTCCTTGTTTTGGCAAGTCTTTTTGGGCGGGACGTGTGACGGCTTGAAGTCTGCCGGGCGGCGGACCATATCAAGACCATCGGGAAAAATGCCATCCGGGTTTTTCCACTTTATGTCGCTCTTGAGAGGACACTGTAACATGAGCCGAATGACGCCTTTTTCCAGCCCGCTTCTCCTCGGTTTCGATTCCATGGAAAAGACACTGGAGCGCTTGGCGAAGTCGGGTGACAGCTATCCTCCGTACAACATCGAGCGCCTCAGCGGTGCCGACGGCAAAACCGAAAGGCTGCGTATCACGCTCGCCGTCGCCGGTTTCGCGGAAAGCGATCTCGATGTCTCCACGGAGGAGAACCAGTTGGTCGTGCGCGGCCGTCAGAACGACGACACCGAGCGCGAATTCCTCCACCGCGGCATCGCCGCACGCCAGTTCCAGCGCTGTTTCGTGCTGGCCGACGGCATGCGGGTGATTGCGGCGGAATTGAAGAACGGCCTTTTGTCGATCGATCTCGATCGGCCGGAGTCCGAACGGCTGGTACGAAAAATAAACATATCGGTGAAAGACTGAGTTTTGCCGATAGCTCTCATGCGGGATGGCCTTGAGCGGCGTCTCGCGGCAAGGAGGCTTGAAATGACCAGAACTGACGAAAATATCATCATGACCAGCGGCGAATTCGCTCATCTCGGCGAAGGCTCGGTCGCCTATCTCAGGAAAGTGTCGAGCGACGATCTGCGCGGCCGTTTCCCGGGCCTCGGCGAAATCGCGCCCGGGCTGGAACTGTGGGCCCTGTTTGCCGCCAACGGCCAGCCGATCCTGCTTTCGGACGCTCGCGACCGGGCGCTGGCCGGCGCCTTGGAAAACGATCTGACCCCCGTCGCTATCCACTAACAACACGGCGCGCCGATCTGGCTGAAACGGACAGGGCCGCTCACGGCGGCCCTTCAACGGGTCCAATCAACTCAGGCGGCGTGCGAGGCCTGTGTATCCGACAGCAGCGCGTGGATAGCCACGGCATCGCGCGTGCCCCTGATCTTGGCAACCGTGTCGGCATCGCGCAGCACCCGCGCGATGCGCGACAGCGCCTTGAGGTGGTCGGCGCCGGCGCCTTCGGGGGCCAAAAGCAGAAACACCAGGTCGACCGGCTGATCATCGAGGGCCTCGAAATCGACCGGTGTCTCCAGCCGGGCAAAAACCCCAGCGATCCGCTTCACCCCGGCCAGTTTGCCATGCGGAATGGCGATGCCGTTGCCGACGCCGGTCGAACCCAGCCGCTCGCGTTGCAGGATGGTGTCGAACACCTCCCGCTCCGGAATGCCGGAAATTGCCGCCGCCCTTTCAGACAGCAATTGCAGCAGCTGCTTTTTGGAGTTCGCCTTCAACGCCGGCATGATTGCCGGAACGTTGACGAGATCGCTCAGATCCATGCTTGAAATCCCTTGTTCGCCTGCCGTCGCCAGTCCCCACGCTTGCGTGCGGCTGGTTTTTACCCCTGCGCGACCTTGGCCGTAGACGGGTCGATCCAGCCGATATTCCCGTCCGGCCGGCGATAGACGATGTTGAGATGGTCGTTTCCGGCATTGCGGAAGACCAGGACCGGGCTGTCCTTGGTGTCGAGCTCGATCACTGCTGACGCCACCGACATGGTCCGCAGCGTCATGGTCGATTCGGCGACGATGGCCGGCGCGAAATTCTCCGGTATCTCCTCCTCGTCATCGGCAAGCGGGGCCATCACCGTATAGGCGACGTCGGTGAGTTCGCCATTGCTATTGCCTGAATTGTGCGACTTCAGCCGGCGCTTGTAGCGCCTGAGGCGGGTTTCCAGACGGTCCGCCGCGGTATCGAAGGCAAGCGTCGGATCCTGGGCATCGCCGGTCGCCTGCAGCGAAGCACCGGAATCCAGCCGGATCATGCAATCGGCCGTGTAGCGCGATCCCGATTTGACGACTACGATTTGCCCTGAAAAGCCCCGATCGAAATATTTCCCGATCACTTCCCCGACACGGTCGTTGATGCGCGTACGGAACGCATCGCCGATATCCATGTGTTTTCCCGATATGCGCAGTGTCATCTGAAAACTGACCTTCCTTGCTCAGGCTTCAAACTGTCCCGAGTTTATACTCGTGGTCCGTGCGCACAAGCTTTGCGGCGTCACTTGCGCCGATTTTAAATCCGAACTTTCCGGTTGATCACAAGCCGCCTTCTTGGCCGTCCCGTGGCCTACGTCGTGACGGACCATCTCTCGTGCGGGCATCAGCGAACTCAAATCCACTCGCCAGCCCGTCTCATGCGGGCGGGCTTCTAGCCACTTCGTTGCCGCTTGTCAATGAACGCGAAAGCTGTGGAAATTCCGCCGGAGTTCAACGGCCGGCGCTGGCCAAAGCGCGTTTTTCGCGCCGCCGTTGCACCGAAGAGGGTATGTTCATGCCTTCCCGGTATTTGGCAACCGTGCGCCTGGCAATGTCGACGCCGCTTTCCCGCAGCATGTCCACGATGGCATCGTCGGAAAGCACATCGACGGCTTTCTCCTCGTCGATCAGCTGCTTTATGCGGTCGCGCACCGCTTCCGACGAATGCGCATCGCCGCCACCCGACGAAGCGATCGAGGCGGTAAAGAAATAGCGCAGCTCGAACACGCCGCGCGGCGTCAGCATGTATTTGTTTGCCGTGACCCGGCTGACCGTCGATTCGTGCATGCCGATAGCGTCCGCCACCGTGCGCAGGTTGAGCGGCTTCAGGTGCCGCACGCCGTGGACGAGAAAAGCGTCCTGCTGGCGTACGATCTCGGAGGCGACCTTGAGGATAGTCTTCGCCCGCTGGTCGAGGCTGCGCGTCAGCCAGTTGGCATTCTGCAGGCATTCGGCGAGGAAATCCTTTTCCGCCTGGTTTTTCGCATGCGGCGTGACCTGAGCGAAATAGATGTGATCGACCAGCACACGCGGTAGCGTCTCGGCATTGAGCTCGACCGTCCAGCTGCCGTCATTGGCTGCGCGCACCTCGACGTCGGCCACGATCGCATCGCTGGCACCGCGCGAAAACGCCATTCCCGGCCGCGGGTCGAGCGCCCGGATCTCGGCCAGCATGTCGAGCAGATCCTCCTCGTCTACGCCGCAAATCCGCTTCAGCGTCTGGAAATCGCGCCGTGCCAGGAGTTCGAGATTGGCGATCAATGCCCTCATCGCCGGATCGAGCCGGTCGCGCACGGCAAGCTGCAGCAACAGGCATTCGGCGAGATCGCGGGCGAAGATGCCGGCGGGCTCGAATGTCTGGCAGACCGCCAAAACCCTTGCCACCGCCGTGGCGTCCGTGCCGAGGCGGGCCGCGATCTCGGCCATGTCCGCACGCATGTAGCCGGCCTCATCGACGCCGTCGGCAAGCTCGCCGGCGATCAGGCGCGCGGCCGGATCGGCGAAGGCGAGCGCCACCTGCTCGCCGACATGGTCGCGCAGCGTGATGGCAGCCGCCGCCATATCCGCGACATCGAAGCCGTCGGAGGAAGAGGCGGAACTATTGCCGGACGCCGATTTCCATTGCGCCGTCAGGTCGGGGCCGAGCCGCTCGCTCGTTCCAGGATCATCGGGAAACAGGTTTTCCAGCGACGTATCGAGCTTTTCCGAGATCGCCTCGGCGCTCCACGCCGTCTCCGCTTCGAACCAGTCGCCGTCGGCGGCCGGTTCCGATGCGGCGTCGCTCTTCTGCGCCTGGTCGCTGGCGGCGTCGTCCTGCGGTTCGGCGCGTTCCAGCAGGGGATTGCGTTCGATCTCGTCGTCGATGAAGCGTTCCAGCTCGAGGTGGGTGAACTGCAGCAGGCGGATCGACTGCATCAGCTGCGGCGTCATCACCAGCGACTGCGACTGTCGTAGCTGTAGTTTTGCCGCCAACGCCATGGTTCGGTTTCAAACGCCCCGTCTACGCACCCGCACTGCCGGAAAGAATTTTCCAGGCCAGCATAGAAACTGGCCCGGCTTTTGCTTGTCAAGGCGAGGTGCGGAAAAACTCGCCTGCCAGCGCGTTTTTCAGGCAGAAAATCGAAGAAAAAGCTGCCGGACTACGCCGGAAATCCCGTTCGAACCGGAATTTCGCATTTAGAGCGTAAATCCCTCGCCAAGATAAAGCCGCCGCACATCGGCATTTGCGACGATTTCGTCGGCTCGGCCATGGGTCAGCACCTGACCGGCATGGATGATGTAGGCGCGGTCGATCAGGCCAAGGGTCTCACGCACATTGTGGTCGGTGATCAGCACGCCGATGCCACGTGCCGTCAGATGGCGAACGAGCTGCTGGATGTCGGCGACGGCGATCGGGTCGATGCCGGCGAACGGTTCGTCGAGCAGCATGTAGGCGGGGCGGGTTGCCAAGGCGCGGGCAATTTCCAGGCGCCGCCGCTCACCGCCGGAAAGCGACAGCGACGGAGCCTTGCGCAGATGGCTGATGTGGAATTCCTCGAGCAATTCGTCGAGCAGGCGCTCACGTTCCTTGCGGCTCTTTTCGACCACTTCGAGCACGGCCCGGATGTTTTGCTCGACGTTCAGGCCGCGAAAAATCGACGCTTCCTGCGGCAAATAGCCGATGCCGAGACGGGCGCGGCGATACATCGGCATCGACGTGACATCGAAACCGTCGATCTCGATGGTGCCTTCATCGACCGGCACCAGCCCGGTCACCATGTAGAAACAGGTCGTCTTGCCGGCGCCGTTGGGGCCGAGCAGCCCAACCGCCTCGCCGGCGCGCACGCCCAGCGTCACGCCGCTGACGACTTTGCGGCCCTTGTAGCTTTTGGTCAGCCCCTTGGCGATCAAGGTTCCCTTGAACTTTGCCGCTTCGACGGTGACCCTGGCCGGTGCCGCAAGTTTGCTGGCGGCGCGCCCTGGAAGACGCGCCAGCAGCGACGATATGCCGGTCATCAGGGTTTCGCTGCTCCAGACTTCGCCTGCGGCGTGATCGACATCATGACGCGGCCGCCGCAGGCGTCGACCTGGGCAAGGCCGCTCTTCATCTGCACGGTAAGCTTGCAGCCGACAAGCACGTTGTCGCCTTGCGAGAGCACGACCTTGCTGCCCGAAAGCACCAGCACCTCGGTCTTCATGTCGAAGGTGCCGCGGTCGCCGGTGGCAACCTGATTGTCCGATTTGATGTAGACCTTATCGTCGACCACGAGATGGTCGATGTTGGCGGATCCGGTCATCGCCGCGGCACCCGCCGGCTCGGCGCCTTTGACGGCGGCTGCATCCCTGACGTAATAGACCGTCATTTTGCCGGCCTTGAGTACGGTTGGACCCTGGACGACGTTGACGTTGCCGGTGAAGACGGCGACGCTTTCCGCCTGGCGCACCTCGAGCTTGTCGCTTTCGATCTGGATCGGCTTGTCGCCCGACAGCCTGAGGCCGGACATTTGGCTGGTGGCGCTGGACTGCGCCAGCGACGAAGCCGTCCCCAGGGTGAGCCCCAATGGCAGCCCGAGGGTCAGCAACGCCGAAACCGCGGCGAGGCGCCGTGCCGAACTACTGAACCGCATTGGTCTCTCCGCTCTTTGCCTCTGCCGCCTTCAAACTGGCGGGATCGATGTCGACGCGCACCTTGTTCTCGAAAACCAGGACCTTGCCATTGTCCTGGACCGACATCGAATCCGCCCTGATCCGCGACCCGCCGCGGCTGACATCGACGGGTTCGCTTGTCTTCATAGTGCCTTCGCCCATGTCGAGATAGACTGATTTGAATTTTGCCACCACGCCATCCGTGGTCGATACCGTCACGTCGCTGGTCAGGCTGAACGTGTTGCCGTCGCGATCATAGGTGCCGCGCGCGGCATCGATGGCGGCCGTGTTGTCGGCCGCAATCGGCAGCCTGGCCTTGATGCCTTCCAGATCGATGATGCCTTGTTTGCTGACGTCCTGTATGGCGCGCAGGGCCGTCATCGAATAGGGCAAGTTCTGCTTGGTGAAGCCGTTGAGCTTGGGATTGGCCATCACCAGCTTGCCATTGGCAAAGGAGCCGCCGTCGGCCTGCACCTCGATTGCAGCGGGAGCCATGAGATAGGAATAGACCGGAAACGCGACCGCGATCAGGGCGGCGACCAGCGGCACGGCCAGCTTGAGGATCCGCACCCGGCGCGAATGACGCTGCGCGATGTCAAAGGCGTCGACCCGCGCCCGGCCTGCGGCCTTGGGAGCCAACTCCGTCTCGGTGTTGGTCGGTTCGATTGGTCCCGCTAACATGACTGCTTCTTCTAAACCCCTGCCCGCCAGGCCGCCCTATAGGTGGGGTGCCGGCGCCCTCAAGCAAGCACAAGCCGAGGAAAACCGCAAAAATATGACAGCCGCCCCTATACAACGAAAATGGCCCCAGCGCAGCCTGAACCTCATACCAGATATGGGCGCACAGTGTTAGAGCCTGTGGAACGCGACAGGTTGAAGCTTGCCCGAACGCCGAAGACGGCTTTGGCGAAGGCCGTCAGGAAACGGTAGCCGGGCGCGAATGGTTGCTTTAAAAGCATCTGCTCCCACCGACTACGAGGCTGACCATGGCATTGAGAGCCGACGACCTGATCGACCGCCGCCGCTTGCGCCGCAAGCTGACATTCTGGCGTGTTGCGGCGATTCTTGTCGCCGCAGCCGGGCTGATCGCCTTTTCCGCGTGGATTTATGGTGACGAATTCACCGGCGCGGCTGTCGACCACATCGCTAAGGTCAAGATCGAAGGTACCATCACCGAAGACGAAGAACTGATCAAGCGGCTGGAAGCCATCCGTCAGTCGCCGCGCGTCAAGGCTGTGATCCTGTCGATCGATTCACCCGGCGGCACCACCGTCGGTGGCGAGTCGATCTACGAGGCAGTGCGCAAGCTCGCCGCCGACAAGCCGGTGGTGGCCGAGGTCGGCACGCTCGCGGCGTCGGCGGGTTACATGATAGCCACCGCGGCCGACCATATTGTCGCACGCAAATCCTCGATCGTCGGCTCGATCGGCGTTCTGATCCAGTACCCGGACGTCAGCGGCCTCATGGACAAGCTCGGCGTCAAGCTGGAGGAGGTGAAATCCTCGCCCTTGAAGGCCTCGCCTTCCCCCTTCAAGCCGACCAATGACGATGAACGCGCTATGGTCCGCAAACTCATTCTCGACAGCTACGACTGGTTCGTCGGCATCGTCGCCGAGCGCCGCAACATGACCAAGCCGGAGGCGCTGGCGCTCGCGGACGGGTCGATCTTCACCGGCCGGCAGGCGGTCACCAACAGATTGATCGACGCGGTCGGCGGCGAGGCCGAAGCGATCGACTGGCTTGCAGGCAAGGGTGTCGATGCCAAGCTCAAGGTGGTGGAATGGAAGGACACGGAAAAACGCGGTGGTTTCCTGTTCTCCAAGGCGATGGCGCAGACCGTCGGCGCTGCGCTTGGCCTGCCTGGCCATGGCGGCGACGTCCTTCACGAAATTGGGGCGGACCGCTTGTTTCTTGACGGTCTCGTTTCCGTCTGGCACCCTTGAGGAGCCGCTTGGGAGTGAAAAAACAAATAAAATCATTCTGATAATTTCGGCGGCACTGCTTTCACGGGGAGCCTTTTCATGATCAAATCCGAACTTGTGCAGATCATCGCCACGCGCAATCCGCATCTTTTCCTGCGCGACGTCGAAAATATTGTCGGCGCTATCTTCGATGAAATCACCGACGCGCTTGCCGAGGGCAACCGGGTCGAGTTGCGCGGCTTCGGCGCGTTTTCGGTGAAAAACCGCCCTGCCCGCACCGGCCGCAATCCGCGCACCGGCGAATCCGTAGAGGTCGAGGAGAAATGGGTGCCGTTCTTCAAGACCGGCAAGGAATTGCGTGAAAGGCTGAACGGAGGCAAATAGGCGCGGCGCCCGCCGACCCGTTGCCGCCTTTTCTTCCGAACGGAAAAACATGTTCAATCGCTTCATCCTCATCGTGGTTTTCGTGCCGCTGGCCGTCATCCTGATTGCGCTGGCCGTCGCCAACCGCGAACCGGTGGCCTTCACGCTCGATCCGTTCAATCCCGGCAATCCGGCGCTGACGCTGACCGTGCCGCTGTTCATTTTCCTGTTCCTGGCGCTGGCCATCGGCATGATCGTCGGCAGCCTGGCGACCTGGATCAAGCAGGGCCGCTACCGCAAGCTGGCGCGCCAGCGCGGCGCCGAGGCCGAGAACCTGCGTCTGGCGGTCAGCCGCGCGCCCACAGCGGCGCAGGGCCCGGCCTTGCCGAAGCCGATGAACTGAGCCGCGGCTCGGGCAGGAAGCGCAACCGGCCTATTTCTCCACGGAGCCATCATGCTGACCATTTCCGCCGCCGAGGTCGACCGCGCGCTGACCTTTCCCGGGCTGGTCGAGACATTGCGCGCCGCTTTTCGCGACGGCGCCGTGCAGCCGGTCAGGCATCATCACACGGTCGAGCGGCCCGACGGTGCCGCCTCGACGCTGCTTCTGATGCCGGCCTGGACCGACTTCAACGCCGCCGGCACCTCGGTCGATGGCCATATCGGCGTCAAGATCGTCACCGTGTCGCCCGACAACAACGCCGTCGGCAAGCCTGCGGTGATGGGCCTCTACCTGTTGCTGGACGGCGCCACCGGCGAGCCGCAGGCCTTGATCGATGGCCAGCGGCTGACGCAGTGGCGCACCGCCTGCGCCTCGGCGCTGGCCGCCTCCTATCTGGCCCGCGAAGACGCATCACGGCTGCTGGTGGTCGGCGCCGGCGCGCTGTCGCCATTCCTTGCAAAGGCGCATTCGGCGGTGCGGCCGATCAAGAACATCCGCATCTGGAACCGCACGCCGGCCAACGCCGAAAAGGTCGCGGTGAAATTGCGTGCCGAGGGTTTTGCGGCCGACGCCGCAGGCGATCTCGACGTCGAACTCGGCCAAGCCGATATCGTGTCATCGGCGACCATCACCACCGCGCCACTGATCAAAGGGGTACTCTTGAAACCGGGAACCCATGTCGATCTGGTTGGCGGCTTCACGCCGGCGATGCGCGAAAGCGACGACGACGCGATTGCACGCGCCCGCGTCTATGTCGACACCCGCGCCGGCGCCACCAAGGAAGCCGGCGACATCGTCCAGCCGCTGGCCTCCGGCGTGCTGAAGCCGCAAGCCATCGTCGCCGACCTCTATGAACTGGCACGCGGCCAGAAAAAAGGCCGGCAGGGCAATGACGAGATCACGCTGTTCAAGTCGGTCGGCGCGGCCCTCGAGGACCTGGCCGCCGGCATTGCCGTGTATCGCGCAAGCGTAGGGCAGTAGGGCAGTAGGGCAGTAGGGCAGTAGGGCAGTAGGAAACCGTGCTAATCGTGCGGCGCCGCGCCTAGTGCTACTTTGCTCTCGCCTACTGCCCTACTGCCCTACTGCCTTACTCCTTTTGCCAATAAACCCGCAGCCGGTGGTTGTCCGGATCGAGCGCGACGAAGGTGCGGCCGAAATCCATGTCGGTCGGGCTCTGCAGGATGGTCAGCCCACGGCCGGCCCACTCGGCATGGGTGGTGTCGACGGCGCCAGGCGTATCCAGCGCAAAGACGACCTCGGCGCCGCCGCCTGCGGCCGCGGCGGCCGGCTCTACGGTATGACGCGACCAGAGGCCGAGTTTGAAGCCGTTGTCGAGCACGAACAACACGAAGGTCGGCGAGGTGTCGACCGGCTCGCGTCCGAGCAGCGCGCTGTAGAAGGCGCCGCTTTGCTCAGGCTTGTCGACATAGAGGATGACGAAATTGGGCGGTGTCATGAATTGCTCTCCAGATGGTTTCGACTGGAGGAGCATAGCGTGCACCACTGCCAGATTCTGGCAACAGTCTTAACTGAGCGGCAGCCTTAGCTTGGCTTGTCGAGCGTCGCCCGCCATTCTTTGAGCAGCACCTGGCGACGGCGCGGATAACGCGTCTCGGTGGCGTTGAGGCCGGATATCCGATCGGCGCGAAAGTGCCTGAAATCCTGACGCATCTCGCACCACGCCGCGACGACGCGCACCTTGTCGAAGAAGCCGAGTGCAAACGGCCAGACGGTGCGCTCGGAGGCAGCGCCGCCGGCATCGCGATAGACAAAGCTCAGCTTGTGCTCCTCGCGGATGGCTTGCCGCACCATGCCGAGATCGATGCCTTCGGTGACCTCGGTGCGCGACCCGACCAGCAGCGTCGAGGCATCGAGCTCTTCGCGCAAATCGTCCGGCAGCACCGCGGCGATCTTGGCCAGCGCGTCGGTGGCGGCGTTGGCAAGCCGCCAGTCCGGCTGCTTGGCCACCCAGCGCGAACCGAGCACGATCGCCTCGATCTCCTCGTCGGTGAACATCAAGGGCGGCAGCATGAAGCCTGGCCTGAGCACGTAGCCCAGCCCCGCCTCGCCCTCGATCGGCGCGCCCTGCCCCTGCAGCGTGGCGATATCGCGATAGAGCGTGCGGATCGACACACCCATTTCGCCTGCAAGGCTGCGGCCGCTGACTGGCCGGCGATGCCGGCGCAGGATCTGGATCAGGTCGAGCAGGCGTTCGGCGCGGGACATGGATCGCAACCCGATTTGGATGGATGCCCAATTTGGATGGACGATAGTGCGCCTGCGCTTTCGGCGGCAAGCAGGATGATCGCCGACCGGAACGTATGCGGCCTGACGCCGTTGTCTGGCCATTATGGATATACGCGGTTTTCTGTTGTTCTGGTCGGTTTTGACCGCCACCGTTGCTGCCCTAAGCCTCGGACCATCCTTCGCCCACGTACTGGAATCGGTGCCGCGGCTGACCAGATGGCCGCCTTCGCTCTGGCGAGAAACCACGGTCTTCAATGCTCAGTTCCAGTTCTTTTTGACTGTCGGCGCACCGCTGGACGTGGCGGCCGTCGCCTGTCCGGGGCTCCTCGCATGGATGCTGCGCGGCGACCGCCCGGCATTCTGGTGGGTGTTGGCCGCCACCATGCTTTATCTGATGGCGCTTGTCGCGTGGGTTGCGCTCGTCAAACCGGCAAACGATGTCCTGGCCACCTGGGTGCCTGGACCGATCCCGGGCAATTTCGAAGCTATCCGGAGCCGCTGGGAAGCCGGCCATATGGTCGTCACCGGCTTCAAGGCCGTCGGTTTCATCGCGCTCGCAGTCGGGCTGCTGTCGATCAGGCGTGGCTGATCCGTTCGCAAACGCCTGCAGCCCTTTTGTTGCGCCGGTCAATTCGCTGTGGCAGAAGCGGCGCAGCCGCCGTCCGGAGATGCGCCTTCTTGAAACCTTTTCGCGACAAACGCCGCGACAGCCGCCCGCCCGCGAAAAAAGGCGGGATAGAGCAGCCGCGGCGGCGCGACCCCAATCCAACCGCTGGTCCGGAGACGAAACCGCAGGACCGGTCCGAGCAGAAAGCAGCGCCGCGCCCACTTTCGCGCCGCGATGGCGCGCTGCCTGCCGAACATCTGCCGCTGATCCTCGAAGTCGGCGCCAGTCAGGATTACGCGCTGCTCGACAGCGGCGCCGGAGAAAAGCTCGAGCAATACGGCCCCTACCGCATCGTTCGGCCGGAGGGCCAGGCGATCTGGCAAAAGGCATTGCCGGCCAGGGACTGGGAACGCGCCGATGCCATTTTCACCGGCGATACCGACGAGGAAGGCATCGGCCGCTGGCGCTTTCCGAAGACGCCGCTCGGCGAGACCTGGCCGATGAAGCATGACGGCATGGACTATCTCGGCCGCTTCACTTCGTTTCGCCATGTCGGCGTCTTTCCCGAGCAGGCCTCGCACTGGGACCACATGGCCGGGCTGATTGCGGCGGCAAAACGGCCGGTGAAGGTGCTGAACCTGTTCGGTTATACCGGCCTTGCCTCGCTGGTGGCAGCGCGTGCCGGCGCCGAGGTCACCCATGTCGATGCTTCCAAGAAGGCGATCGGCTGGGCACGCGAAAACCAGGAGATGGCGGGCCTGTCGCAAAAGCCGATCCGCTGGATCGTCGACGATGCCGTGAAATTCGCCGAGCGCGAGGAGCGCCGCGGCAGCCGCTACGACATCATCCTGTTCGACCCGCCCGCCTATGGCCGCGGACCGAAGGGCGAGGTCTGGCAGCTGTTCGAGGATTTGCCGGCGCTGACCGACATCTGCCGTGCGATCCTGACGCCGAAGCCGCTCGCTGTGGTGCTGACCGCCTACTCGATCCGCGCCTCTTTCTTCGCCATCCACGCCTTGATGCGCGACACCTTCGCCGGCATGGGCGGCACGGTCGAATCCGGCGAATTGATCATCCGCGAGAAATCCGCCGGCCGGGCGCTTTCGACCTCGCTGTTCTCGCGCTGGGTGGCCTGAATGAGTGCGTACGAACGGCACGCGGGCGCGCCAGGGCAGGTGAAGGAAGTCACCAGCCTCGCCAATCCGCTGGTCAAGGACATCAAGGCGCTCGCGCAGAAGAAATTCCGCGACCAGCAGAATGCCTTCATGGCCGAAGGCCTGAAGCTGGTCATCGACGCGCTCGATCTCGGCTGGTCTATCAGGACATTGGTTTTCGCCAAGGCCGGACGTGGCAATGCGGCGGTTGAAAAAGTTGCGGCGCGCACGGTTGCCGCCGGCGGCACCGTACTTGAAGTTTCGGAAAACGTGCTGGTCGCCATCACCCGCCGCGACAATCCGCAAATGGTCGTCGGCGTGTTCTCGCAGAAATTGCTGCCGCTGAAGGACATTCGCGCCCATGATGGCGACGTCTGGGTGGTGCTCGACCGCGTCCGCGACCCCGGCAACCTCGGCACCGTCATCCGCACGGTCGACGCCGTCGGCGCCAAAGGCGTCATCCTGGTCGGCGAGACCACCGATCCCTTTTCGGTCGAGACGGTACGCGCCACCATGGGCTCGATCTTCGCCGTGCCGGTCGCCAAGGCGTCGGCCGAGGCTTTTCTCGCCTGGCGAAAGAGCTTTCCCGGCCTCGTCGCCGGCACCCATCTTAAGGGTGCGGTCGATTACCGCTCGGTCGATTTTTCAAAAGGCCCGGTGCTTTTGATGATGGGCAACGAGCAGCAAGGCCTGCCTGACGAGCTTGCCGCAAGCTGCGACAAGCTGCTGCGGATACCGCAGGCAGGCCGCGCCGATTCGCTCAACCTTGCGGTGGCCACCGGCGTCATGCTGTTCGAGATCCGGCGCGGCGCGCTGAAGCTCGGCCCGGAGGATGCCCGATCGTGACATCCCAAACCGTGAAACTGCAAACCATGAAGTCCTGGAGCCCCTACGCTTTTCTGGTTGTCGCCGCGATAGCGCTCGACCAGTGGCTGAAATATCTGGTCGAGACCGGCCTTGCCTTCCAGGAAAGGCTCGATCTCCTGCCGTTCCTGGCGCTGTACCGCACCTACAACACCGGCATCGCGTTTTCGCTGTTTTCGTCCTTCGGCGACACCGGCCTGGTGGTCGTCGCGGTTCTGGTGGTCGCTTTCGTTCTCTATCTTGCGGCCCGCACGCCGCCCGGCCACCTGCTTGCCCGCGTCGGCTTCGCGCTGATCGTCGGCGGCGCGCTCGGCAATCTGATCGACCGCGCTGCCTATGGCCATGTCATCGACTATATTCTGTTTCACACGCCGGTCTGGTCCTTCGCGATCTTCAACCTCGCCGATGCCTTCATTTCGGTCGGTGCCGTGCTGGTCGTCTTCGATGAGCTCATTGGCTGGTGGCGCGGAACATCGAGCGATTGACCTCACTCGCCCGGCACCGCACATTTCTTATTTGCAAGCCCGAGGAGAAAAAATGCCCGAAGCCTTCAAAGCCATCCTCGTTTCGCGCGACGCCGAGAAAAACCAGTCGGTCGCGGTGACCGAGCTCACCGAGGCAGACCTGATGGAAGGCGACGTCACCGTCGCGGTGGAGGCGACGACGGTGAACTACAAGGACGGCCTTGCAATCACCGGCAAGGCGCCGGTGATCCGCCGCTGGCCGCTGGTGCCGGGCGTCGATTTCGCCGGCACCGTCATCTCGTCTTCCAATCCCGACTGGCGCGAGGGTGACAAGGTCATATTGAACGGCTGGGGCGTCGGCGAGACGCATTTCGGCGCCTTTGCCGGACGCGCCCGCGTCAAGGGCGACTGGCTGGTACCGCTGCCGGACGGCATGAGCCCGCATGATGCGATGGCGGTCGGCACCGCCGGCTACACCGCCATGCTTTGCGTCATCGCGCTGGAGCGCCACGGCATCGTGCCCGACCGCGGCCCTGTGGTGGTGACGGGCGCTGCCGGTGGCGTCGGGTCGGTCGCGGTCTCGATCCTGTCCAGCCTCGGCTATCACGTCATCGCCTCGACCGGCCGCAGTGCCGAAAGCCCCTATCTGACCGACCTCGGTGCTGCGGAAGTGATTTCACGCGACGAGCTTGCGCAGCCTGCAAAACCGCTAGCCAAGGAACGCTGGGCCGGCGGCATCGACGCTGTCGGCAGGCACACGCTGGCCAACGTCCTGTCGATGACCTCCTATGGCGGCGCCGTTGCCGCTTGCGGCCTCGCCGGCGGCATGGACCTGCCGGCAAGCGTCGCCCCGTTCATCCTGCGCGGCGTCTCGCTGCTCGGCATCGATTCGGTGATGGCGCCCAAGGCGGTCCGCATCGAGGCCTGGCGCCGCATCGGCACCGATCTCGATCACGCAAAGCTTGCCAGCCTGTCGACGAGCATCGGCTTCGACGGCATCATCGGCGCCGCGCATGACATCGTCGAGGGCAAGATCCGCGGCCGCGTGGTGGTGGACATGTGAGGCTCCAAAGGGAAAAAAAGAGCGCGACCGCTAAAATTCGAACGATCAACCACAACCTTCAATAAGCTCTGTCTGGCAGGAATTCCGTATGATTGCGGAACCCGGCATCAGAGAGGCGGAACCAGCCGAACGGGCCGACCGGGCGGCCCCCGAGGCGTCAGGGCGGCAGCTTGTCGCCGCGCCGCCGCTGGCGCCGGAATTGCCGGACGCCAACCGCCACGGCCTGCCCTTCCTGACTCTCGTCGCCATCGTCGTGCTGGCAGGCCTGTCGCATCTGACCGGAGCGCCGATCTTCATCACCATTGGCCTTTTGGCGACAGCCATCGCCGGGCTCGCCATGCATCTGCGCAACAGGCGCACCCAGCGTCGCGCGGTGGCCCTGCTCGATGCCACGACCGCCCGCAGTCGCGCCGAGATCGAGACGCTGGCCGACCGCATGTGGGAGATGCAGGAGAGCGAGGAGCGCTTTCGCGGTCTGATCGATGCACTCGGCGATCTCGTCGTCCACCGCGACCGCGACGGCCATATCGTCTACGCCAACAAGGTTTTCGCCGACCTTGTCGAAACCGACCAGCGCGACCTCGCCGGCAAGACCCTGGCGGAACTAGGCATCGATGTCGGCATCGTTCCCGACGCCGCCTTTTCCGACCATGAATGCCTGAGTTCCACTGATGTCGCCATTCGCACGCCGGACGGCCCACGCTGGTTCTCTTGGATCGAGCTGTCGGTGCGCGACAAGGACAGCGGCGCCGTTTCGCATCG
Organism: Mesorhizobium sp. M1163; assembly: GCF_040318415.1. NCBI lineage: Bacteria > Pseudomonadati > Pseudomonadota > Alphaproteobacteria > Hyphomicrobiales > Phyllobacteriaceae > Mesorhizobium > Mesorhizobium sp. M1163. The sequence continues at coordinate 26,892 of NZ_JAMYMF010000004.1, read as the reverse complement.
CGCCATCGCCCGTGACATCACCGCCCGCAAACGCGCCGAATCCTCGCTGATCACCGCCCGCGAACGGGCCGAATATGCGAGCCAGGCCAAATCGCGCTTCCTCGCCACCGTCAGCCACGAGATACGCACGCCGATGAACGGCATCATGGGCATGGCCCGGCTTCTCGCCGACACCAGCCTTTCGCCCGAGCAGCGGACCTATGTCGGCGCCATCTCGACCTCGGCCAGCGCGCTGCTGGCGCTGATCGAGGACCTGCTCGACTATTCCAAGATCGAGGCCGGCCGCTTCGATCCCGAACCGCAACCGATGTCGGTGCGCGAGATCGCCGACAATGTCATCGAGCTTTTGGCGGCACGGGCTTTTGCCAAGGATATCGGCCTCGGCTGCCATGTCGAACCCGACGTGCCGCAGCTGATCACCGCCGACCCCGGCAGGGTCAGGCAGGTGCTGCTCAACCTTATCGGCAATGCCGTCAAGTTCACCGACAGCGGCGGCGTCCTGGCAAGCATCGGCCGCGTCCGCACCGAAACCACCAACCGCATCCGCTTCACCATCACCGACACCGGCCCCGGTCTGCGCGAGGAGGACATGGAGCGCATCTTCGAGGACTTCGAACAGGCTGACGGCACCTCGACCCGTACGCATGGTGGTGCCGGCCTCGGTCTCGCGATTTCCAAGCGCCTGGTGACGGCGATGGGCGGCACTATCTCGGTGTCGAGCCGGCTTGGCCAGGGATCCGAATTCGTCTTCGAGATTCCCGCTATTTCCGCCGTCGAGGCGCTGCAGATCCGCCAGAACGCGCTGTTGGGCCGGCATGCGGTAATCGTGTCGAAGAACCTGGTCGAGGCCGAAGCCATCGCCCGCACCATTCGCGCCAATGGCGGAACGGTCGATCTGGCCGCCGCCGCCGCCCAGGCCGCCCCTTTCGCCGAGGGCTGCAACGTGCTTCTGGTCGATGCTGCCATGGAGCAAAGCGACGGCAGGCTGCTCAGGCGCCTGCGCCAGAGCGGATTTGTCGATTGCGAGGCGGTGACGCTGATCGCGCCGACCGACCGCGGCATGCTTGGCGAGTTCCGTGCCAACGGTTACGCCACCTTCCTGGCGAGGCCGGTGCGCGGCGAGACATTGCTGCGCGTGCTTTTGACCAGCCACGCACCGGTCATCGCCGAGCCGCAACCGCAAAAGCGCGGCGCGCAGGCTGGGCACGCCATTGGCGGCCGCCAGCAGGGCCTGTCGGTGCTGATCGCCGAGGACAACGACATCAACGCCATGCTGGCCCGCGCCACCCTCCTGAAGGCCGGGCATCGGGTGAAAGTGGTCGGCAACGGCAAGGCCGCGGTCGAGGCGGTCATCAGCACCGGCCATAAGCACCGCTACGACGTGGTGCTGATGGACCTGCATATGCCTGTCATGGACGGGCTGGACGCCATCGCCGCCATCCGCCGCCATGAGGAGGAGACCGCGGTTCCGCCGGTGCCGATCATGGTGCTGTCGGCCGACAGCCAGGAAAAGACCCGCCACGCCGTGCTCGCCCACGGTGCGAGCGGCTTCGTCACCAAGCCGCTCGACCCTGATGCCCTGGTTCATGCGGTTGAAGGGCAAGTGGCCGCTTGAGGCACAACATAGACGGTCGATAGATTACCCAGCCGACGAAGTATTGCCCGCAGAGCCGTATCACGGTACTGTCACAATCCTGTTGCACCTACACCGTATCCCCGTGCCAAGAGGGATGGCTCGAAGGAGAATCACTCGTGCATACAGTCATGCCGGAATGTGATGCTCGGCCGAACGCCAGCGGGCCTTTGCTCGTCGGCCGGAACGCCGATGCCGTCATAAAAGGCGCATCGCTCGGCCGCATCGGCAATCTCGAAGTGCGGCTCGCCCGCAACGAGGCCGAGATCGCCGCCGCGCAGGAAGTGCGCTACCGGGTGTTCTACGACGAGCTTGGTGCCAGGAAGGACCTGTTCCAGATGCAGGACCGCCGCGATGCCGACCGCTTCGATCCCCTCTGCGACCATCTGCTGGTCTTCGATACTTCGCTTTCCGGTCCCGAGCATCGCCGCATCGTCGGCACCTACCGCCTGCTGCGGCAGGAGATTGCCGCGGCGGCGGGCGGCTTCTATTCCGAAGGCGAATTCGAGTTGACCAAGCTGATCGCGCGACATCCTGGCCAGCGCTTCCTCGAGCTCGGCCGCTCCTGCGTTCTGCCGGAATACCGCTCCAAGCGCACCATCGAGGCGCTGTGGCAAGGCATCTGGGCCTATATCAATCATTACGGCATTGGCGTGATGACCGGCTGCGCGTCGTTCCACGGCACCGTGCCGGCGGCACATGCAGAGGCGCTGACCTATCTTGCCCACCACTGCCGGACGAATTCATCGTGGGACGTGCGTGCCGTCGCCGGGCGCTATTGTTCGATGGATCTGATGCCGATCGAAGCCGTTAACACCAAGGCGGCGATCGCCGCGATGCCGCCGCTGGTCAAGGGCTATCTGCGCGTCGGCGCGCGCATCGGCGACGGTTGCGTCATCGACCGTGAATTCTCGACGGTCGACGTGTTCGTGGTGATGCCGGTCAAGGAGATCGGTGCCCGCTACGTCAATTATTATGGCGGGGAAGCGCAGCGGTTTGCAGCCTGACACCTTAAATCAGGGAATATCTTCCGGACGCCGGCCAGGCTTGCTTTTGTAGGACGGAAAGGCCCAGCCGAATTTCAGCGCGCCGCCGCGTACGCAGAAAGCCGCCATGAAACCTGCCAGGCCCGACGCAAGCGGCGGCAGTCCGGCGAAATCGCCAAGTGTGTAGAGGCCGGCGCCGGCAAGCGCTGCGGTAACGTAGATTTCCGGTCTCAGGAGCACCGAAGGCTCGCCTGTCAACAGATCGCGCAGAATGCCGCCAAGGGTTGCGGTGAGCATGCCGGTGACGATCGAAACTGCAGGTGACCCGGTGATCGTCAGCCCCTTGGCCGCGCCAATCACCGAAAATGCGGCAAGACCTATGGCGTCGAGCCAGAGCAGCAATTTGTAGCGCGACTCGAAACGATGTGCGCTGAAGAAGACGACGACCGCCACCGCCGCACAGATTAGCACATAGTCGCGGTTTCCCACCCAGAACACGGGCACGTTGAGGATGACGTCGCGAAACGTTCCGCCCCCGATGCCGGCAACGCTAGCCAGAAACAGGTAACCGATAATGTCGAGCTGTTTGCGCGAGGCGGCCAGCGCACCGGTCGCCGCGAAGACGGCGACGCCGGCATAGTCGAGAAGCTCGATCGGGTTCATGGAGGGAATAATGAAATACCGAGTGGGGAATAGCGAGTGGCTCCTGCGAATCTGGATTGACTCCAGATAAATTTAAATGATTGAATTATTCATTCAATTATTTGGGTGGACGTCTATGTCCCCTCGCCGCTACAGCATGGCTTCCCGGACTGCCGCCTTCGCCAAGACGAGGCAGCGCATTCTCGACGCGACAATCAAGCTGCACACCCAGAACGGCATCTTTGGCACGACTTGGAAGGATATCGCTACGGAAGCCGATGTCGCCGTTGGCACCGTCTACAAGCATTTTCCTACTCTGGATGACCTGGTGCCGGCGTGCGGCGAATTGCTGATGGAGCGCCTGCGTCCTCCGTCGCCCGAAGCAGTGACGGAGATAATCGGCGACGCGACCGATCCTGAAGAACGGCTACGCCGGGTCGCCAACGAGCTGTTCGCCTTCTACCAACGTGGCGGACGGCATCTCGAAAGCGACCTGCGCGAGCGCGAGCTTCCGGCCATGCGGGAATGGGAGGAATACCTGCGACACATGGTGGCCGGATTCGTGCGTGAGGCACTGGCGCACGACGGTCCGGGCGATGATGTCGTGCAGGCAATCAGCTTTCTATTCGACTTTCCGACGTTCAACGCCATGCGGATACGCGGCATGACGGTGGACCTCGCCGTCGAAACGGCAACGACAATGGCGCTCTGCTGGCTCAAAGGCAGAGGCCGGACGAGCACGTCTTGAGCGAACAGAATGCGGGAGGCGAAACAAAGGTCAGATGGCAAAGAGAGGAAGTCATGGACACGAATGTCGTTGAAATCACTGAATTTGCATTGAAGCCCGGATTCACCGAGCAGATGTTCCTGCAGACTAGGGATGAAGTGAATGACGAGGTGCGAAAGCTCAAGGGTTTCCTCAACCGTCGCCTGCTCAAATCCGCAGGCGGCTGGACGGAGATATTCGAATGGGCGGACATGAACAGCGCCAAGGCGGCTGGCGAGGTCTGGTCCTCCCTGCCCGGCATCAAAAACTATTGCTCGATGGTGAATTCCGCCTCGATCAAGGTCGGCTACCATTCTGTGGCGGCCGTGGCTGGCGGCGAAGCTGGCAGGAGCACTCCCCACGCCTTTTGCAGTCACGCCTTGGAAGGAGAGGCGCGCTGGTGGCTTGGCTCGCTAGCGGTGATCAAGGCGACAGCGGTCCAGACCGCGGGCCAGTTCACGCTGATCGAAGTGCTCGAGAGCGAAGGTGAGGCGCCGCTGCATGTGCACCATCGCGAGGACGAGTCATTCCTGGTGATGGAAGGCGAGATCGAGTTCGAGATCGGCGGTAAGGCGATTATGGCTGGACCCGGTTCGTTTCTCTTTGGGCCACGCGATGTGCCGCACCGCTATACGGTCAAGCGTGGGCCGGCCCGGATGCTGTTCTTCTTCACGCCTGGCGGTTTCGAGGAACTTCTGAGGGCGACCAGTGTGCCCACCGCCGACAGGCGCATTCCTCCGGACGGCGAAGGAATGCCGGACATGGAGACATTCCCCGACGTGGTCCGCCGCTATGGCTGTGAACTGCTGAGCTGAGGGCAGGAAAGCCTGCACGGCGAACTGTTTGATCGCCCTGAAAATCGGATAGGTTGGGGGCGGTCGATCATCCCTCACGCTTTGGTGGCGGTTGCTGGCTAACGGAGCCCTACTCCCAGTTCACGCATCCTTCTCAGCCTGCTCGTTCACCGGCCCCGGCTCCACCGGCGCTTCGCTTGCCACATGCTTGGGGCCGCCCTTGGCGACGCCGACCATGGCCGGCCGCAGCACGCGCTCGCCGATCGAATAGCCGGGCTGCACGACCTGGACGACCGTGTTGGCCGGCACGTCGGGATTGGGCACCTCGAACATCGCCTGGTGGAAATTCGGATCGAATTTCTCCCCCTCGGGCTCGAGCTTCTTCACGCCGTGGCGCTCCAGCGCCGACAGCATGGCGCGCTCGGTGATCTCGACGCCGTCGATCAGCGCCTTGAAGCCGGCATCACCCGACGCCTTGGCCTCCTCCGGGATGGCATCCAGCGCACGGCGCAGATTGTCTGATACCGACAGCATGTCGCGGGCAAAATTGGCGACCGCATAGGCGCGCGCATCGTGGACGTCTCGGGCGGTGCGGCGGCGCAAATTCTCCATGTCGGCCGCCACGCGCAGCGCGCGATCCTTCAGCTCTTCGTTTTCCTTCAGAAGCCGCACAAGCGCTTCATAGTCGCCGTCGACGCCGCCTTCCCTTGGCTCCGCGGCAGCCTCGGTCTTCTCGGCTTCATCGGGCGCGCGTTCGTCTTTTGCCTGGTCGCTCATCGCCGTTTCCCGTCATTTTCAAATGGTGTGGATTTGCGCCCGATATCGAGGTTTAGCGGCCAAAAATCAAGGGGCAAGCGATACTGCAGCCGCTGTTGCGGCTTGATGGCGGACGGCGCAAACCTTTCGATTTTAATTCAAACTTTACCGTAACCGCCGGCTTTGCTTGCCAGGCTACTACAATGCGGGAACCATTCCTCCCTTGGAAGAGTTTCGAAGCCGACACAGGATTTTGAGATGATGCCCCGCAGGAACGGCGAAAAACGCAACGGGCTCGCCGCCGATATCCGGCGCCAGCTCGGCACCGAAGCGACCAAGCGCTTTCTGCGCACCTTGCCGGCCTTCCGCACCGAGTCCGATATTCCCGACCGTCTGAAGGAATTGCTCGACCGCCTGGACGGCGTGGAAGCCAAGGTGGTCGCAGGCGGGCGCCGTCGGTAGCGCGCCGTTGCCAGGGACGCGACCGGCAATTGTGGCCGGTTGCCATCGCGCGACATTTACGCGCAGTAACTTTGCGTGATCTCCGTCTTGCGGCAGCGCCCTGCTCCGCCTATGTTTCATGATGAACATGATTTCCCCCGAAGCTGTGGCAAACAGCAAGCGCGCCTGGTTGAAAATCCTGTCGCGCTATAAAAAGCCCGACAGACGTCGCAGCGCTGTCGAACTCGCCATCACCCTCATCCCTTTCGCCACGTTATGGGCGCTGTCCTCGGCCGCCTATGCCTATGGCCATTGGTGGGGTCTGGTCCTCATCCTTCCGGCCGCCGGCTTTCTGGTGCGAATCTTCATGATCCAGCACGATTGCGGTCACGGCTCCTTCTTTGCCAATCGCTATGCCGACGACTGGATCGGCCGCGTCCTTGGCGTGCTGACGCTGACGCCCTACGATTGCTGGCGCCGCGCCCACGCAACCCATCACGCCAGCGCCGGCAATCTCGACGAGCGCGGCACCGGCGACATCAAGACACTGACCGTCGCCGAATACCGGCAACTGTCGTGGCGGCGCCGGCTCGCCTATCGCCTCTATCGCCATCCGCTGGTGATGTTTGGCCTTGGTCCGATATGGATTTTCATTTTCGAGCAGAGACTGCCCTTGGGCATGATGCGGGGCGGCCTCACCCCTTGGGTGTCGTCGATGTCCACCAACCTCGCCATCGCCGTCATCGCCGCTCTGCTCATCTGGTTCGTCGGCCCCGGCGCGTTCCTGGTCGTGCATCTGCCGATCGTCATTCTCGCCGGATCGGCCGGCATCTGGCTGTTCTACGTCCAGCATCAGTTCGAGGAAACGGAGTGGACAAAGGACTCCGAGTGGGAATTCCAGCACGCTGCCCTGCACGGCTCGTCCTATTACGACCTGCCGCCGGTTCTGAACTGGATCACCGGCAATATCGGCGTCCACCATGTGCACCACCTCTCGGCCAAAGTGCCGTGTTACCGGCTTCCGGAAGTGCTGAGGGACTATCCGGAGTTGCGTGAGATCGGCCGCGTCACGCTTCTCGACAGCCTGCGCTGCGTCAAGCTGGCGCTATGGGACGAGAGCCGCAGCAAGCTGGTCTCGTTCCGCGAAGCGCGGATGGCCGTGTAGACGCACCGCCGCACCTAAAGCGCGTCGCGCTCGACCGGCCTCATGCGACGCGCTTTAAGTTCTTGTTTATGCATGCCGTTATCGCAAAACCGCTGCACACTTTTGCGCGACATGCATTAGGGGCGCGGCGGCTCCAAATTCCGAGCTTAAGCCGCCTGGCGTTGGTCGCGCATCAGGATCTCTCCCTGGCGAATCTCGGTGCCCAGCACTTTCAGACATTCGCGCATGAAGGCGGCAAGGCCCGGCCAGCCCTTGGCCGACACCAGATTGCCGTCGACATGGGCACCGGTCGGCGCAACATCGATATAGATGCCCCCGGCCAGCGTGACTTCCGGCTCGCAATATTGCAGCGCCGCGACTTCCCTGCCGCGCACCACGCCGTCGACCGCGATCAGGATCTGCACGCCGTGGCAGATGGTGAAGATCGGCTTGCCGGCCTCATGGAAATGCCGCACCAGCGCCTGCACGCGCTTGTCGATGCGGATATATTCCGGCCCGCGCCCGCCCGCCGCGTAGACGGCGTCGTATTCGGCCGGGTTGACCTCGGAAAACGTCTTGTTGAGGATGTAGTCGTGGCCGAGCTTTTCCGTATAGGTCTGGTGGCCTTCGAAGTCGTGCAACGAGGTCTTCAGGATGTCGCCGGCCTTCTTGTCGGGGCAAACGACATGGACCGTATGGCCCACCGCATGCATGGCCTGTTCAAAGACGAAAATCTCGTATTCCTCGCTGAACTCGCCAACGAGCATCAATATCTTCTTGCCAGCCATACCCGGTTCCTCCCTTGTGGCCACATTTATTCGGATCGCAAAATAATGGACCTATCCTAAGACGGGGACGGGCAAAATAAAAGATCGAATCGGCAATGTGGTCCGACCAGATCGTGCTTCTGGTCCCCTGGAGCAGATCAGCTGGCGCGCACCCGCCGCCAGGAATATTTCGGGCCTTTGGCCTCCGGCTTCACCGCCGGCTGGTAGAACAGCGGCAGTCCGCCGGTGCGGCCTTGCTCGAGCCGCTTCAGCAGCACCGGGTGCGAGATCTCGAATTCGTCGAAGCCGAGGCGCAGCATGTGCGGCAGCTGGTCGATAAGCACCTGCCCGGTGGCGCGCATGGCGCCGGTGAAATGGTAACGGCTGCGCAGCAATTCGCCCTTGGAGAACGAGCGGCCGTCATTGAACGCCGGGAAGGCCAGCGCCACCAGCGACAGCTGGTCGAGCAGGCCGGCGATCTTCTCGAGCTGATCGCCGGGCTGCAGCAGCACGCCGATGCGTTCCTTCGCCGACTGCCGCACCTCCCGATCGAGGCCGAGAAACGCCTGCAGCGGCAGGATGAAGCGGCCATTGCCGACCAGCGCCTCGGCGCTTTCGGCATGAACCCACTCGTCCTCGCAAAAACCATTCGGCGTCCACAGCCGGGTGGCGTTTTCCGCTATCAATTCGCTCATCAAGAAATTCCCAAGTCCACAAGGTTCTAAAGTGCAAAACACCTCAGGGGGTGTTGAGATTCAGGTCAGGCCGAGCCGGAGCCGAAGGCGGGCGCGAAGCGACCAAACTGCGTGGCTTCCGAGAACCGGAGCGGAGCGTACTTTTGGGTACGTGAGCGCCGGAAGCGTAGGAAGCCGCCGTTTGCAGGCCGGCATCCCCTGAATATCAATATATCCTAAAGTGAGGCATCGGTCAGCGACTTCTCCAGCCCCGACAAATGGATGCCGCATTCGGTCTTGGCGTGCCCGGCCCAGCGGCCACTGCGCGCGTCGTCGCCCGGCTGCACCGGCTGCGTGCAAGGGAAACAGCCGATCGACAGATAGCCATAGGCGACGAGCGGGTTTTCACGCAGCGCATGTGCGCGCATGTAGCTGGCCTGGTCTGATGTCGTCCAGTGCGCCAGCGGATTGATGCGGATGCGCGAGCCGACCGCCTCGAACACCGGAAGCGCTGCCCGGGTCGCGGCCTGGAAGCGCTTGCGTCCGGTGAACCAGGCGCGGAACGGCTCGACGCCGCGCGCCAGCGGCTCGACCTTGCGCACGTCGCAGCAGGCGTCGGTATCGGTCTCGTTCAGATTGCCGGTCGGGTCGATCCTTGCCAGCGCCGCATCGTCGGGCCTGATCACCCGGATATCGGTCAACCCGAAATCGGCGACCAGCGCGTCACGATAGCCGAGCGTTTCCTCGAAATGCTTGCCGGTGTCGAGAAAGATCACCGGCAGCGTGCGGTCGATCTCCGCGATCATGTGCAGCAGCACCGCCGAATCCGCGCCGAAGGACGAGACGGCGGCGATTTCGCCGTGAAAGAATTCCCGGGCCGACCGCTCGATAATCTCCAGCGGCTTTAGATGGCCATAGAGCGCGTCGAGACCCGCCGCTTCGGCGGCGATGCCGGCCTCGACGTCGATGATCCGGTCAAGCGGCCTTGGTTTCGCCAGCATAGAGCGCCTCCTTGAACGGCGCGGGACCGACACGGCGGTAGGCGTCGATAAATCTTTCGTTTCTGTCCAGCCGAAGCCCGAGATAGGTCTCGACGATCTGCTCGATGGCATCGGTGATCTCTTCCGAACTGAAGCCGCGGCCGATGATCTCGCCGACCGAGGTGTTCTCGTCGGCCGAGCCGCCGAGCGTCACCTGGTAGAGCTCGGCGCCTTTCTTCTCGACGCCGAGGATGCCGATATGGCCGACATGGTGATGGCCGCAGGCATTGATGCACCCGGAAATCTTCAGCTTCAATTCGCCGATCTCGCGCTGGCGCTCCAGCGAGGCGAAGCGCCGCGAGATTTCCTGTGCCACGGGAATCGAACGCGCTGTCGCCAGCGCGCAATAATCGAGGCCGGGGCAGGAGATGATGTCGCTGATCAGGTTGGAATTGGCCGTCGCCAGCCCGATATCGACAAGCGCGTCATAGACCGCCTTGAGGTCGGCACGCGCGACATGCGGCAGGATCAGGTTCTGCTCGTGACTGACGCGCAGCTCGTCGAAGGAATATTTTTCGGCAATGTCTGCGACCGCTTCCATCTGGCTGTCGGAGGCGTCGCCGGGCGTCTCGCCAATGCCCTTGAGCGAGATGGTCACCGCCGCGTAGTCGGGATGGCGATGGGTGACCACATTCTGGTCCAGCCATTCGGAAAAGCTCTTCGAGTCGAGTCGGGCAAGCTTGACCGCCTCGTCGCCTTCCGGCCGATCGACAAGCGCCGGCGGCGCGAAATAGGCGTCGATGGCGCGGATGTCTTCTTCCGGCAGCCTCAGCTCGGCGTCCTTCAACTCCTGCCATTCGGCCTCGACCTGGCGGGTGATCTCCTCGACGCCGGTCTCGTGGACCAGGATCTTGATGCGCGCCTTGAACTTGTTGTCGCGACGGCCGTAGAGGTTGTAAACGCGCAGGATCGCCGTGCAGTAGGACAACAGATCCGCTTCGGGCAGGAAGTCGCGGATCTTCTTGGCCACCATCGGCGTGCGGCCCTGGCCGCCGCCGACATAGACGGCGAAACCAAGCTCGCCGGCGGCGTTCTTCTTCAGATGCAGGCCGATGTCATGCGTCTGGATGGCGGCGCGGTCGCGCTCGGCGCCGGTCACCGCGATCTTGAATTTTCGCGGCAGGAACGAAAACTCCGGATGCACCGACGACCATTGCCGCAGGATTTCGGCATAGGGGCGCGGATCGGCAACCTCGTCGGCGGCGGCGCCGGCGAAGTGGTCGGCGGTGACGTTGCGAATGCAGTTGCCACTGGTCTGGATGGCGTGCATCTCGACGCTTGCCAGGTCCGCCAGGATCGCCGGGATGTCCGACAACGCCGGCCAGTTGAACTGGATGTTCTGGCGGGTCGTGAAATGCCCATAACCCTTGTCGTATTTGCGTGCGATGTGGCCGAGCATACGCAGTTGCTTGCTGTTCAGCGTGCCGTAGGGCACGGCGATGCGCAGCATATAGGCATGCAGCTGTAGATAGACGCCGTTCATCAGCCGAAGCGGCCGGAACTGGTCCTCGGTGATCTCGCCGGCAAGCCGCCGTGCGACCTGGTCGCTGAACTCGGCGACGCGGGCCTTGACGAAATCGTGGTCGAACTCATCGTAACGGTACATTTTCAGGTCTTTCCGGGCGCGTCCGCCCGTTATTTTCTTCGTTCGAGCACGATCGGGATCATGCTTGTGTCATCTATGCCGCGCGTGCGGCCTGCGGACGGGCCTGCTTGCCCAGATCGTGGCGGGTGGTCGGGCCGGCGGCACGGATCTTTTCGCGCAGCCGGACCGCCTCGACAGTGCCGTTGACCACAGTCACGTCGATCAGATTGACGTCGACCACCTCATTGTCGGCGGAGGCCTTGGCGCCGATCGCCTCCAGCCGGTCCTCGGCCGCCTTGTCATGGGCGATGTCGGCATGGTCGATGATCTCGGCCCAGCCGCCATTGGCGTACCAGACGGCTATGCCGTCGGCGAGACGGTTCGCGGTCAGCACTTTCATTGGTTCACTCCTTCCGCGGCAGCACGGGCCACGCTGTCCTGCCTGTGTGCGGCCAGCGGCTCGGACCGTTCGAAATTGGCGCCGGCGACGGCGTCGCCGATGATCGTCATCACCGGGCCGCTGAGGTCGGCGCGCGCCTCCAGCGACGGCAGGTCGGCGAGCGTGCCGTGGAAACGGCGGCGGTTGGCAAGACTGGCATTCTCGACCACGGCGACGGCCGTGTCCGGCGACAGGCCGGCTTCGATCAGCCGGCCGGCGACCTCGGCGGCGACCGAGCGCCCCATATAGACGGCGACCGTCGCGCCCGAAATGGCGAGCTTTGCCCAATCGGGCAGCGAATTTCCCTTGAGGTCGTGGCCGGTGGTGAACACCATCGACGACGACACGCCGCGCAACGTCAGCGGCAGTTCGAAATCGGCGGCGGCGGCGAAGGCCGCGGTGACGCCCGGAACCACTTCGTAGGCGACGCCGGCATCGCGAAGTGCCGCCATCTCCTCGCCGGCCCGGCCGAACACCAGCGGGTCGCCGGACTTCAGCCGCACGACGCGCTTGCCGGCGTGGCCAAGCTCGACCAGCAGCGCATTGATCTCGGCCTGGCTCTTGGAATGGCAGCCCTTGCGCTTGCCGACCGGCAGGCGTTCGGCATCGCGGCGGCCCATGGCGACGATGGCCTCCGGCACCAGCGCGTCATGGACGATCACGTCGGCTTCCATCAGCAGGCGATGGGCGCGCAGCGTCAAAAGGTCCTCGGCGCCGGGACCGGCGCCTACAAGCGCGATATGGCCCGATGCCGGTTCGTTCGAAAGCAGCAGGCCGACGGCGGCATCATGCGCCTGCGAAAGCTCGCCGGCCTCCACGGCACGGGCCGGCGCGCCGCCAAAGAAATCGCTCCAGAAGCGGCGGCGGGCATTGCCCTTCGGCAGCAGCTTTTCGGCGGCGCCGCGAAACGACGCGGCAAGTGCCGCGAGCGGCCCGAGCGAGGGCGACAGCATGCGGTCGATGCGGCTGCGCAGCATCTGCGCAAGCACCGGGCCGGCACCTTCCGTGCCGATGGCAATGGCGACCGGCGCGCGGTTGACCAGTGCCGGCGTGAAGAAATCGCAGAGCTCCGGCCGGTCGACGGCATTGACCGGAATGCCCAGCCGGCGCGCATCCCCGGCAACGCGGCGGTCGAGCGCCTCATCGCCGCTGGCGGCAAACACCATCACCGCACCATTGAGATGTGCTGCATTATAGGCGTCGGCAATGTGGGTGGCGCCCGTCTCGGCGATGCAGGCCAGCAGATCGGCGCTTGCGGCATCGCTGACGATGCGCAGCACAGCGCTCGACTGAGCGAGCAGCCGCGCCTTGGCCAGCGCTTCCTCGCCGCCGCCGACGATGGCGACGGCTTCGCCCTCGACCCGCATGAAGACGGGAAAGGCATTGAGCTTAGGCTTGGCTTGCGGCATGACGAGCGGAATCCTGGAACCGTTTGCCAGTTCTACGCGGGGCCGCGAAAAACCAGAAGGCACCCACTCGCGCATCGCTTCGTAGCAGGCAATCTCTTTTCTGCAAGCATAACGGCCAAGAGAAAAATATTCCACATTCAGATGCGGAGCGGATTGAAGCTGCTGTTGCGGCCCTTGATCCGCTGCCTTTCTAGCGGCTTGCCGAGCCAGCCACAAAACAGATTTTTCCAATTTCTACCAATTTAGTAGATTAAAGCCGCCGCATGCCAGCCGAGCCATCAAAGACAGCCTGGCGCTCTCGCCGGCTCCTGTCGGAGATACCGGGTCCGAGTACCGGAACATTCACGCCTCGGCACGCGTTTGCTCTATAGGGCCAAGCCCGGTCATGCCCCTGCGGCAAAGGCCCGGCTATGGGCTTGAAAAATCAAAAAGGAGCGCCCCATGAGCAACGTCAGACTGAAACGCGGACTGTGGATCGTGGTGGCAGATGGCGAAAAGGCGCTGTTCCTCGAGAACCGTGGAGACGTCCAATATCCCGACCTTCAGGTCGTGCACGAGATGGAGCAGGAAAATCCGGCAACCCGAGAGCAAGGCACGGACCGCCCCGGCCGCTACAGCGACGGCCCTTCCGTCCACCGCAGTGCGGTCGAGGACACCGATTGGCACCGCCTCGGCAAGGAGCGTTTTGCCGACGAGATTGCCGACCGGCTCTACAAGCTCGCGCATCGCGGCACCTTCAAGGAGATCGTGCTGATCGCACCGCCGCCAGTGCTGGGCGACATGCGCCGGAAACTGCACAAGGAGGTCACCGACAAGATAACGGCCGAAATTCCAAAGACGCTGACCAACCACAGCATACCCGATATCGAGAGCCTGCTGCAGGCGACCTGATCGGGCATCGGCGGTGCGTACATTCCTTATTGATCGTGAGGCTGAAGCAGCCCAGGGCAATCGCATCAGGTTTGTGCTGCCCCTCACCCTTACCCATTCCGGGGCGAGCCGCTTGTCTCGCCCGTCCTTCGGACCCCCGTGAAAGACGGGGAGAGGGGGCTGCCAGCGTTGCGTCCAAGCCCCTTCTCCCTGTCACTTACGGGGAGAAGGTGCCGGTAGGCGGATGAGGGGCAGCGTTCCGCCCTCCCACCCCGACGCAAGGGTGAGGAGAGAAACACAAGGCGGCACGTTCACCCTCCAAGCCTCGCTCCGGAAGATGTCGAAATGGGCCTCCTTCGCCACGTTCCAATCGGTTCAAAGCTGACCGGGGGCCGGATCACGGCGACAAAACGTACTGTCGGTCGGGATGCGCCAGCATCGTCATTGACCGTCGAGCATCACGGCCATGCAGATGGTGTCGACATAGCGACCATCAATGCAAACACTACGCCTGAGGACACCTTCCGTAACGAAACCAGTTTTCTCATACAGCGTTATGGCCCGGCTATTATCGGCGTGGACCGAGAGTTCAACGCGAACGAAGTTTTCTTGCCGAGCCTTTTCTAAGGCGGCGGTGATAAGGCGACGGCCCAATCCTTGTCCACGATAATCGGGTATGATTCCTATCGCTAAACTTCCGCGATGAGCGTGAGATGGAAAGAAATGGCGGGTGATGTCGCACCATCCCACAACGCGGTCTCCTTCCGTCGCCACGATATGCGGGTTTCGCTGCTTAATCATATTCAAAACGAAATCGCGTGTCTCAGGAAGCGGGAACGCTTCAAGCATGGTCAGGTATTTTCGCTCCCGCGCGACAACGTCGAGAGCCGCATGGAAACTCTCAATGTGCTCTGCGGCTGTATTGGCGATTTCAACCATACTTCCTCCAAGGTTCTCCGCTTTCCCAAAGTCTTTGTCGAAGATTGTCTCATCCGCAAGCGCCCGGCTTCAAAAACGCCTGTGGCGCAGTAGGAGGCTGCCACGATCTGACAGGACACGGGTTGGCGAATCGTGCCTGATGCGTCGCACCCATCTTCCATCCCGAGGACCGCTTCGGTCTGCTAACGGATGAATCTCAGTTCTATCAATGCACAATTAGCAGCGTCTGCCTGCGCGAACGGGATAAGCCCTTTTCCGTATCAATCGCCTGCCTAGAGCAGGCCGCGCCGGGTGGCAACGCTTACCGGCTCTCTGCCTTTTGCTTCTTTGCCATCGATTTCATGGGGATTGCGGGTTGTCTCGCGACTGTCCGAGCCCCCATACTGCCGAGGCGGCGGCTTTCGGGCGGCGCACGTCCGACATGGCAATTCCTGAAGGCGCTCCATAGACAATGCCGCATGACACGCCCCTTATCGCCACCATCGTTGCCGGTCTGGGGCTGGCTTTCGTCTTCGGCGCACTTGCCAACCGTTTTCGCGTGCCGCCGCTGGTAGGCTATCTCATCGCCGGCGTTCTGGTTGGACCGAACACGCCGGGTTTCGTTGCCGATGCCGGCCTCGCCAATGAACTGGCCGAGATCGGCGTCATCCTGCTGATGTTCGGCGTCGGCCTGCATTTCTCGCTGAAGGACCTGTTGTCGGTCCGCGCCATCGCCGTGCCCGGCGCCATCGTGCAGATCGGCTTCGCGACAGCCCTTGGCGCCGGCCTCGCCTGGATGCTCGGCTGGTCGATGGGCGCCGGGCTGGTCTTCGGCCTGGCGCTTTCCGTGGCCTCGACCGTGGTGCTGTTGCGCGCGCTGCAGGAGCGGCGGCTGATCGAGACCGAGCGTGGCCGCATCGCTGTCGGCTGGCTGATCGTCGAGGATCTGGCGATGGTGCTGGCGCTGGCGCTGGTGCTTTTGCCGGCATTGGCCGGCGTGCTCGGCGGCCAGGAGCAGGTGGAGGTGCGCTCCGGCGGTCTGCTGTCGCTGCCGGCGAGCTACGGCGTCTGGGGCGTCGTCGGCATCACACTGGCCAAGGTCGCGGCCTTTGTCGTGGTCATGCTGGTGGTCGGCCGCCGGCTTATCCCCTGGATCCTGCACTACGTCGCCCATACCGGATCGCGCGAACTGTTCCGGCTGGCGGTGCTTGCGATTGCGCTTGGCGTCGCCTTCGGCGCGGCCAAGCTGTTCGGCGTGTCGCTGGCTCTCGGCGCTTTCTTCGCCGGCATGATCATGAGCGAATCCGAACTCAGCCATCGGGCGGCCGAGGAATCGCTGCCGCTGCGCGACGCCTTTTCCGTGCTGTTCTTCGTTTCGGTCGGCATGCTGTTCGACCCGTTCAGCCTGATCAGCAATGGCTGGCCGATCCTGGCCACGCTGGCCATCATCGTTATCGGCAAGTCGCTGGCAGCCTTCGTCATCGTCGTCGTTTTCCGCTATCCGGTCGCAACGGCATTGATGATTTCGGCAAGCCTTGCCCAGATCGGCGAATTCTCGTTCATCCTGGCCGAACTCGGCGTCGGGCTGAAACTGCTGCCCGAACAAGGTCGCGACCTCATCCTCGCCGGCGCCATCCTGTCGATCGTCCTCAATCCGCTGATGTTTCTTGCCGCCGACCGGATGAAACCCTGGCTGGAAGCACGCGCCGGCAGGACGGCGCCGTCCGGCGAAGCAAGGCCGATCGGCCCGGCGACCGAACCCGGCCAGGTGGCTTCGGTCGCGGCGCCCGCGAAGGAGGATGGCCCGCCGCCCAGGACGAGGCTGACCGGCCACACCATCCTGATCGGCTACGGCCGCGTAGGCAGCCTCGTCGGCGCGTCGCTGAAGCAGGCCGCCCTGCCCTTCCTCGTCATCGAGGATGCCGACAAGACGTTGGCGAAGCTCAAGGCCGAAGGCGTCGAAACCGTGGCCGGCAACGCGGCGAATGGCGACGTGTTCGCCGCATCCAATGCCGAGGGCGCGAAGCGGCTGATCCTGGCCATCCCCAACGCCTTCGAGGCCGGGCAGGTCGTGCTGCGCGCCCGCGCCGCCAATCAGACAATCGAGATCATCGCCCGCGCCCATTCCGATGCCGAGGTCGAGCACCTCAAGGGCCTTGGTGCCGACACCGTCATCATGGGTGAACGCGAGATCGCCCGCGGGATCGTCGAGGAGGTTTTGGCAGCACCGAAAGCGCCCACGGCAGCCTAAGCCTGCGCTGCCCCGCCAGCGTAGCGGTCAAGCCCCTTCTCCCCGTTCTTCACGGGGAGAAGGTCCCGGCAGGGGGATGAGGGGCAGCGTCAACGATTGATCAAAACCAACCGCTCAAACGTGCTGGCCGCCGTTGATGTGGATTTCCGAGCCGGTCACGTAGGACGCCTGCTGCGAGCACAGGAAGAAGATGATGTCGGCGACTTCCGCGGTGGTGCCGAGCCGCCTCAGCGGAATGGTCTCGACGATTTTTTCCGTGCCCGGCGACAGGATCGCGGTGTCGATCTCGCCCGGCGCAATGGCGTTGACGCGAATGCCGTGCGGACCGAAATCATGCGCCATCTCGCGCGTCAGCGAGCCGAGTGCCGCCTTCGAGGTCGCGTAGGCGGTGCCGGCGAAAGGATGCACGCGGGTGCCGGCGATCGAGGTGACGTTGACGATCGAACCCTTGGCTGACGCCAGCTCCTTGAACAGGCCCCGCGCCAGCATGATCGGCGCGAAGAAATTCACCTGGAAGACGTCGCGCCAGACATGCATCGGCGTGTCGATCGAGTTCATGCGGCTGTTGCCGTCCTTGAGCTTCGGCGAGATGCCGGCATTGTTGACCAGCGCGTGCAACTGCCCGCCATGGGCCTCGAGCCGGTGGCGGATCTCGGAGATGGCGATGCCGACATCTTCCTGGTCGGCGAGATCGACCTTGATGTGGTCTTCCGGGCCGGCCGGCCACGGGCAGTCCTCGGCAAAGGCCTGACGCGAGCAGGTGATGACGCGCCAGCCTTCGCGTGAAAAGCGCTTGACCGTGGCATGGCCGATGCCACGGCTGGCGCCGGTCAGCACGATGGTTTTTCTGGTGTCGGGTTCAGCCATGTCGCGGTCTCCGGCGCGTGATCTAACCGAATATGGTTACAATGACGAGAGGCCGCCAGAAGATCACAGGGCCGGTTGCGTGGCTGCTGGCAACCGTTCAATAGCAGGTCGGACACTGCACATACAGGCCGAGATTGAGAACAAAGACCAGAGCCGCCAACGTTCAGATAACCCCTAAGAACGCGCCACGCGAGCGCCCGGCCAGACGCGCAACGCCCCAGGCCACCCCATAAGGCAACAAAAGACCCATGATGACGGAGCCGTATACCGCTCCGATTCTTTCCTGATCGAGGTATGCCGGATTGGGGAAATAGAGATACGGCAGATGCCGAATGACCACGACACAAACGGTCATCCCGAGCAGCAAGAGCCACTGCCACGTGCTTAGACGCTTGTATCCTTTGACGTCAGCCGGCTTGGCCGGTTCACCGGACATCGCCTAACCTCCGCCCAGAATGTCCAGGATCGAGGTCTGCCGCTTCTTGACCGGGCCGCCAACTTCGCCGGGCGGCACCGGATGCTTGATCGATCCGGTGGCACTGTCGACGCCCGGCATGGCAAGGCCGCCGGCATCGACCGTCTCAGCAGGGCGCACGGGACGCGAAGCGGGCTGCGTAGCTGCCGCAGGCGGCGCCGATTGGCCAACGGACGCGACCGGCGCCGGCGGTGCCGTGTCGGCCGGTATCTCGTCCGGGACGACGGTGTCGGGCGGCGTCGATTTCCAGGTTCCGGGCAGCGGCCGCACCGGCACGCCCTCATGCGCGGCGACCATGAACTCGTGCCAGGCCTGCGCGGGCAAGGCGCCGCCGGTGACCTTCTTCATCGCGCTGCCGTCATCATTGCCGAACCAGACGCCGGTGGTGAGGTTGGCGGTATAGCCGATGAACCAGGCGTCGCGCGAGTTCTGGCTGGTGCCGGTCTTGCCGGCCGCCGGCCAGGCGAACGCCGCCTTCCTGGCCGTGCCGATCTCGACCGTGCCGGTCATCATCGAGTTCATCATGCCGACGACATCGGGCTTGACGACGCGCGGCGCACCGCCGCCATTGTTTTCGTAGAGCACCTTGCCGTCGCTCGTCGTGACCCGGCGGATGAAATGGATGTCCGGCTTGTAACCGCCATTGGCGAAGGGAACATAGGCCGAGGTCAGTTCCAGCGGCGTCACTTCCGAGGTGCCCAGCGCAATCGAAGTGTTGGCCGTCAGCTCTGACTGGATGCCCATGCGGTGCGCCGCCTCGACTACCGCGTTCGGCCCTACTTCCATAGTCAACTGCGCGGCCACCGAGTTCAGCGATTTTGCCAGCGCCGTCGCCAGCGTCACCTTGCCGAAATATTTGCCGCCGTAATTGTCGGGCGTCCAGTTGCCGATCTTGATCGGCGCGTCATTGCGCACGCTGTCCGGCGTACGGCCGGATTCCAGCGCCGCCATATAGACGAACGGCTTGAACGCCGAGCCCGGCTGGCGGCGCGCTTCCGAGGCGCGGTCGAACTGGCTGGTCGAATAATCATAGCCGCCGACCATGGCGCGCACCGCGCCGGAATTGTCGATCGACACCAGCGCGCCCTGGCTGACATTGAGCTTCTTGCCGCTCTGGTCGATCAGCCGGCGGATCGATTGCTCGGCGAGCTTCTGCAGCGTCAGATCGACGGTCGTGTCGACGACGATGTCGCGGCGCACGTCACCGATCAGGTCGGGCAGTTCTTCCATGATCGTATCGGCGACATAGTTTTCCGAGCCGGTCCAGTAGGACGGCGCGCGCGTCGCCGGCGCGCTCATCGCCGTGGTCATCTCCTTGGCGCTTATCTTGCCCTCGTCGCGCATCGCGGCGAGCACCAGCTGCGAGCGCTGCTCGGCCGCCTTCGGGTCGCGTGCCGGCGACAGCCGCGACGGCGCCTTGAGCAGACCGGCGAGAAGTGCCGCCTCCGACAGCGTGACGTCGCGCGCGCTCTTGCCGAAATAGCGGCGCGAGGCCGCTTCGACGCCATAGGCGCCCGAGCCGAAATAGACCCGGTTGAGGTACATTTCGAGGATCTGGTCCTTCGTATGCTTGTGCTCGAGCCACAGCGCCAAAAGCACTTCCTGCACCTTGCGCTCCAGCGTGCGGTCCGGCGTCAGGAACAGGTTCTTGGCCAGCTGCTGGGTCAGCGTCGAGCCGCCCTGCGAAAAATGCCCGCCGAGCACATTGGTCATCATTGCCCGGGAAAGGCCGATCGGGTCGATGCCGAAATGCGAATAGAAGCGGCGGTCTTCGATGGCGATGACGGCCTCGGGAATATAGGGCGACATTTCGTGCAGGCCGACGGCCTCGCCGCCGCTCATGCCGCGATTGCCAAGCAGCTGGCCGTCGACCGAGACGATCTTGATGTTGGGGGCGCGGTCGGGAATGGCCCAGGTGGTGGCCGCCGGCATTTTCGCGCCGTAATAGACGACGATGCCGGCAGTGGCGATACCGCCCCAGATGGCCAGCACGAAGCACCAGTAGAACAGCCGGCCAAGCACGCCGAACGCGCCGCGCCGGCCTTTGCCGCGCCCGCCGCGTGACGGCTTGGCCTTGGTCGATTTGCGCTTTGCGGCGGCTTTGCGGTTGTTCGGCACGACGCGGTCCTCCTCGCTCACCGAAAAACCGGCCGAGGATCTCGCCCCCGGCGATGCCTCGAAGCTGGGCTCGATGCGGCTGTCTTTCCGGTTCGCCATGCGCTGTGCTGTCTTCCCCATGCCTATGGCGTTCGGGTTGAAGACTAGATGCGGCGATTTAAGGGCGGGTTAAGTCGGGAAAAATCGAAGTAAACTGTATTCAATCACTTGCGAAGCACGCGCGGCCCGCGACAGCGCCAAAGCCGAAACGAAAAACCCGCCTCGGCGGGCGGGTCGTTGGCGCCAATGAGCACCATAGTGGAATTAGTAGCATAGCTGCCGGCACAAAGCAAGAACAAAATACGCTTCGCCTCAGAATAATCACTTCAGGTCGGCGGTTGCGACAACCCTCAGTCGTCCGCGTCCGGGTCGTCGGAGGCCGGCCGCCAGCTGATCGGTTCGATCTTCTTTTGCGTATGGCCGTCCGTATAGGCCCACCAGCCGGCGTCGCTTTCGTCCCAGTCGCCGCCGGCCGCCTTCAGCCGGTCGAGCGAACGGTATTGCGCGATGCTCTCGTTAATCACGCCGTCGCTGTCCTGCCAGTAGACGGTGACCTTGGAGCCGTCCTTCGGTGCCGTTTCGATTGGTTTTCGCGCAGCCATTTCAATTCCTCCCGGCCGATGGCGTTAAAGTGCCAGAGGGCCATTAGCTGTGGGCGAAGATATCCTCTTCATCCCAGCCCATCAGGTCGAGTTTCGCACGCGTCGGCAGGAAGCGGAAGCAGGCATCGGCCTCCCTGGTCCGGTTGTCGCGCGCCAGCCGCGCGCTCAGCACGTCGCGCAGCCGGTGCAGGTAGAGCACGTCGGAGGCGGCATATTCGAGCTGCTCGGGCGACAGCGTCTCGGCCGCCCAGTCCGAGGATTGCTGCGCCTTCGACAGGCCGACCCCGAGAAGCTCGAAGCAGATGTCCTTCAGCCCGTGCCGGTCGGTGTAGGTGCGCGTCAGCCGCGACGCGATCTTGGTGCAGAACACCGGCTCCGGCATGACGCCAAAGGCGTTGTAGAGTACGGCGAGATCGAAGCGGCCGTAGTGGAAGAGCTTGGTGATGCTGCGATTCTTCAGCAGGCTGACGAGGTTCGGCGCCTTCCTCTGGCCGGGCGCGATCTGGATGACGTCGGCCGAGCCGTCGCCCGGTGAGATCTGCACGACGCAGAGCCGGTCGCGATGCGGGTTCAGCCCGAGCGTCTCGGTGTCGATAGCGACCGCCCCGACATCGTAATGCAGCAGGCCGGGCAAATCGTTTTTGTGGAAACGTATGTCGCTCATCGTCTTCTCCGGTCGCGGCCCCGTGCAGCGATACGCGACGGGCCGTGCCCGTCCTTGCCGTGATCCGGTGAAAAATCAACACAAAGTTGATTGTGACGCAATTTCAGCGTGTCAGCGCCTCGAGAATGCGCGCCCAGGAGCGCTGGCCCTTGTGGAAAGAGCTCATCTCGTACTTCTCGTTCGGCGAGTGGATGCGGTCGTCGTCAAGACCGAAACCGACCAGCAGCGATTCCATGCCGAGATAGGTCTGGAAATCGCCGACCACCGGGATCGAGCCGCCGCTGCCGGTCACCACCGCCGGCTTCGGCCACTCGTCGGACAGCGCCTGCTTGGCCTTGGCGAGAAAGGGCGAGTCGTAGGAAAGCTGGATCGCCGGCGAGGCGCCGTGCGGATGGAATTCGACCGAGCAGTCGGCCGGAACGCGCTGCCTGACGAATGCCTGGAAGGCGGCGCGGATTTTTGCCGGATCCTGTTTGTGGACGAGGCGGAAGGAGACTTTTGCCGAGGCTTGCGCGGCGATCACCGTCTTGAAGCCCTTGCCGGTATAGCCGCCGATGATGCCGTTGAACTCGGCCGTCGGGCGCGCCCAGGTCAGTTCGAGCACCGAGCGGCCCTTTTCGCCGGACGGAATCGACAGGCCGATCGGGCCGAGGAAGGTCTCGGCGGTCTCGCCCAGCGACAGCCACGACTGCAATATCTGCGAGGGCGTTTCCTCGACGCCGTCATAGAAACCCGGAATGGTGACGTGACCATCCTCATCGTGGATGTCGGCCAGGATTTTTGCCAGGATGCGGATCGGATTGGCGGCCGCACCGCCATAGAGCCCGGAATGCAGGTCGCGGTCGGCGGCCGTCACCGTGATCTCCTCGCCGACCAGCCCGCGCAGCGAGACGCAGATCGAGGGCGTATCGCGGTCCCACATGCCGGTGTCGCAGACCAGCGCGAAATCGGCCTTGAGCTCATCCGCATTCGGTTCGAGAAACGGTTTCAGCGACGGCGATCCGGACTCCTCCTCGCCCTCGAACAGGATCGTGATGCGGCACGGCAATCCGCCATACACCTGCTTCCACGCGCGACAAGCCTCGACGAAAGTCATCAGCTGACCCTTGTCGTCGGCCGCGCCGCGGCCGGTGATCACCTTGTGGCCGGGCTCGATCTCCTTGACCGCCGGTGCGAACGGGTCGCTTTCCCACAGCTCGACCGGATCGACCGGCTGGACGTCGTAATGGCCGTAAAACAACAAATGCGGCGCGCCTGCCGGCCCGTCGTGATGCGCGACCACCATCGGATGCCCCGGCGTGTCGCGCACGCTGGCGTCGAAGCCGATCAGCTTGAGCTCGGCGACCAGCCATTCAGCGGCCTTGCGGCAGTCGGCCGCGTAGTCCGGATCGGTGGAGATCGACTTGATGCCGAGCAGGCCGAACAGGCGTTCCAGGCTCTGGTCGAAGTTCTTGTCGAGGCGGTCGAGGACAGGGGAAACTGCGGACATAGGCGGGCCTTTCGATTCTGGCGGCGAATCTAGAGCCCATGCGGCCAAACGAAAAGCCCGCGACCGTTGGGCCACGGGCAGGATCGGGTCGAAAGGCAAAAAAATGCCGCCGTGGTGGAGGGGGAACCACGGCGGCCTTACTCGAAACGATGCGGCAGCCCGGAGAGGGGGGATAGGCTGCCGCAAGTGTCCGGGATAGGCGGGGGACGGGCCTTGCTCCGGACTTCGGCGAAAACTGCCGATGGCATTTATCTGTGTCTGCGAACGTGGCGATTCAAGGGCACAAAAATTACACTTTCGTAACATAGGCGTGAGCGAACAAAGCTCCGGCCAAGCCCTCATGGGTCGGCCGATCTCGCGCCATTTGTCAGGGTGTTGCCGGAACGCTTGCCACAAGCCGCCTTTGGCATGGACCGCGGCGCTGCGCCGCGCTATCCCTCGTGCCATGAAAAAAGGCGATCATCTCTTCCTTATCGACGGCTCCGGCTACATCTTCCGCGCCTATCACGCACTGCCGCCGCTGACGCGCAAGTCCGACGGGCTGCCGACCAGTGCCGTGCTCGGCTTCTGCAACATGGTCTGGAAGCTGACGCAGGACGCCCGCAACACCGATGTCGGCATCGTGCCGACGCATTTCGCCGTGATCTTCGACTATTCGTCGAAAACCTTCCGCAACGACCTCTACCCCGAATACAAGGCCAACCGCTCGGCGCCGCCGGAAGATTTGATCCCGCAATTCGGCCTGATTCGTCAGGCGACCAGGGCCTTCAACCTGCCATGCATCGAAACGGAAGGCTACGAGGCCGACGACCTGATCGCCACCTATTGCCGGCTTGCCTGCGAAGCCGGCGCCGACACCACCATCATCTCTTCCGACAAGGATTTGATGCAACTGGTTGGCCCAACGGTTGCCATGTACGACCCGATGAAGGACCGCCAGATCGGCGTTCCCGAGGTGATCGAGAAGTGGGGCGTGCCGCCGCAGAAAATGATCGACCTGCAGGCGCTGACCGGCGATTCGGTCGACAATGTGCCAGGCGTGCCCGGCATCGGGCCGAAGACGGCGGCGCAATTGCTCGAACAGTTCGGCGACCTCGATACGCTGCTCGCCCGCGCCGGCGAGATCAAGCAGGACAAGCGGCGCGAATCGATCATCGCCAACGCCGACAAGGCGCGCATTTCGCGTGATCTGGTGACGCTGAAGAACGACGTGCCGGTGACCGAAGGGCTTGACGAATTCGTGTTGCACGCGCCGGACGGTCCCAGGCTGATCGGCTTTCTCAAGACCATGGAATTCTCGACGCTGACCCGCCGCGTCGCCGAAGCGACCGGAACCGACGCGGGCGACGTTGCGGCCACTGCCGTGACGATAGAGCGTGCCGATACCGCGCATGGCCCCGATATGGGTTTTGGCGTGCCCGCGGCCGCCGAGAGCGCACCGCCGTCGGACGAAGCGGCACTCGAAGCCCCGGCCGCAGCCAGGCAAGGCGACACCCCATCGCTGCTTTCGGCGCTTCGCCTGGAGGCTGCGACCGCCCGCAAGATCGACACCGGCGCCTACGCCTGCATCCGCGACGCCGCGACGCTGAAGGCCTGGATCGCCGAGGCGATGGAGAGAGGCATCGTCGCCTTCGACGTTAAGGCCTCCTCGCCCGATCCGATGCGGGCCGAACTGATCGGCCTTGCCATGGCCGTCGCGCCTGGCCATGCCGCTTACGTGCCGCTTGCCCATAAAAACGGCAATGGCGACCTGCTCGGCGGCGGCGCGGTCGACAACCAGATCTCGATCCGCGACGCACTAGCGTTGCTCAAGCCGCTGCTCGAGGACAAATCTGTCCTCAAGATCGTGCACGACATGAAATACCGCCTCGTCGTCATGAGCCGTCATGGCATCGAGATCGGCCCCTATGACGACACCATGCTGATCTCCTACGTGCTCGAGGCCGGCACCCATGGTGGCCATGGCCTGGAGGCGCTGGCCGATAAATGGCTCGGCCACGCGACCATTCCGCTGAAGGAACTGGCCGGTTCGGGAAGAAACTTCGTCGGCCTCGATCAGGCCGACCTCGGCAAGGCGACGGCTTACGGCGCCGAGCACGCCGACGTCGCGCTCAGGCTCTGGCAGGTGCTGAAGCCACGCCTTGCCGCCAAGGGCCTGGTCTCGGTCTATGAACGGCTGGAACGGCCGCTGGTGCCAGTCCTGGCACGGATGGAACAACGCGGCATCTCCGTCGACCGGCAGATCCTGTCGCGGCTCTCCGGCGAACTGGCACAAGGTGCGGCGCGGCTCGAGGACGAGATCTACCAGCTGGTCGGCGAGCACATCAACATCGGCTCGCCAAAACAGCTTGGCGACATCCTGTTCGGCAGGATGGGCCTGCCCGGCGGTGCGAAAACCAAGACCGGCCAGTGGTCGACCTCGGCGCAGCTTCTCGAAGACCTCGCCGCCGAAGGCCACGAATTGCCGCGTAAGATCGTCGACTGGCGCCAGCTGACCAAGCTGAAATCGACCTATACCGATGCGCTGCCCGGCTTCATCCATCCCGACACCAAGCGCGTCCACACTTCCTACGCGCTTGCCGCGACGACGACCGGACGGCTGTCGTCCTCGGATCCCAATCTGCAGAACATCCCGGTGCGCACCGTCGAGGGGCGAAAGATCAGGACGGCCTTCATCGCCGACAAGGGCAACAAGCTGGTTTCCGCCGACTACAGCCAGATCGAATTGCGCGTGCTCGCCCATGTCGCCGAAATCCCGCAGCTCAAGCAGGCCTTCGCCGACGGCGCCGACATCCACGCCATCACCGCCTCGGAAATGTTCAACGTGCCGGTCGAGGGCATGCCTTCGGAAGTGCGCCGCCGTGCCAAGGCGATCAATTTCGGCATCATCTACGGCATTTCGGCCTTTGGCCTCGCCAACCAGCTGTCGATCGCACGCGAAGAAGCCGGTGACTACATCAAGAAATATTTCGAGCGCTTCCCCGGCATCCGCGACTATATCGACGCCACCAAGGCCTATGCGCGCGAGCACGGCTTCGTCGAGACCATCTTCGGCCGCCGCATCCACTACCCGGAGATCAGATCGTCAAACCCCTCGATCCGGGCGTTCAACGAGCGCGCCTCGATCAACGCACGCCTGCAGGGCACCGCCGCCGACATCATCCGTCGCGCCATGATCCGCATGGACGAGGCGCTGGAGAAGGCGAAGCTTTCCGCCCGCATGCTGCTGCAGGTGCATGACGAACTGGTCTTCGAGACGGCCGAAGCCGAGGTCGAGGCGACGATTCCCGTCGTCTGCCACGTCATGGAGAACGCCGCCATGCCGGCGGTATCGATGTCGGTGCCGCTGCACGTCGACGCCCGCGCCGCCAACAACTGGGAAGAGGCGCATTAGGGCGGGGCCGATCAACTGCATTCTGTAGCGATTCGTCGCGCCCCCTTGTAACTTATTCCTTGCCGACTCTGCTATGAAAGCAGGTGCGGTGGCGGACGGGAGACCGACCCCTCTTTGGGCCTTTGAGCC